>JACOST010000033.1 GCA_016178705.1 Deltaproteobacteria bacterium | reverse complement strand
TCATCTTGGCCTGCTTCAGATTGTACGGCTTGTACCGCGCCATCCGCCCCTCCCCATCACCTCAGCCGTCCGAACATCCCCCAGATGCTCGCTGACCCTTGATTTACACCGACCCGCGCAGTTTTTCTACAGCCTCAACGCCTTGCCGTTCAGGCGCGGCGTGCTTTTCGCCGTCGCCTCGAACGGCGGGTTAGGCAACGCAGGCCATACGCACCGCAGTTTGGAATCATCCGGACTCCGTCGCCGCCTCGGCGCTGTCCCGATCTGCCGACGACCGGACGATCGCAAGGATGTCGTCTATTACCCGGTTCTTCGCGGCGGCCTTGTCCTCGATCGCGTCGTGACTCTCCGCCAGGCGGATAGCCAGACCCAGTTGTTGGAGGCGGACCAGCTGGCCGTAATAGTACAAGGATCGCCGTTGAGTCTTGTTGTGGAGATATAGGTAGAGCCCGGAAATTACATTGATTACAACACCTGCAGCAGTGGAGAGGGAGGTTAGGAACGTGTCCGGCGTGCCTTCGCGAAGGTAGAAAATCCAAACGCCGGTGACGATGGTGGTCAGACCGCAGAACATTGCGAAGACGGCCCAGCGGAAACTCCCGCGCGCTTGCGACTGGTTGATGACATAGTACTCATTGAGCCGTTTCGAGTCCAGTTCAAGAGAAGCGTATGGGTCTCGAGACTGCCCGAGCGTTTCCTCAGCTTCCTTCCGCTCCGCCACCTCGGGTGGCTCACCCAGGAAGAGGTTGAATCGCGACCCGGACAGAATCACGGACATGAGAAGGCCAAAGCCTGCCGCAATCATGGGCGTTGATAGAGCGCGGGCGGAGTCGTGAAAGGCGATGAACGGCGAAAAGAGAAAAAGGAATCCACCGACGAAAAGTCCGATCGTGCCGAGCGCCCCCACGAAAGGGCGGACAAACCACCTGTCACGAAGGTAAGTCACTATTCCGACGATCAAGAGGTTTATCAGCGATCCCGACAACCGGATGTCGTATCGTGGGCCTCCTTCCGTTTGTGTCGCCGTGATCATATCTGCCCTGGAGTCACGCTACGTCGCTTAAGTACATCTCGGCGCCAGAACGAAATCGACAACCCCCCGCGAGTTCTCGCGGCATAGCACCTCCGCAAAACATGGCGTCCATACTGCACCCACGGCCCAGGAATCAACAGCTTGAGCGGCCGCTCATCGGGCAAACTCTCGACGTGTTGTGCAGCGGAAGTCTGCGCGCCAACGGCCTTGAAAAATGCACGTTCTCATAGGCAGAAGCAGAAACCCCCTCTCCCGCATCACTCGCAGGGAATTGCCGCGTGTCGGTCGCTTGAAGTTTTCAACGCGCTCTCAAGGAACACGGCTGCGCGTTACCGCTCCTACTCCGTGCACTCCGCCGGTTCGGGAGAAGTAGTCGGCTCACGATCCTCGCCAAGAATCTTCAGGTACTCGATCACCGCCCAGCGTTCGTCGTCGCTGAGTGTGGCGCCGTAGGCGTGGCCGGCGTTGGAGTTGCCGGTCAGCCGCGTGTCGAATTTGAAACCGCCGGCGAAGCGTTCGCTGCGAAAGCCGACGTACTGGGGGTCGAACTCTAAGTTTCCGGTGTAGAAGATGATGTCGCGTTGCTCGGGTGGCAACAGGAGTTGATAGAGATTCGGCACCGAGCCGTTGTGCAGGTATGGCGCGACGGACCAGACGCCGTCGAGCGGGCGCGCTTTGTACGCCAGCGGCGCCTGCACTTCGGCCTTGCGGCCGAAGCCGTCGAACTCCGCGCGCTGTTTCGCGTCGAGGCCAAGTTCGTCGTATTTCAGATCTTTCACGCGGTTCGCCACATACGCGAGCCCCTCACCGGCTGAGAGGTGGCGGAGCTTCGGGTTGCCGGGATCGAGTTTGCTCGCATCAGCAAACCAGTTGGCGAAATTTGTCGCCGCGGTCGGATCCGTACCCAGCACGGTGAGCGGGATGAGCGGCATGCACCATTCGTTGGCGGCGACGCAGTCCGTGCCGGGACAGCAGAGCGGCTGCGCATCGGGACAACCGTCCGGCGGCGCGGTGCACGGTTTCGGCGAGTGAGGCGCGTGACAGCCGGCGCAGTGTTGCTCGTAGACGTCGTGCCCGCGCGCGGCCTTGGCGCGCTCGATCGGGCCGAAAATATCTTCCGGCCATTTTGGCGGCTGCAAATGCGTCAGCGTGGTTTCGATGCAACGGAGATCCTTCACGCGCACCGTCGATTGGAAACTGGGTGGCAACGGCAACCCGCCTCCCGCAACCAGCTCGACCGGGGCGCGCACCCCCAAGGCTTCGCCGATGTTGCGCATCATCGGCTGGCGCACCGAACCGTTCCACTGCACCCAATCGAAACGCCAGATGTCCCACAGATGCGGCAGATGAACGGGGGCGTTCATCACGTGATAGTTCTTCGGTGTTTCGAGCCGAGTGGCGAAGAGTTGGTTATTGATGCGCCCCAATGCGTCGGTGCGCCCAAAGCCGTCCGCAGTCGGATAGAGGTGATGGTACCACTCGGTGAATCCCTCCGACAGAAACCCCGACAGCATCTTCCAGAACTCGCGGCGCAGATGTTCCTTGCCTTCTGGGTATCGCACGCCGAGGACCTTGCGAGCGAAGCGGTTGAACTTCGGCGGCCAGTAGTAGGTGACGACCTCACTCTCGACCACTTCAGTAAAGAACTTGAAGAAGTCGTGCGGTGCCGGCCCGCCGTCGATGCGGATACCGCGGCCTTGGTAATTCAGTTGTGCGGTGTGGCAGGCCGCGCAGGTGACGTCCAACATCTCTTCGCCAGTTTGCGGATTGAAGTGCTTGGCGAAGCCGACGGGGAGTTGGTCAGGATTGGCGGCAGCGTCGTTGGTCAAGAAGCGAAAGCGCGCGAGATGTTCCGGCGCGGCGAGGTGCTCCGTCCCAACCGGCCGTTCGAGCGCGAGCAGCCATCGGTAACGCATGCCGAACAACTCGGTGCCTTGCGGAGTCTGGTAGTACGCTTGCCGCTGCGTCCCACTCCAGCCTTGATCGAGGTGGACGATGTCGACGCGTTGGTACTTGGGGAGGGCCGCGCAGCCGGTCACGCTCAACACGAGCGCCAACGCAGCGATCATTGTGGGCTTTGCACAAGACGTTCGCCGCCCCTCGATACGCCGCCCTTCGATACGAAGCCTGCGGCTTCCACTCAGTGCGGCTACTCGGGGAAGCGGTGCTCTCTTGGAGAGCCCAATGCCCGTTTGCCCGAGTAGATCGCGAAATGATCGTATCGAGGGCCTTCTTGTGCAAAGCCGCCCCCAGGAGAGAGAACCTTCGCTGCCCCGCCGTTCATTCTTGCCCGCGGCGCGGATGTCTCCGATGCTCGGCACTAGGCACTCGCCCCGAGCGCGGTTGGCGCACTCTCCGCACGTGCCTGGAGTTGCAGCGCGTCCCGCTCGACGCCGCCGAACCCATACGTGCGCGCGGCGACCAGCGCACGCTCGATCAACGGGCGCGCGCGCGCCGCATCGCCTGATTGCTGTCTTTGCAGCAGCATCGCGGCCCAGTCGAGTTCGGTCTGCGCGAGCCAGTATGGGGCGCGGATGTGCTCGTGGACCGCGAACGCCTCGACGAAGTGCGATTCGGCGGCATCGTAGCGACCCAGCGTGGTGGCGAGCTCACCGAGATAGAGCGCCACGCAGCCGTGGCTGGTGGTGCCGTTCGACTCGACTTGGTCGTGCCAGGGCGCGAGCCGATCGTAGAGGACCGCCGCCGCGTCGGTGTGGTGGACCTTCGCCGCCACGCGCGCCCACGAGGTCATCTCGGTCATCCACGTCAACACGTAGGGATGATCGGCGAAGTCGTTGGCCACCGCGTTCGCCAGCAAACGCGCGGCGTCGTCGGTGCGACCCAGCGCACAATAGTAGTACGACACCATGGCGAAGAACTGGCGCGGCATGTCCGGCCGGTCGCGAACCTGATCGAGCATCGACTCCATCTCGGCCACGCGACCCTGCACGCCCCGCGTCGGCCAGAGCTGCGAGACGTACATCGCCAGCGCGTCGGGTTGTCCCGTCGCTTGACCGATCTCGAACGACTCGGTGAACAGCCGCTCGGCTTCGGCCGTCTGCCCGGCCAGCAACGCGCGCATCGACTTGTCGCGGGTCAGCACCCAACGCTGCGTCGGCTGGCAGAGATCGTCATCTAGGTTTTCCAGAGTGCGCAACCAGCGATCGGCCTCGTCGATGTCCCCGGCGGTCAGCATGGTGTGGAAGCGGTGCGAGTAGGCATACCAGCGATCGATGGGATCGCCGAGCTGCTCGGCGAGGTGAACATACTCGTTGGTCGCATCGAGGCGTTCGGCGTGCGCATCGGGTGTCCAAATGGCGACGAAGCGGGTGCGGAAGATGAACGCCAGCGTGGTTGGATCGCCGAGGCGACGCGCCAGCTCGATCGCCTCGCGATCGAGCGCGCGAATGCGCGCCGACTGGTTTGAGTACGCCAACTCGCACACCAGTGTGCCGAGCACGCGCGCGCGCGCCGCGCTATCCGCCGGGCCGAGCGCCGTCAGCGCGACTTCGAGCATCTCCACTCGTTCGGCATCGACGCGGCCGGCCACCGGGTAACCGCGGGTGTTGGCGAGCACCGCCCGAACCAGACGATCGGCATCGCCGGCGGCGGCGGCGGCGCGCGCGGCGTCGAGTAGGGTGCTGCGATAGGCGCCGTCACCCGCGTCGCGCTGCGCGCCACCCAGTCGGACGAGCAACTCGCGGCGATCCCCCGGCGTCGCGTTGCCGAGCAAGTCGAGCGCGCGATGGTAGTAGATCGCCGCTTGATCGTAGGCCAATTTGCTCAGTGCGTGATCGCCAGCCTGCGTGCAATAGCGCACCGCCTGGCTGGCGTCGCCACGGACCGCGGCTTGGCTGTAGTGATTGGCCAACGCGGTCACATCATCGGGACGGCGCGCGAGGACGGCGTCGGCCACGCGCCGGTGCAGGCGCGCCCGACGCGTCTCGCCGAGGGATTCGTACAGCGTCGCGCGCACCAACGCGTGCGCGAAGCGATAGCCATCGACGCCGGTTTCCTCGACCAGCCGCGCCGCCACCGCCGACTCGAGCGCGGCGAGCAGCCGCTCCTCATCGTAGTCGCCGAGGGTCGCCAGCACCGCGAGATCGAAATCGCGCCCGATCACCGCGGCCAATGTCAGAATCTCGGTCGCCGCGCCGGGCAAGCGATCCAAGCGCCGGCCAATCACCTCGCGCACGCTGTCCGGAATCCCGAACTCCGCCAGCGGGCGCGCGTTCGCCCAACGCTCGTCGCGCCGCACCAGCGCGCCCGACTCCACCAAGTGGCGCAGCACTTCGCCGACGAAGAACGGGTTACCCTCGGTTTCTTCGTAAACCGCGTGGGCGAGGCCGTGCCCCATCGTCTCGAGCGAGTGCCCCGCCGCGCGCTCCAAGAAGGCGGCAACCCCGGCTTCATCGAGCCCCGCGAGCGTGAGCCGCTCGACGCCATCGGCGCGGCGCAGGTCGGCAAGAACGGCAGTGAGCGGATGATCGCGGTCGATGTCGGTATCGCGATGGGTTCCGACGATCAGCAAACGTCCCGACTCTCCGGCGCGTGCGATGTGTCGCAACAGCAACAGTGTGGGCTTGGCCGCCCAGTGTAAGTCGTCGAGCACCAACACCATTGGGCGTTCCGTTGCTGCCGTCGTCAACCACGCGGCGACGGCGTCGAACAAGCGATAGCGCTCGGTGTCAGGATCGGAGCGCAATGATGGAGGTAGATCAGTCACCTTGTTGGCAAGCGTGGGCACGAGCCGCACCAACTCGCCGGCGTAACGACCGAGTTGCGCGCGCAAGCGCTCGATCGGAGTGTGTTCGATGAAGGCGGCGAGGGCTTCGACGAAGGGCTGAAACGGCACGCCCATATCCTCGTCGCAGCGGCCGTACAACACGCTGGCGCCATCGCGGTGAGCGAGCCGCGCGGTCTCGGCCGCCAAGCGCGTCTTGCCGATGCCGGGCTCACCGGCGACGAACACCACGCGGTGCGTACCAGCGGCGACCTGCTGCCAGGTGGCGGTCATCGCCGCCAATTCTGCCTCGCGGCCAGCGAACTGAAACTGCTCGCCGCCCGCCAGCAGTGGCGGCAACGGAATCGGCGATGTGGCTGCGGACGCCTGTGGCAGCGGCTCCCATGACACGCGGTGAGCGGTCACCGGCTCCTCGATGCCCTTGAGCGTCAGCTCGCCCAGCGCGGTGAACGCGTGACCGCGCCCGCGCGCCATCAATCGAACAACTTCGGAGACGACGATCTGTCCCGCGGTGGCGGCCGCGCACAATCGTGCCGCCTCGACGACCGGTGGTCCGTAGAAATCGCTGTCCTCGCGACTGGCTTCACCCGACGACGCGCCGACACGCATGGCGAGCGGCAACGCCGCCAATTGCCGGGCGTGGAGGTCGGCGGCTTGCTGCATCGCCACGGCACAGGAGAGCGCATCGGCCGCGCTGGCGAAGGTCACCATCAGTCCGTCCCCGGTGGTTTTCACCTCCGTTCCGTTGTGCGCCGCTACCGCAGCGCGCAGCGCGCTGAAGTGATCCTGTCGGAGCGTCTCGTACGCATCATGGCCAAGCGCGGTCGCCAGCTCGGTTGAGCCGACGAGATCGGTAAACACTACCGTGATCGTCTCTGTGCGCGCCATCTAGCCCCGCCGTGTCTCTATGTGATCCAACTCCACCGCTCTGGACCTGTCTAAGGCGTGCCGTTCTCGGGGTCAAGCGAACGCGGATCGCGCAAGTCGATGAGTGAGCATCCATCACCCTCTCCCAGAGGGGGCTTTGCCTCAAAAGTGCTTCTTGCCCATCAAGGCGGAGCCTTGCCCAAAAAGGGACTTTGCGGCCCAAAGAACAAGCGCAGTTAGCGTCGCGACGGGGCTTGCAGAACATATGGAGACGGTGGCGCGGGGGTACTGGCGTCAGGCGTTGTGACTTTGCGGGGTTGGGCGTGTGGATCGCCGCACTCCTTCTTCAAAGCAGTCCAGTGGTAGCCGGATTGTATGACGTGCAAAATGTCCGTATCCCCGCCAACGTCGTTGGGAAATGCGGTCTCGTGATCCTTGATCAATCCAGTGATGATTTGTTCAACCGTTTCAGTACCCGTCCACGAGTGATGCCGCATCTCGTACAGATCGATCGTCACTTCGTCGCCAAGCGGAATGAACCCGCTAACTGGGCACTTCGGGGGGCAACTCTCGCGATCAACGTGAATCGTGAACGGCGGGGTAGCTGTTCCATCGGGCACAATCGTGAAGTCACTCCGAATGATCGTCAGTGCGCCATCGATTACACCAAATATCAACGCTGTCTCAAAGGGGCTGCCATTGACACAGTGCGATTTCCAGTAGGAAGAATCGCTCATCCTCAGAGTATTGGCGTGTGGGAGAAGCCAAGTGACCATGTTGCCTTCGATGTTCGACATTCGCTCGCTCGTTGTATCTCCATCCATCCAACCCTCACCAGCGGCGATGTAGGGGCTGTCACTGGATATACTACCATCCAGGCCAGTGATTGCCGCAAATGCATTGCTTCCGATCGGCCGAATCTTGCACGCCGCGAAGGTCGGCGTCCGCGCCGTGCCTTGATGCCGAACCGTCATGCTGTCAGCCCCGACGATAATTTCGTCTGGCGACCAATGCGCGATGATGCAGGTCGCGTTCGCGCGGGCTACAGCAAGAAGGAAGAAAACAAATACCATCCAGGTTGGATGATTCGCACAAGGGACGTTCAGACGTGCTGGTTCCAACTTGAGGTGGACCACAAGGGGATAGTTATAGACTTGGACTGCGAAGACGTTGATGTCAGTAATGGCGGTGAGGTCTGGTTTCATCTGATCGGCAGGAAGTGCTTGGATCGCTTACCACCATATGCCGGGCCAATTCCAATTGTCGCACCTATGCCGGAAAGCTCGGATTGACTCCAAACTCGTGCATCGAATGAACCACACACACGATATTGTAAGCGAGCACCTTCAACAGCAGTTCGTTGACCTGAGCGATTGGCGTTCGGCTGCGCACGAAGTCCCCGAACTTCCGCTTCATCGCGGAGAAGGTCGATTCAACGTTGCTGCGCTTATGGTACGCCTTCAGAAATTCGTCGCGGTTCAAAGCGTAGTAGTGATACAGGCGGTTCCACGTCTCGTTCTTCGTGGTGCCGACCGCGTAGGACTTGAAGGGGATGAACGGAACCGCGCCCTTGCTCTCGGTCAGTTCCAAATTCGCGCGGCTGGAATATGCCTTGTCTCCGAGCACGCGCTGAACGTTGAAGTGCTGCGCGGTCGCTTCGATCAGGGGTGCAAACTGCGGCGAGTCTTGGCTATTGCGCGGCGTCACTTCCACCGCCGCAATGACGTTGGTGTTCACTCCGCACACGGCGTGCAGCTTCAACCAATCGTGCTCGCGTCGTGTCGCCTTTGCGCCGTACTTCTCCGCGCGCCACACGCCCATCAGTTGCGTGCTGGTAAATCCAGTCGAATCAATCGCGAAGTCGGTTTCGACCGCGCGCAGCGGCAGCGCACTGCGTGTCACCATGTCGCGGATGATCGGGGTCAGTTCCTCCGATTCGAGGTAGTTGAAAATCGAGTTGTAGCAGGGAAGCTGCGAAATCAATCCATCAGCGTGTGCTTCGCGCAGGTCCGTCATGAATCGGCGTGCGGACACAGTGCTGTAGACCTTGAAGCCAGCGGAAAAGATCATGTCGGCCAGCGGCAAGCGCGGACGCCCCATGCTCTGCGGTGGTTCGGGGATTCCCGCGCACAGATCGCGCAGCAGTTTGACGAAGGTCGCCTTCTCGCTGACTTGCGCGGCGTTGTAGGCGGGCCAGTTTTGCGCGTAGGTGACGCGCACGGCGGCGGTCTCGGTAATCACGGTGGTGTCACCATCGGTCACCGTTTCGCGCCGCATCACGAACTCGACCGCAAAGACGTGTTTGCAGGGTTGCTGCCGTTCCTCGAAATCGGGGCAGGTACAGTGCTTGGTATCGCCGTCGATGGTGACACCGTAGCGGCCCTTGTCGGACTGCGAGGGCACGACCCACATAGCGCCCTTCTTGGTGATCTGTTTCGTTGCCGCGATTTCGAGTCCCCGTTGTTGCCGTCCGTCCATTTCCATTCTGCTCACTCCTATTTGTTACTACCAATAGTAACACCAAATAGGGGGGCTTGTCAATACCATTGGGAACGGTTATTAGTAATCCCCAATGGGAGGCCGCAGCTATGGCGAAGGACGCGAAGCCGATCGGTGAGGTCAAGTTGGATGGGTGCCGGTGTCGGTGCGGGTGGGAGTGGCTACCGAGACTCAACCCCGAAACCGAAGCGCGGGAACGGCCGACTGTGTGCCCGCGTTGCAAGTCGCCGCGCTGGGACAAGCCGAAACAGGCCGAACGTTCCCGGTAGATTTTACGTGCGCAGCGATCTATATCTTTCATGTCCGTCCGGGCCACGCCGAAGTGCCGTCAAGCTGTTCGGCCTGGCCATAGGGAGCGGGGCGGGTGGGATTTGGACCCACGGCCGTGTTCTGAGCACGGCGCCCGATTTACAGTCGGGTGGTTTCAACCGCTCACCCACCGCCCCGCATCTCTTCCAAGGCGAATTGCCACCTTGTCGTCTTAACCACCTAGTCGGGTTTCCTTCTCTCGGCCGCGCGTTGGATTTCGAGCTGCTCGACATCGCGCAGAAGGAAAATGCGCACGCCCGAGAGTGTGCGAAGCGATGGCAACTTTCCTTGCGTCGCAATGTGTCGAACCGTTGCGGGGACTATGCCGAGTCGCTTTGCAACATCGGCAACCGTCAGAAGCGTTTCACCTTCAATCGCCACCGCCACCTCCATACGAAGCATCAAATGCCGTTGCAGCTTGTAGCAACCACATCGAGCCGGGCTTACGGTACTTCTTCGCCGAGTGAGTGCAAGAAAAAAATGCGAGTTGCAGAAGAAACTTTTTGCTTGCCCAAAAAGTCTCGAACTTGCCCAAAATGTCGGCTAGAAATTCGAGTTCTTAGGCAAAGCCCCCAGAGGGAGAGGGAACCTGATTTGCGTCGCGCAATCGCTCCAGTCGCACAATCTCACGCGCCATCCCGAGGGTGTGGGCGGCATCGAGACCCGCAGCAATCAGTTCTGCGGCGCGCGCCGCATCTTCCGGACCACGCCGCGACAGCAGCATCGCCGCGTACGCGCGCTGGGTGGACACGACGCTCGCCGGGGCGCCGATCCGGGTATTGGTCGCAAGCGCGCGTTCGAAGTGCTGCTGCGCCTCGTCCCAGCACCGCAGACACGCGGCAAGCAGGCCACAGGGGTAGGCAAACGAGCCCAGGCACAAGATCGTGTTGGACATGACAGCGACTTGGTGCGCGAGCGGATCGATCTGCGGGTAGAGCAGTGCGGCGGCGCGTTGATCACGCAGATAGTCGCAAGTTTCGCTGAGACGGAACATCGCGACGCTCCACGTCCAATCGAGCGGAAACACGAAGTCGCGCGCGCCGAGAATCTCAAAATGTTTGCGCGCATCATCAAGTTGATCGATCTCGCAATACAGGAGGGCGAGCCCAGCGCGCCAGGCGGGAATATTGGGCATGGCCTCGACATTGGCGCGCAGCGTGTCGGCAAATTCCGCGAAACGCCCCTGATCGTGACGAAGTACGTAGAGCTGCGAGCCGAGCACCGCGGTGGAGTCTTGATTGCCACCGGCCACGCCGACCTCGAAAGCGGCGAAGGCCGCGCGCTCGGCATCGGGGTCGCAGTGCACGATCAGCCACATCGTGCGCGCGTGCTGCACCAGCAGACGATAGAAGGGCTGGTGCAACGCCTCGGCGAACTCGTGCATCCGCTCAACCGCATCGTGGGCACCGTTGCCGTCGCCGGATTCGAGCAACGCGCCGGCGCGATGGAAGGCGGCGAAGAAGCCCAGCTCGTAACTGTCCAACTGTTCCGCTCGCTGCTTCAGCTCCGCGATGAGAGCGAGTCGCTCGGGGAGCGTTGCGGGGTCGTTGATTGCAAAAACATGCGAGGCCAGCACCGAACCGAGTGCTGCGGGATCGTCGAGTCGGCGAGCCATGGCGAGCGCATCCGCCGCTATTGTGCTCCGACGTGTATGGTCCGGCGTGAAGATCAGTTCGACGGCGAGCTGGCCGAGCAACCGCGCGTGCAGCAGGCTGTCGCGACCTTCGAGCGCCGCGCTCGCTTCGGTATAGAGCTGGATCAGCGCCGGATCGGCTCCAAGAACGCTGGTGAAGTATCCGCCCGGGCGCGCGCTGCCGAGCGCGGCGAGACCCAAGCGCGTTGGGTCCCGCAACCGGCGCGCCAGCGCCGCGGCGCTCGCCATCACGTCACGATAGCGCGCGTCGCTGGCGCGCCGTTGGGCATCACCCAAGGCGAGCAACAGATCGCACCGCAATTGTTCGGTCGCGTCGTCGTGCGATTCGAGGACGGCGAGGGCCGCTTCATAGTGTGCGGCGGCTTGCTCGTACGCCAGACTCGCCAGCGCCTGATCGCCCGCCTGCTGGGCGTACGCGACGGCCTTGCTGACATCGGCCACGCGCGCCGCATGGAGCCCGCGGATCCAATGGTGCGCCAGTTCGTCGATCCGAGTACCCGGCGTGGACTGCGTGAGCGCTTCGAGCGCTTCGCCGGCGCGGCGGTGCAGGCGAGCGCGGCGCGCCGCGCTGAAGGCTTCATACAGCGCGGTGCGAATCAGCGCGTGGCTGAAACTGAAATGCCCTGGACGACCGCCGACTTCGTGAATCAGGGCCGCGGCGGACGCTTCGTCGAGCGCGTCGAGCGCATCGTCCTCGCTGGTGTCGGCGATGCGCGCGAGCAGTGCGAGGTCGAAGTTGCGCCCGATGACCGCCGCGAGGCTCAGGATACGGCCGGTGGCGTCCGACAGCCGTGCGACCCGGCGGCCGATGACCTCGCGAACGCTGTCGGGAATCCCGAGCCCGCCGATGTGGCCACGGTACGTCCACCGGCCACCTTCTTGGAACACGGCGCCCGACTCGACGAGATGACGGAGAATCTCGGTGACGAAGAACGGGCTCCCGTCGGTCTCCTGTTGAATCGCCTGTGCGAGCGCGATGCCGGCGTCGGTGAGTTCATGACCGGCCAGAGCGCTGATCAGCGCAACCACTGCGTCGTCGCCGAGTCCGCGCACGACGAGACGCTCGACGCCGTTTTCGCGCCGCAGATCGGCGAGCAACGGGGTGAGAGGATGGGTGCGCGATACGTCGCTGTCGCGATAGGTCGCCACCATGAGTAACCGCAATGGCCGGTGCGAACGCACGAGGTGGCGGAACAGCAACACCTCGGGCTGGGCGGCCCAGTGCAAGTCGTCGAGGATGAGCAGAATTGGGCGCTCTTGTGAGGCAGCGGACAGGAGGCCGGCGGCGGCCTCGAACATCAGGTAGCGCTCGGTTTCCGGCTCAGCCGATTGCGGTGCCGGCAGATCGATCACGCGATTCGCCAGTTCAGGGACCAACCGGGCGAGTTCGCCGCCGTGAGCGCGCACGTGCGCGGCGAGCACCGCCTCGGGCGCATGCGCGACGTAGTGCTGGAGCGCTTCAACAAACGGCCGATACGGCAGACCGATCTCTTCGTCGCAGCTTCCGAACAAAACGATGGCGCCTTCGGCGTGCACGGCGCGTGCGGCTTCGGTCGCCAAGCGGGTCTTGCCGATACCCGCCTCGCCTGCGAGCAAAACCAGTTGTCGTTCTCCGGCGCGCGCTTTGGTCCAACACTCGCGCAGCAGCATCTGTTCGGTCGTGCGGCCGAAGAGTGCCAGCGGCTCGACCGTTGCGAAGCGCGGCGGCAGCGGGATCGTCACCTGCGACGTCGCATCCGCAAGCGGTTCCCACGCCACAGCGTACGCGGTCACCGGCTCGGCCAATCCCTTCAACGTGAGGTCACCCAGGCGACTGAAACCGTGGCCGCGCCCGCGCGCCATCAGCCTGACGACATCGCCGACGACGATCTGTCCCGCGGCCGCAGCCGCGCACAACCGCGCGGCTTCAACCACCGGCAACCCGAAGAGGTCGTTGTCCTCGCGACTCGCTTCACCCGACGACGCGCCGACGCGAATGGCGAACGGCTCCGACGGCGTGCGGCGCGCGTGTTGGTCGGTCGCCTGTTGCAAAGCGATCGCGCACGCCACCGCATCGGCCGCGCCGGCGAAGGCCAGCATCAAGCCGTCGCCCGTGGTCTTCACCTCCGATCCGTTGTGCGCCACGACGGCCGCACGCAACGCCCGGAAGTGTTCTTGGCGAAGTTGTTCGTACGCGTCGTGCCCGAGCCGCCCAGCCAGTTCAGTCGAGCCCACCAAATCGGTGAACACCACGGTGACGGTTTCGCTGCGGGCCATCGGTTAGCGGCTGCCTTCTCCGAGCAGGCACGTCCGCCTCAGCGCGGGCCACACTGCGGCGGCTCGGGTGGCGACGGCAGCGGTCGATCCTCGCCGCTGATTTTCAAAAATTCGAGTAACGCCCAGCGGTCGGCGTCGGACATATCGGTGCCGTACTCATGTCCGCTATTGGCGTTGCCCACGTCGCTGGTGCGAAAGCGAAAGCCACCGCGAAAGCGTGTCGATTCATAGCCCACATGCTTCGGGTCGTACGCAAAGTTGCCGGCGAAAAAAGTCGCGTCACGCTGCGCCGCTGGCAAGAGCAACTGATAGAGGTTCGGCACCGAGCCATTGTGCAGATATGGCGGCGTGGCCCAAATGCCGTCGAGCGGTGCAGCGCGGTACATGCGCGGCGCGCGAACTTCGTCGGGACGGCCGAGGCCGTCGAACTCCTTGCGTTGCGCGGCGGTCAGGCCGATCTCGTCGTACTGGCGGCTGATCACGCGACTGGTGATGTAGCGCAGTCCATCGGCCGCCGAGATGTGGCGCAACGACGGATCGGACGGATCGAGCTTGCTGAGATCGACGGTCCGCTTCGCGAAGTTGTCGGCGGCGCGCGGATCGGTGCCGATCTGATCGACGGGGAACAGCGCGACCTGCCACTCCGGCAGCGTGGTGGTCGGCGCGGCCGAGTGCGGCGGATACCAACCGGTGTGGTACTCGGCGACGCGGGGATCGTGACATGACGCGCAGAACTGGTCATAGAGCTCCTTGCCGTGCGCCGCCTGCGGACGGTCGATCGTCCCGAGAACGTTTTCCGGCCAACGCGGCGTCTGCAATTTAGCGAGCGTGGTCTCGATGCAGTGAAGGGCGGCAACCTCGACGGTCGATTGGTAGCGCTCGGCCTCGGGAAGCACCTCACCGTTAGCGTTCACGAGTGCGAGCGGCGCATCCAAACCGAGCGCGGTGCCGGCGTTGCGCAGCATCGGCTGATGGATCGAGCCGTTCCACTGCGCCCAGTCGAGCAACCAGATGTCCCACAGGTGCGGGATGCTGACCGGCGCGTCGGCGCGGCCGTAGTTGGCGGGCACTTGCAGCCGGTCAGCGAACAGCGCGTTGCTGATGCGGCCGAGCGCGTCGGTGCGGCCGAAGCCGTCCTGCGTCAGCGACTGCCCGTGATACCACTGGGTGAAGCCTTCGGAAAGAAACGTGTGGAGGACGGATCCGAAGGCGTGGCGTAGCTCGCACTTGCCGTCGGGATAGCGCACGCCCAAGACCTTCTGGGCGAAGTGATCGAACTTCCAGGGCAGGATGTAGGTGGTGAGCTGCGCCACGACCAACGCCTGGAGAAACTGGTTCATGTCATGCATACCGGCGCCGCCGTCGATGCGGATACCTTGCCCGCCATAGTTGATCTGACCCGAGTGACAGGTCGCACAACTGAGATCGAGCATATCGTCACCGGTGTTCGGATCGCGATGCTTGGTGAAGCCCACCGGCAACTGATCGGGGTTACCAACCGGATCGTCGTCGATGAGGAAACCGAATTGTGCCAGATGGTCGGGCGCGGCAAAGCGCTGCGACCCGACTGGCCGCTCCAGCGCCAGCAGCCATTGATAGCGCATGCCGAGCAACTCCATGCCCTGCGGCGTGCGGTAGTACGATTGCCGCTCGTGTGCGGTCCAACCTTGATCCAAGTAGACGATCGGCACGCGCTGGCGCTGCGGCAGCACCGTGCACTGAGCGCTGAGCAGCGCGAGTAGCGTCGTCGCAATCACGTAGTGGCCGCGCATCGCACCCCCCGATTCTCGTGACTCTTGGCTGGTGACTCCTACTTCTTGGTTCGCCTCGTCGGCCCGTCACATGCGAAAGACGCCGACCTTGGGATCGGGTATGGGGGCATTGAGCGCCATCGCGATCCCGAGCGCCAACACGGAGCGCGTATCGGGAGGATCGAGCACACCGTCATCCCAGATGCGCGCAGTGGAGTAGTAGGCGCTGGCTTCCTCGTCATACTTGGCCAGCACCGGGGCCATGAGTTGCTGCTGCTCATCGTCAGACAACGATGCGCCGCGCGCTTTGAGCTGTTCGATCTTGACCGTCAGCAGCGTTTGCGCCGCCTGTTCGCCGCCCATCACCGAGATGCGCGAGTGCGGCCACATGAACAACAGCCGCGGCCCATAGGCGCGGCCGCACATGCCGTAGTTGCCGGCGCCGTGTGACGCGCCGATGATCACGGTGAACTTCGGCACCTGGGCGGTGGCGACCGCATGCACCAGCTTCGCCCCGTCCTTCGTAATGCCGCCATGCTCGTACTGCTTGCCGACCATGAAGCCGGTGATGTGTTGCAAGAACAGCAGCGGGATCTTGCGCTGGCAACACAGCTCGATGAAGTGCGTCGCCTTCAGACTCGATTCGGAGAACAGCACGCCGTTGTTGCCGAGGATGCCGATTGGGTAACCGTGGAGGCGCGCAAAGCCGGTCACCAAGGTCATGCCGTAGCGCGGCTTGAATTCGTGAAAGCGGCTGCCATCAACGAGGCGCGCGATCACTTCGCGAACGTCGAACGGCTGGCGCGTGTCGCGCGGCAGCACGCCGTAGAGTTCTTGCGGATCATAGGCGGGTTCTTCGGGTGGATCGACCGCGAGTGCGAACTTCGCCGGACGCGGCAAGTTGAGAAACACTTCACGCGCGAGCGCGAGTGCGTGGGCGTCATCGCCGGCGAGATGATCCGAGACCCCGGAGATGCGCGTGTGCACGTCACCACCGCCGAGTTCTTCGACGGTGACCACTTCCCCGGTGGCCGCTTTCACCAGGGGTGGGCCGCCGAGAAAGATCGCGCCCTGCCCGCGCACGATGATGTTCTCGTCGCACATCGCCGGCACGTACGCCCCACCGGCGGTGCTGAACCCCATCACGACGGCGACCTGCGGAATGCCCATCGCCGACATGATCGCTTCGTTGTAGAAGATGCGGCCGCCGTGGCTCTCGTCGGCGAACAGGTCGGCCTGCAAGGGGAGAAACGCGCCGCCGGAATCGACGAGATAGACGCACGGCAAGCGGTTCTCCATCGCGATCTTCTGCGCCCGTAGCTGCTTCTTGACGGAGATGGGATAGAGCGTGCCGCCTTTTACTGTCGCGTCGTTCGCGATGATCAATGCCTCTCGGCCTTGGATGACGCCAACGCCCGTGACCATGCCCGAGCACGGGGCGTCGTTGTCGTACATGTCGAACGCCGCCAACGGCGACAATTCGAGAAACGGCGTCCCGGGATCGAGCAGGTGTTCGATGCGGTCGCGCACCAGCAGTTTGCCGCGCTGGATGTGCTTTTGGCGAACCGGCTCCGGCCCACCCTGCCGCACGGTGGCGAGCCGCGCCCGCAACTCAGCGGCGAGCCCGCGATGGTGCGCGGCGTTCGCCTGAAACGACGAATCGGACGGACGAATTTTCGTTTCGATACGCTGCATCGGATGGCAGCGGCCTAACGCTTCACCCAGGCCGGCTTGCGCTTTTCGAGAAACGCCGCCATGCCTTCTTGCGCCTCAGCCCCGGTACGGATGCGGGCGATGATGTCTGCGGTGAACGGCTTCGCGTCGGCGAGCGAACGATCCGCGACGCCGCGCAGCAGCGCCTTCGCCACACCCAACGCTTCGGGCGCGCACTGATTCAATGTCGCGAGCAGTTGCGCGATGGCACTGTCCACATCTTCCATCGACGGGCAGACGTCATCGAGCAGACCCCACGCCTGCGCCTGTTGGGCGGAGAACACTTCGCCGGTGAGAAAGAGCCGGCGGCAGCGCGCCTCGCCGAGCTTCTTGATGCAGTAGGGCGATATCACCGCGGGCACCACGCCGAGCCGCACTTCGGTGAAGGCGAAGCTGGCCGCCGTCGCACCGATGGCGAAGTCGCACGCCGCAATCAACCCGACGCCACCGCCACGGGCGGGTCCGTTGACGCGCGCAATGACTGGGCGCGGAAACTCGTACAGCGCCGCGAACAGCTCGGCGGTGCGAGTCGCATCGCGCACGTTGTCGTCGAACGAGGCACCCTTCATGCGGCGCATCCAGTTCAAGTCCGCGCCGGCGGAAAAGACCTTGCCTTCCGCCGCCAACACGACCGCGCGCAGATCGCCGTCGCGGCGACATTCCGCGAGCGCGCTGATCACCCGTTCGGCGACTTCGTCGTTGAGTGCGTTGCCGACTTCCGGACGGGCTAGGGTGAGGCGAGCGATGCCGTTCGAACTTTCGACGTGCAGCATGCGGCGCCCTTAGCAGCGTTTAGCGCCGCACTCAAATTGCGTGGCCACAGCCATCGTGCAGTCATCGGGCCACCATCGCACTTCGGTCTCCTCAAGCATCCGGCAGTCGACTCAGGCGCTCGATCAAAAGCCGCTTGCTGAACTTCCCCGGCCCGGTGCGCGGAATCTCGTCGACGAAGACAATCTCCGATGGCACTTTGTGCGGGGCCAACCCGGCGCGCGCAAATTGGCGCAGCTCATCGGCCGACACCGCTGAGTCCGCTACGCGCGTCACCGCGGCAACCACCCGTTCACCCTGATCGGCATCCGGAATGCCAACGACGGCCACCTCACACACGCCCGGATGGGATTGCAGATGACTTTCGATCTCAACGGCGCTCACCTTGAAGCCGCGCGTCTTGACGATATCGACCGAACGGCGCCCGGTAATGCGGATCATGCCGTCCGCTTCGCGCACGGCCAGGTCGCCCGAGCGAAAGAACTCGCCAACGAACGCCCGCGCCGTTTCTTCAGGCCGTTTCCAATAGCCACTGAAAAGGTTCGGCCCGCGGATAAGCAACTCGCCTTGCTCACCCTCGGCAACCTCGCACAGTTCGCCGCGATCGGCTGCATCCACGTCGCCGATCCGAACCTCAATCCCCGGCAGCGGCCGTCCCACTACACCGGCGCGGCGCGGGCCTTCGTACGGCGCGGCGATCATGAATCCACCCTCACTCATTCCAAAGCGCTCAAGAATCTGGTGACCGAAGCGTTGCTCGAAGCGGCTGAAGGTCGCTGCCGTCAAGGGCGCCGAGCCCGACACCCACACACGCATCGACGACAGATCGTGCGCACGCAGCGTTTCCTCTGGCAATCCGACGAGCCGGTTGTACATCGTCGGCACGCCGAAAAAGAGCGTGATGCGATGTCGTTCGATATCCTGGGGCACCCCTTCAGCCACAAAGCGTTCGCGCAACACGATTTGCGATCCCACCAGCAACGATCCCAGAATGCCCAGCGCGAGGCCGTGCAGATGAAAGCAGGGCAACGTCAGCAGTAGACGATCCGCAGCCGTCCACCGCCATGCTCTCGAAACAGTCTCCAGATTCGAGACCAATGCCCGGTGCGACAACGTCGCCCCTTTTGGTTTGGCTGTGGTACCCGATGTATAAACGAGAAGCGCTGGGTCATCTGGCGCCACCGACTGCGCAGATTCCGGGAGGTCGCAGCCGATCGGCAGCCTCGTTTGCACGCGTCGCTCCTCGATACCGTCGGCAGCGCGCAACAGCGCTGCTTGTTCTGGATGCGTGTATACCAACGCCGCTCCTGAATCGCGCACGACGTAGGCTGCTTCGTCGGCCGTGTACGCCGGATTCAGCGGCACCAGGACCGCGCCGGCGTACAAGACCCCGAGCACGGCCTCGATGAGTTCCGGCGAATTCCGCAGTCCAACCGCAACCCGCTCGCCCTTTTGGATTCCATACCCGGTGAGCCCACCTGCCACCGTGCGTGCCGCCTGAAGCAGCTCGCCGCGTTGGTACTCGCGGTCACCCCAGCTCAGCAGAGTCGCATCGGTCGTAGCCTGAGGATGCTCAAAGATGCGGGCTGAGAGTGTCTCCGTAGGCACCCGTTCCTCCCTGATCGTGTCGACCGCTCGCCCGAAAAAAAAGGGGCGAGGCCTTGCGACCTCGCCCCTTTTGATCACGTTGCCGTGAAGACTGTTACGGCAAGGTAATGCGGTCCGCGGCGCTCCGCTGGCCCTGATAGTGCACGTTCACGTCAGCCGAGTGATTGCCGTTGTTCAGCACCGGCGAATTCGTCGCGTGAAACTCGAGGGCGACGGCCAGCAGGCCGCTGCCGATTGGTGTCACACGCGTCTGCCCGACGAGGGTTCCGGCCACCCCGACGTTGAAGATCGAGTTCTCCGGTTGGGTGGTGTCGATGCTCGACAATCCGGTTGCACGGAAGCACTGAACCGTATTGCTGGTGGAAAAGCGCTGCTCGAACTCGTTGAAGACCAAGTACTGAGCAATCGCCGCACCCGGGATCTGCTGCAATAGGTTTTCCGTGCAGGGTACAAACACCGGCCACGTGAAGATTTGGAGGTCCGTATCGGCCGGGTTGATCGCCGCGTCGAAGAAGTGATTCAGGATGAGGACGTTGGGACAGCCCTCGTAGTCGCCTTGGCCGGCAGGGCTGTTCTGCAGCGTCAGGACGTTCTCATTGGCATCGCTGTTGCCCTCCGCGAGCGCCTTGATGCCGATCGCGTTGTACTTCGCTACGTCGAGGCTACCTTCTTCAGCAGTCTCCAGCGTCGCTTGTCCAATCAAAACGTTGGCTGCGCTACCGCGCACCGGTACCCCCGTGGTCTGATCGACAACGATGCACTTCAACTCGCCCTGGAACGGAGTCTCGGGCACCGGAAGAATGCGTGTTCCGGCATTGCTCTGAAAACGAGTGACCCCTGAAGGAGCCGTCGGATCCTTCGGCCCCCGACGCGAGACGCCATCTAATGGAATGCAAGGCTCACCTGCGTCCGCGCTTGGCGTGGTGCAGAAGTCCTTCAAACCATCGGAAGCCTCCCAAGCGATCGGCTGACGCCCGGTCAGGACGATATTGAAATCAGTTTCATTCCACGCCGGCAAGCAGAAACCACAGCCATCCCCGCCACAGCACTGCGCGCCGACTTGGCAAACATCGCCGCTGTTGCTGCAGTGGCTATTGGCGTTGAGGTAAAAGCAGTGGACTACCACCGGATTGGTGCTGGTGTTGCTGAGTTGAATGAGCGTGTCATCGGCGAATGGTGCTAAGGAGTCGGTATCCTTGGTCACACTCACAATTGGCCACACCACGATCGCCGCCGCCTGATCGGAGGTCACGTCCGCACGTGTTGCATGCGGCGCTCCCACGACGAGCACAGTCGCCACCGCAGCCGCCCACCTTGCCCATCTCACATGTCGCATGTTCGTCTCCTTTCCCTATCCCAAGCCGCGACCGCCGTTACGGCTCGGGCACCACCAGGTCAGGCTGGAAGGTGATGGTGTCACTCCGCGCGCTGTCCGGGTTATCCTCGATGTGCGGATTGAAGGCGGCACTCGCGGTGTGGATATCATCGCTCGTATTGATCTGCACCTGGTGGAATTCCTCGGCAACCATGAGGACACCGCCGGTGCCGACTGCACGGATGCGGGTCTGCGCAAAATCAGTCGTCAACGCCACACGCCCGAAGGCCTGTTCGTTGATGTCGGCGAGATCAGCGTTCTCCCAACACGTCACCGTCGTCGACGCCGAGAAGCTGGTCTCGAACTCATTGGTGACCGAGAATTGGATAACAACCGAAGCCGCCTTCTTGTTTTCGAGGTCTTCGGTGCAGGGAACTATCGTCAACTCGGTGCCCACGTTGTTGACCTCAGGGCTTTCGTCGTCGGCTATCGGATCTGCGGCGCCATCCGCAAAGTGATTCAAGATCCAAATGTCCGGACAGGCGTTGTACTCGGCGCCTGACGGGCAGATATCGGGGCCACTATCGCCCAGACACAGCACGTTGTCGGTGTCGATCTCTACTCCTGAGTTGTGGAGGATGCCGATACCGTTGTACTTGGCCACGTCGCCGGTATCTGTATTGACCAGCGTCGCTTCGCCTTTGAGATGGTCGCCACCGACTGGCTGGCCGGTTGCGTCGACTTCGATGCAGCGCAGCTCACCGGTGAAATCCTCGGCGGTTGGCGGCACGAAGCCCGGGTCGAGGCCGACGCCGTAGCACGAGCCGTTGGAGTCAGCGCACGACGTCGAGTTGTCGGTGGGATCGGCCTCGCGGCCGGTCGACGCGACCCACACGGTCGGCTGCTGCTTGGTCAACCAGATGTCGAAGTCCAACTCGTTCCAGACCGGGTCGTTGATCCCGGGAATCTGGGGCGAGTTTGGATCCGCCAGCGCGCCATTGATGTAGTAGCAGTGCGCATGGACCATCGAGTTGTTGGTGTTGGTCAACTGAATGATGGTGTCGCGCGTGCTGGTGGTGATCACCTTCGGAAACACCACGATCGACGCGCTGCGCTCGGTCGTGACGTCGGCACCGGCTACACCAGCCAGCAGCCCCAGCGCACCCGCCACCATCAGCGCTTGCCTCATGAACCCGACTCGCTCTCGCTGCCTACGCATTACCCTCCTCCTTTCAATCACTCAGCGCCGAAATGGGCGTGGCGCAAAACCCCCCAAATAGGTGTCGGCCTTATATCGACGAGGTCCAAACTTGTCAAGTCAAAAGCAACCATTCCAACCATCCGCCAAAGGAAATCAATTCTCCGGCGGCAAGAAAATCAAATCGGCCTGCGGACGGCGACCCTGGGAATGCAGGTTCATCGCCGCCGTACCGAGGATGTGAGTGCCGCAATCCGTGGCCCCCGTGCCGAAACAACGAAACTCGCGTGCGATGCCCATCAGCGCGTCACCGTGATTCGGATCATCGGTGGCGACACCGCGTATCCGCGTCTGACCCGTCAGCGTACCGTTGACGGCGGCGCTGAAGATCGAATTGGCGTTGAACTCGGTGTCGATGTTCGAGAGTTGGATGTCCTTGAAACAGGTCACCGACTTGCTGGTCGAAAAGCGCTGCTCCAATTCGTTGATGACGAGGAACTGTACGGTGACCGGCTTCGGGGCTTGGCGCAGGTAGTCTTGGCTGCACGGAACGAGGGTCAGATCGGTGACGATATCGCCCTGATCTATCGGATCTCGCGCGCCATCAAAGAAATGATCTAGGAGCAAAATGTTGGCGCAGCCATCGTACTCGGCGCCGTTGGGGCAATTGTCGTTGGGCTGACACTGCACGCTGCAGGAATCACCATCCGCACAATCGCCGTCCGAAAAACAACTGCGGTTGTGTTGGCCGCGGCATTGGCCAGGGGTGCAGCCGCCGAGGCACAAGGTGAGGTCGCGAGTCGTTTGCGTTCCCACAATCGATTTCAAGCCGACCGCATTGTAGCCATCGACATCCGGGCCCTCCGGACCTCCTCCAAGTCCCTGGGTCTGGTCCTTCACAATGAGTGCTTCACCGGCGATGTCATTGCGCTCGACCGGGCCGAATTCATCAACCGCGATGCATTGGAGATAGCCGACGAACTCATCGTGCGGCACCGGCAGGATATTGCTGCCTTGGTTGCTCTGCCCATTCGGCCCACGTCGCGTAACACCATCGAGCTGGAAACAGGGCTGATCCGGATCCGCCGTGACTCGGCAATCACGCATACCTTGCGAAATACGCCAGCCGATCGGCTGCCGGCCTGTCAAGATGATGCGAAAGTCGGTCTCGCTCCAATGATCCTCAACGCAGTCACCCTCGCAACGTCCGTCCTGACCCACCCGCGCCGCGCAATTGCCCGGACCGTTCACGCACCGCGGCGTCGCATCGACGAAGAAGCAGTGCAACATCAGCGGACTGGTGGACGTGTTGGTCAGGCGGATCAGGGTATCGATGTGATTTATGGAATCGACGACCAGCTTCGGAAACACGACAATCGCGGCTGGCTGGTCGGACGAAACTTCCGCAGGCACTCGGCTGCCGACGAGCAGCAGTACGCTTGCAACCAATGCGGGCCAGCATCGCCCTACTCGCATGCGTCGGCTCCTCGTCGTCATTCGCCCGGCCGCTCTCATCACGGACCCTCCGGGATCGTGATGACGTCCGCCGTGGCGCGCTCACCGATGGTGTACAGATTGAACGCGGCGCGGCCGGTGATCGGCGCAAGACGGTGAAATTCTTCCGCCACCGCCAAAATACCGCCAGAAGAATCCTTTATCGGGATCATGCGCGTCTGCAGGAACCGGGACCCGACCGTGTCGACATCGAACACGACGGAGTTCACTTCACTCAGTTCGAAGTTCCCCCAGCACGTCACCGTCGTGCTGGCCGAAAACGTCTCCTCGAATTCGTTGGTGACTTGGAATTGCACGACCACGCTGGAGGGCTTTTGGGCCTCGAAATTTTCCGTGCACGGCACGATGGTCACCTCGGTCAGCACTTCGGATTTGTCCCCGAGCTGTGGGTTGTCCGCGTGCGTCGCAAAATTGGTGAGCAAGGTTGTCTGGGGGCACGCGTTGTATTCAGCGCCGCGCACGCACTGAGACGTGACCCCGCCGCCGAGGCAGAGGACGTTGTTAGCGTCATTAGTGTCGAGTCCGACGACCGCCAGCGCGCTATACTTGCTCACATCGCCAAAGTCGTTTGTCCCGCCAGCCTGGAGGACGACCAGCGTCGCCTCGCCCTTGAGATGGTTGCCACTGATCGGCGCACCCGAGGAATCGACCTCGATGCACTTTAACTCGCCAACGAAATCGGGCGGCACCGGCGGCACCCGCCCGGGGTCCAAGCCAGCGTCGTT
Organism: Deltaproteobacteria bacterium; assembly: GCA_016178705.1. Lineage (NCBI taxonomy): Bacteria > Pseudomonadati > Myxococcota > Myxococcia > Deltaproteobacteria bacterium. The sequence goes on along the minus strand of JACOST010000033.1, from coordinate 276,554 downwards.
GCACTCATCCACGGTCGTCGTACACTCCGGATCAAGCGGAAAGATTCGTCGCCCCAGCGACGCGACCCAGTGGGTCGGCTGCTGCTTGGTCAGCCAAATGTCGAAATCAACTTCTTGCCACTTCGGCACCAAACCCTGTTGCGGCGGTGGCGCCGGCTCCAGCGCCGCATTGACGTAGAAACAATGGGCGTGAACCATCGAGTTGGAGACGTTGGAAATCTGAATGATCGTGTCCCGCGTTCCGCTCGCAATGATCTTCGGCCAGATGATGATCGAGCCCGGTCGCTCCGTGGTAACCTCGGCGAACGCCGGTCCGGCCACGATGGCGACCGCCATCAGTGCTCTGAACCACGCACTTCGCAGTCCCCACTTGCGCGCCATCCACGCTCTCCTTCCGCCACGATCAGATTGGGACTCGTTTACCACGTAGACCTGACCCCGCCCTCGCACACAGCCCCTCACAGGACTCGGGCTTATAGTTCCCGAACCCAACGGTGTCAAGCAAAATATGGGGAAAGCCATCTAGCCACGCGGCTTTACGCAGCCCAGTCGATTGGGGTCAGCCATTGCGTGTAGCGTGCCTCTGCCCCAGTGGTGACTTGCGCAAACGCACGTTGCAACCGTTGAGTGATCTCACCCGGTCGGCCGGAACCGACCTGCCGATCATCGACCTCGCGCACTGGGGTCACTTCAGCGGCGGTGCCGGTCATGAACACCTCGCCGGCGATGTACAACTCGTCGCGGGTGAAACGTTCCTCGCGCACCACGATCCCCTCCGCGGCCAGCAACGTCATCACGGTGTCGCGCGTGATGCCGGGCAACACCGCGCCCAAGGCCGTCGTCTTCACCACGCCGCGCCGCACCAGGAAGATGTTCTCACCGCTGCACTCGGCGACGTAGCCGTCGGTGTCGAGCATCAACGCTTCGTCGTAACCGAGCCGGCGGGCCTCGACGGCGGCCAAGATCGAATTGACGTAGTGGCCGACCGCCTTCGCGTTGCTCATCAACGTGTTCACGTGGAAGCGTTGGAACGATGATGTCTTCAGCCGAATGCCCTGGCGGACGCCTTCTTCACCGAGATATGCGCCCCACTTCCATGCGATCACCGCCACGCGCACGGGATTGTGCACCGCCGCAAGCCCCATCTCACCTTCGCCGAGAAAGACGATCGGCCGGATGTAGCATGCCCGCAATCCGTTCACTTTGACTGCCGTAACGCATGCCTGAGCAATTTGCTCGCGGCTGAACGGTATCTGCAGCCCGAGAATGTGTGCGCCGTCGAACAATCGATCGATATGCTCCGACAATCGGAAGATCGCGGAACGTTGAGCACCAGTTTGGTAGCAGCGAATGCCTTCAAACACGCCGAGACCGTAGTGCAACGTGTGCGTCAGCACGTGGACGTTCGCGGCGTCCCACGGCACCAACTGTCCGTCGAGCCAAATTTGATCGCACTTCTCCATATTTCTACTCACCCGCCACGCCGGCTGGGCCTACTGAAGGCAATCGCGCAAGTCAACGCGCCGTGGCCTGACGAAAGAGCGTCTCGTAACAGGCGCGTATTGCCTCGCGGCGCGCGACGTACTCGTGCCACAGCGCCTCGGCGGCAACGCTGGCGTCGGCGGCCGCGTCGGCGACATCGAGCTGCCGCGCCAACGGCGCGAGCTGACGCCCCCCGCGATGGAGCACCGCGACCGGCTGATCGTGCGCCAGGCGTAAACGATTCTCCAGCCGGCGCAGAAATTGGTACCCACTCACCAACCGCTCGGTGTCGCGCGCCGACAAGACCCCGGCGGCGTGCAACGCCTGCAACGCGGGCACCGTGGCGCGCACGCGCAGGGCAGGATTCGCCGTGCCGTGGCGGAGCTGCAGCATCTGGGTCACGAACTCGATGTCGATGAGCCCACCGCGTCCGGTCTTGATGTTCACCTGGTCGCGGCTCTCGCGTGCCAACTCCCGCTCCATACGGCCGCGCAGATGTTCCATCGCACTGACACCCGCGGCGGTCAGCGGCTCGCGGTAGACGAACTGCTCGATGATCGCCGCCACCGACCCCGCCAGCGTGGCATCGCCGACGACCGGCCGAGCCTTGATCAACGCTTGCCGCTCCCACAATTGCGCGCTGCGTTCGTGATAGTCGCGAAATCCGTCGAGCGACGACACCAGCGGACCCGCTCGTCCCGACGGGCGCAGCCGCGCGTCGATGCGGTACACCAGCCCCTCGGTCGTCGGCACTTGCAACACGGTGATCAGCCGCTGCGCCAGTTTGGAGAAGAACTCGTGCGCGGTCGCCGCATCGCCGGGGGCCTCGTAGATGAAGATCAAATCGAGGTCGGAGTTGTAGTTGAGCTCGCCACTGCCGAGCTTACCCATCGCGACGATGGCAAACGCGCCTAGCGGGTGCGGGCGGTGCAGCATGCCGTGCAATTTGGCGCCCACATCGGCGACGGCGATGTCGAGCGCGGCGGCCAGGCACGCTTCGGCCAGTAAGGTCAGCTCCGCATTGACTTCCTCGCTCGTCAGCACGTGATCGAGATCGTTGATCCCAATGCGCAAGAAGTGCTCGTTGCGAAAGCGGCGCAGGTGATCGAGCGCCGCCTCGAAGTCGTCGCCTCGCGCGAGTTGGCTGCGCAACTCCGCTTCGAGCGCAGCGCGGGGGACGCGCACTCGCACCAAATCGGCGCGCACCAGGGAATCGAGCATCTCCGGACGCCGGATGAACGCGTGCGCGAGAAACTCACTGCCGGCGAACAGTCGCACCAACATCTGCAACGTCGCCGGATTCTCGCGCAGCAACGCCAAGAAGCTGGTCCGCGCGCCGATGGTCGTGATCAACGTCGCAAGGTGGCGTAGCGCTTGATCGCGGTCGGCCGACTGCACGACGGCCTGCAACAACGCCGGCGCCAGCTCTGCGAGCGCCTGCTTGCGCGCCGCACGTGCAGGCGCGCCCGGCGCACCGTCGCGCAGCAGCACTAGGTCGCGGTAACTGGCGCCGGGATCGGCGAAGCCCAAACCGGCGAGCGCCGCCAGTGCCTCCGTTTCGTCAACCTGCGGGTCGAGCAGCGCAATCATTTCGGGCGAGCGCTGGCGATGCACTTCCGCCTCGGGCGCGTAGAACAGTTGCTCAAACGCAGCTCGCACGCGCGCGCGCTGCGCGTCGAGTGTGGTCCACAAGGCGGCGCTGTCGGTGTAGCCGAGGCGGCGTGCCAGCGTCTCCTGCTCGAGCGCATCGACGGGGAGGGTATGCGTTTGCCGCTCGTCGACGATTTGGATCTTGTGCTCGACATTGCGCAGAAAGCGGTACGCGGCGGCCAGCGTCTCGCACTGTTCGACGGGTAAGGCGGCGTAGCGCACCAGCCGTTGCAGCGTCGGCAGCGTCCCACCGCCGCGCACGCGCTCGTCGCGCCCGCCGTGAATCAGCTGGTGCACTTGGACAATGAACTCGATCTCGCGAATCCCGCCACGCCCGAGCTTCACGTTGCTCTGCGTCTTGCTGCCGAGTTCGCTCTCGATGCGCGCCTTCATGGCTTTCATGTCGGCCACGGTGGCGAAGTCGAGATAGCGGCGATACACGAACGGGCGCACGTCGCGCAGAAAGCGCTCGCCCAGCGCGCGATCCCCGGCGACCGGACGGGCTTGCAGCAGCGCCGTGCGCTCCCACGTCTGCCCCCACGACTCGTAGTAGAGCAACGAGTTGTCAATCGAGTTGGCGAGCGGACCGTTGATCCCTTCGGGACGCAAGCGCAAGTCGACACGGAATACCGCGCCGGCGTCGGTGCGCTCCTGCAACGCGCGGGTCAACAACTCGGCCACGCGGACGAAGAGTGCCGGCGCCGTCAACCGCCCGCGCGGGCCACCGGCGCTTTCGCCACGCGCGGACTCGTAGAGAAAGGCGAGATCGATGTCGGAGCTGTAATTCAATTCGCCGCCACCGAACTTGCCCATCGCCAAGACGACAAAGCCGCTCGGCTGACCAGACGGCGCCGACACATCGCCGAAGTCCGCCGTCACCGTGCGGCGCGCCCAGTGGTAGGCGGCGTCACACACGCCTTCTGCAAGCGCTGAGAGATCGGCGAGCGTCACGTCAAGCCGAACGCGGCCGACGAGATCGTGCAAGCCGATGCGCAGATATTCCCGGCTGCGGTACTGCCGTAGGGTGGCGCCGAACGCTTCCCACGGCGCCAGAGCCGCCGCGTCCAACGCGTGCCGATGTTCGTCGGCTGATTTCGAGACAGCATCCAATGTCACGAGGAATGTATCGGCCCATTGTGCTTCGTCGCGTAGCAGCGTGCGGCTCAACACCGCGCTGCCACCCAACAACGTGAACAGCGCCAGCCACGCCCGCGGTGCCGCAGCAATGCGCGCCACCGCGGCGCGCGATTCGGACGCCCGTTCCCAGTTGGCCAATGCGAGTCGTGGATCCGGAGCGGCGGCGATCAATTGCGGCAGCGCTGCGGCCAGCGCGGGCGACGGGCACTGCGCCTGTGCGCGCGCCACGCGCGGCGGCTCGATGCCAAAGTGCGCAAGGACCGCGGTCGGAGTTTCGCTGGAAGAGTCGCTCACGCCAAATCAGCTGCGACAACCCGTGCGAGTTCGTCGCGCGCGAGATCATGCTGCGCCATCCAGCGATCCATGTCGGCCAGCGCCCGGTCGGCGAGCAGGTGGCGCTTGTCGCGCCCGCGTTCGCCCGACGCCAACGGCGGCAACAGCCCGTAGTTCGCGTTCATCGGTTGAAAACTGCGCCGGGTGCAATCGGTCACGTACGCCAGCAACGCGCCAAGCGCGCTGGTCGCCGGGGGCACAATCGCCTCTTCGCCCGCGAGCACCCGGGCGGCATTGACACCGGCCAGCAATCCCGCCGCGGCGGATTCGACGTAGCCCTCGACACCGATGAGCTGGCCGGCGAACCACACCTGCGGATGGCGCCGTAGCTGCAATGTCGGCTTCAGCAGCGCCGGCGAGTTGATGAACGTGTTGCGGTGCAGACTGCCGAGGCGGACAAACTCCGCCTGCTCCAATCCTGGAATCATGCGCAGGACGCGGCGCTGCGCCGCATACGTCATCTTCGTCTGGAAGCCCACCAGGTTGTACAAACGCCCGGCGTGATCGTCTTGGCGCAACTGCACGACGGCAAACGGCCGTCGCCCCGTGCGCGGATCGATCAGTCCCACCGGCCGCATCGGCCCAAACGCCAGGGTGTCGGGTCCGCGGCGGGCCATTTCTTCGATCGGCATGCAGCCTTCGAAATAGACGCAGCGCTCGAAGTCCTTGGTCGGCACCTTCTCCGCGTCGATCACCGCGCTCACAAACGCATAGTATTGCTCACGCGAGAGCGGACAGTTCACATAGTCGTCGCCGCCCTTGCCATAGCGCGACGCCGAGAAGACGGTCGCGCGATCGATCGAATCCGCCGTGACGATCGGGGCGATCGCATCGTAGAAATACAGGTGCTGCTCGCCGAGCAGTTGATGGATGTGCGCGGACAGCTCGGGCGACGTCAGCGGCCCGGTGGCCACGATCACCAACTCGCGCTCCGAGGTCGGTGGCAGCGCCGTGACTTCCTCCCGTACGATTTCGATGCCGGGTGTCGTTTCCACCACCGCCGTGAGCTGCTCGGCAAATGCGTTGCGATCGACCGCCAGTGCCGCGCCCGCCGGCAGTTTGGTCTGATCCGCCACGCGCATCACCAACGACCCGAGCCGGCGCATTTCTTCCTTGAGTAGACCGACGCCCGAATCGAGCGACGCGCTGCGAAATGAATTCGAACACACCAACTCGGCGAGACGATCGGTCTGGTGCGCTTCCGTGCCCCGCACCGGTCGCATTTCGAACAGCCGCACCGACACGTCGCGACAAGCGAGCTGCCACGCCGCTTCGACGCCAGCGAGGCCGCCGCCAATAATCGTGACCGGAGCTGCGAATGCGGAGTGCGGAATGCGGAGTGCGGAATGCCGGGTGGTTTGATCAGCTGACATCGACTTCCTCACCCATTCCGCATTCCGAATTCCGCATTCCCAATTCGATCACACCGCTTCCGCTTCTTCCGGCTCGGCGACGGTCTCGTGATACTTGCAACCTTCCACCAAACAACGGCGCACGGTGCCAGCGCGCTTGGTGGTCTTCTCGACGATGAACGGCGCGTTGCACACGGGACACGGTTCGGGAATCGGGCGATCCCAGGTCGCGAAGCGGCACTTCGGGTAGCGGTTGCAGCTGAAGAAGGTCTTGCCATTGCGCGAGCGCTTCTCCATGACGTCGCCTTCGCGACAGTCCGGGCACTTCACTCCGGTGGGGACGGGACGCACTAACGAGCGCACCCCTTTGCACTCAGGGTAGCCGGTGCAACCGAGGAATTTCCCGAAGCGACCGAAGCGAATCTTCATCGGGCGGCCGCACAGGTCGCACACTTCGTCGGTGACTTCTGCCTCGGCGATCTTCAGCGTGCCCTCGGCGTCGCGCGTGAAGTTGCGCGTGAACTTGCACTCCGGATAGCGCGAGCAGGCGAGGAACTCACCGCCGCGCCCCCACTTGATCACCATGCCGGCGTCGCAGGTGCCGCACTTGAACTCTGTCGGCTGGCCAGCGTGCTTGACGTCGCGCATCCGCTCGTCGGCATGCTCGAGATCGCGCTGGAACGGATCGTAGAAGCGGCGCAGCGCGTCTTGCCACTTTTCCTTGCCCTCTTCGATTTGATCGAGCACGTTCTCCATGCCGGCCGTGAACTCGACGTTGAGGATGTCGGGAAACGCGTCGACCAGCAGCTCCGTCACCAGGAACCCGAGGTCGCTCGGTCGCAGACGGCGCGACTTGTCCTCGGCGACGTACTCCTTGCTGAGGATGGTGGCCATGATCGACGCATAGGTCGACGGGCGACCGATGCCCTTTTCTTCCAATTCCTTGATCAGCGTCGCTTGGGTGAAGCGCGGCGGCGGCTGAGTGAAGTGTTGCTCGGGCAACAGTTCGTGCAGCGCCAACTGCTGGCCTTCGGTTAGGGGCGGCAGCGTGCGCTCTGACTCGTCATCGTCGTCGCCCTCTTTTTTCGGCTCGTCGTCAGTGCCTTCGGTGTACACCCGGATGAAGCCGTCGAACTTCATCACTTGCCCGCTGGCGCGGAACGTGGTGTCGGCGGCGCTGATGTCGATGGCCGTTTGATCGAACACCGCGGGCACCATTTGGCTGGCGACGAAGCGGTTCCAGATCAGCGTGTAGAGCGCCAGCTCTTCTTTCGAGAGAAACGTGCCGACCTGATCGGGTGGATACTCGGTGGAGGTCGGCCGCACGGCCTCGTGCGCGTCTTGCGCACCCTTCTTACTGGCATACGTGTTGGGCTGTGCCGGCAAGTATTCTTTGCCAAATCGTTCCTCGATCAGACCGCGCACGGCCTGCAGCGCCTCGGGCCCGATGCGAGTGGAGTCGGTGCGCATGTACGTGATCAGGCCGACCGAGCCGTCGGCACCGAGTTCGATGCCTTCGTAGAGACGCTGGGCGATGCGCATGGTGCGGCTGGGTGCATAGCCGAGCTTGCGCGACGCTTCTTGCTGGAGGCGCGAGGTGATGAACGGGGGCGTCGGAAAGCGGCGACGCTCTTTGCGTTCGACCTTGGTGACCGTCCACGTGGCGGCGCGTAGGCGGGTGACGATATCGGTGGCCTGCTGTTCGTTCTCGACGCGGAACTTCTCGGGATCGAGCCGCTGCGTACCGACGCGAGCGAGACGCGCGCTGAACGGCGGCGGCGTGTCGCCTTCGAGTTGGGCGGCGATCGACCAGTACTCGACGGCCGTGAACGCCTGGATCTCGCGCTCGCGCTCGCAGATAATGCGCACCGCGACGCTCTGCACGCGGCCGGCCGACAGACCACGCCGCACTTTTTTCCATAGCAATGGACTGATCTGATAGCCCACCAAACGATCGAGGATGCGCCGCGTCTGCTGCGCTTCGTAGAGGTTCTGATCGAGCGCCAGCGGATGCTTGATCGCCTCTTGCACCGCGCGCTTGGTGATCTCATTGAACATCACGCGGTGAATCTTGCCGGCGTTGGTTTTGTCGCGTATGCGCTCGGCGATGTGCCACGCGATCGCTTCGCCCTCACGATCCGGGTCGGGGGCCAGGAAGATTTTCTCCTTGCCCTTGGCCGCCTGTTTGAGTTCGGTGACGATCTTCCGTTTGCCGTGGATGATTTGGTAGTCAGGCGTGAAACCGTTGTCGATCGCGACCCCGAGCTTGCTCTTCGGCAAGTCGACGATGTGTCCGACCGAAGCTTTCACCTGATAGTCGCGGCCGAGATATTTGCCGAGCGTCTTCGCCTTGGCCGGCGATTCAACGATGACGAGATTTTTTGCCATGGAGTCCTATCGAGCGGTGCGCGGGGTACCACCGCGAGCTGTGTAATTCTTGCCGGGCAGTTGTTGCACCACCCCCTTGAGTTCGAGCGTCAGCAGGGCATCGAGGACTTGGTGCGCTGACAAGCCGGTGCGACCGATCACGTCATCGATGTGGCGAGTCTCGTCGCCAACGCCCGCGAACACTTGCGCTTCGACGCCTTCCAGCGTCACAACCGGCACGCGCTGCGACGGGGCGGCGAGCAGCCGGGGAGCGATTTCCTCGAGAATATCCTCGACCCGTTCGGTCAACTTGGCGCCGTCGCGAATCAAGCGATGCGTACCACGGCTGCGCGCACCCACCGGACCAGGGACGGCAAACACCTCGCGGCCTTGATCGACGGCCGCCTGCGCGGTGATAAGCGAGCCGCTCTTTTCCGTCGCCTCGACGATCACGGTCCCCAGCGCGAGGCCTGAGATAATGCGGTTGCGCGTGGGAAAATTCTCGGCGTCGGGTTTGGTGCCCATGAGAAACTCGGACACCACTGCGCCCTGTTCGGCGATCGTCATGAACAAGTCATGATGCTCACTTGGATACACCACGTCAATGCCAGACCCCAAAACGGCGATGGTCCGCCTGCCGGCGCGCAGCGCTGCCCAATGCGCCTCGGCATCGATACCACGCGCCAATCCGCTCACCACGGTGATCCCCACTTTGGCCAGCCCTTCGCTGATTTCGCGGGTGAGTTGCAGGCCATAACTCGACGCGAAGCGCGAGCCGACGATGGCCACGGCAAGCCGATCCTCCGACCGCAGCGCGCCGCGCACGAACAGGAACGGCGGCGGGTCGTGGATTTGGCGCAAGCTGTCGGGATAGTCCGTGTCGGCGCAAGTGACCACTCGCGCATCCGCCCGCTGCGCCCGCGCCAGCTGGTCATCGACCATCGCCCAATCATTGAATCGGCGAACGGCAGTGGCCACGTCGCGCCGCACACCGGCACATTCGAGCGCGTGAGTACTGGCGTCGAGGGCCGCGCGCGGGTGGCCGAACGCACGCAGCAAGCCTTGATAACCAACGCAGCCCACCCCGCGCACCAGCTTGAGCGCCAACCAATCGCGCACGCCACTCTGGGTCACGGCCGCCCTCTCGCCGTTCTCGTCACTCCCCGACGGCGCCGCGCGGCGTAAGACCGCCACCTTGATTTGTTGTCAGCAGGCCGCATAGACTCGCGACGTACTAGAGGATCACGCCGTGCTCGCTACCGTGCTTTCGAGCGCGCTGCAAGGGATTGATGCGTTGCTCGTGGAAGTCGAGGTCGACATTGCGGCCGGGTTGCCGCAGATGGCCGTCGTCGGTTTGCCCGAAGGGGCGGTCAAGGAAAGCAAAGATCGCGTCCGCTCCGCACTGAAAAATTCCGGCTACGAGTTCCCGCAACGCAAGGTCACCATCAACCTCGCACCCGCCGACGTCAAGAAGGAAGGTTCGGCGTACGACCTGCCGATCGCCCTCGGCCTGCTGGCGGCAACGGGAAAATTACCCGCCGAGTTGCTGCGCCACTACGTCATCTTGGGCGAGTTGTCGCTCGACGGGCGAGTGAAGCCGGTGCGCGGGGCGTTGCCCACGGCCGCCACCGTGCGCGACAAGCATCTGCGCGGCGTGCTGCTGCCGCCCGACAACGCGCTCGAGGCTGCGGTGGTGGACGGCATCGACGTGATCGCGGTTGCGACACTCACCGAGGCGTTCGAGTTCCTGCGCAACGAACGGCCCATCGCACCAACCAAACTGAACCTGCGCGACGTGTTCGCGGCCCACGCGCGCTACGAAATCGACTTTAGCGACGTGAAGGGCCAAGAACACGTCAAGCGCGCCATCGAAGTCGCGGCGGCCGGCGGGCACAACGTGATCATGGTCGGGCCGCCGGGTTCGGGAAAAACCATGCTGGCGAAACGGCTGCCGACGATCTTGCCGGCGCTGACCCTCGACGAGGCCATCGAAACCACCCGCGTGCACAGCGTGATGGGACTGATGGGCGGCCGCGCGCTGGTGGCGACGCGTCCGTTTCGCTCGCCGCACCACACCATCAGCGACGCCGGGCTGATCGGCGGCGGCACCATCCCCAAGCCAGGAGAAGTGAGTCTCGCGCATCACGGCGTCTTGTTCCTCGACGAGTTGCCCGAGTTCCGCAAGAACGTCATCGAGGTGTTGCGCCAACCGCTCGAAGAGACGCGGATCACAATCTCGCGCGCAGTCGGTTCGATCACCTATCCCGCCAACGTCATGCTGGTGGCCGCTATGAATCCGTGCGGAGGTGTTGCCATTTTGCCATGTCCTGGGAGGGGCCGCGGGAGCGAAGCTCCGATGCTCCCTCTCGCGGCGTGACTGAGGCGAGGTAGCAGAGGTCGATTTCGACCTCGTCTTTGTGGACCATTATCTTGTCGACGATCGCCTCGACGATGCGGCGCTTGTCCTCTGACGGGAGATCGGACCAGCGGCCGTAGAGGTCGCGCGCCTCAGTCAGGATTTCATCGCGAGAGAGGTGCTGGATTTTCAGGAAATCGAGTTCGCCCTGAAGCTCGGGAATCTGGCCTTCGATCTGTTTGAAACGTTCTTCGAGCGGCTTGTTCTTCCGACCGAAGCCCTCCTTGGAAAGCTGGTCGTCCAGGTAGAGCCCCATGATCGCATCCATCTTACGCTGGAGCTTCTGCTGTTCGTTCTCCAGGAGACGGAGCAGTTCTTCCTTTTCCTTGATGGATTGGTCGGCGCTTGCCAGGTAGTTGGCCACCTCCGTGGGCGAGAAGACGAACTCCTTGAGCTGTTCGGCAAAGACTGCTTCGAGGTCGGGGACGGGGATCTTGTTGCGACATTTGGAGCAGACGTACTTCGGCGTGTTGGATGGAACGTACATCTTGTTCCCGCAGCCGCAGAACGTGACCCCGGCAAAGAGGTGGACCACCTTCTTGGCCGGCTTCCGGCCATTCCGGTGGCCATCGAGGGTGGCCTTCGCCTGATTCCAGATTTCTTCCGAGACGATCGGCTCGACTTCGGAGAGCACCCACTCGTTTTCGGGCTTCATCACCCAGTGTTTCTTGTCGCCAGTCGACTTGCTGTAGTTGGCGCGGCGCGTTCCTTTGGCCACGGGATCACGAAGGATGCGATCGACCGTCGTATCGGAAAATTTCGAACCGTTGCGGGTGCGGTGTCCGGCGTCGTTCAGGAGCCGGGCCACTGTCTTCTTTCTCCGGTGTTCGCAGAACAAGTTGAAGATGAGCTTCACGACGGGCACCTGCTCCGGGTCGGGCACGAGCTTGCGATCCTTCCACAGGTACCCAAAGGGAGCAGCCCCGCCCAAGGATTTCCCGAGTCTGGCGCGGATTGGTACGGATGCAGCGACCCGTGAAGCGATCTCTTCTCGTTCGAACTGCGCCGTGGCCGCAACCATCGTGAAGAAGAGTCGGCCGGCAGGAGATGATGTGTCGATTGCTTCGCCAAGACTCACAAGGTCTGCTTCGTGATCACGGAAGATATCGGCGATGTCGAGCAACTCTCTCGTGTTCCTGGCAAGGCGGGCGAGCTTAGAGAAAATCAATCCGGTGATGTGCCCGCGCCGCAGATCAGCGAGCATGCGCTTCGCTTCAGGGTGTTCGAGAACCGCCTTCCCGCTCACGCCGGCCAGGTTGTATAGCTCGGCGACTTCCCAGCCCTTCGATTCCGCGTAGTACCGAGCACGTTTCTCGTGGTGCTCGGGAGACTCGCCGTGAGCCTGATCTTCGGTTGAGACGCGAATCCAGATGCCGACTGACTTCGGTTGCGCTTCGCTGACAATGGCTGCGACAGCTTTCTTGCTCGGCATGGTCGTCCTCCGTTTGCCGACTATGATACGCAGGGAGGCGACGAGGCAAGAGACAGGAAGCCGGCGTATCGCCTGGCAGGCCGATCAGAAGGTGGGCATCGCCGTGTTTGCGCGCAGTAAATGGTCGAAGGAAGGACGGGGCGTGCAATTCTAGATTCACTTCGACTGTATTTCGTCCTTGAGAAACGCGTCGACATCGCTCTTGCTTGGGGGTGACGCTGGGACGCTTGGGCCGAAGCGGTGCCGTGCCTCGATTTCCATCAATCTCTTGGCAACCTTGTCCAAATCCTGCCAGATTGTTTGATCCCTAGCCTGTGCCACGCGGATGAATTCGCGGTTCGCGAACCAATAGTGGACAAGAGGCTCGTAGAATTGGTGCCACGCGAGTTCTTCATCCAGCGCACCGTTGTTTACCAACAGACCAACGCGTTCGAAGAAATCCAGAACCATAGAAGTGCTGGAATCCGTTTTACCCGCGAGTAGTGCAGTAGCGGCGGCCTGGCGCTGCGGAACCATTCGCGTCCCCCACTCTTCGGCGAGTTGCTGAAGAGCGGTAACCCCCATCGTGAACTTCGTAAGACGCTCTTGCTGTCTGAGTTGGTAGGCCAACCCACCGGCGGTGAGGAGTGCCGCCACTGCGGTGAGAATACCGGCGAATGCAGTGATGGTCTCGACACTGGGGCGCGACATGCTGACGCTATGGCATCGGGATGATGGTCGTGCCGGCCGCCTTTGAGGTTCCGAGTTTAGGATCGAACCAGGAGAATGTCACTCCAACTTCGTTGAAGTCATAGGACTCGACGTGGTACGTGGCCGCGTCGAACGAACGTATGGACTTGAGACGGTACGTACCTTCCGCAACTCGTTCTACACAAACATCCACCGAGGCACTTCCAAGTTCCGCTCGCTCAAGGAGCCAGACATCGGTGCCATCTGGATGCGCCATCCAATTGCCCACATTTTTCAAACGGTCGCGGATTCGTTGCATATCATCGGCATGCTCGGCCTTCAGTCGCCCTAGAGCAGCAACCCATCGTTCCAGAGTCGGGAGAACCCAGAGTTGGATGATCTCAGTCGAGCGAGGCGTGTTGTCGATCGATGAGAAGTGTCCGTTTGAGCGAGCGAGCACAACGTCGTCCCCAAGGGCCGGACTTGGACCGATCAACAAAAGCGATACGATGGTAAGTACGACTATCTCTGCCGGCCCGTACCACCTCAGTTCCCCCATTTCCTTGCCCCCCCTTTTCTTTTTTCAACTTGCCGTACGTTTTGAAGTTCGCGTGTTTCGGCTCTACTGGCGGTGACAAATGTGCTCCCTGCAATATTCGGGTCACGCCTCAAATTGCCAGGGCAACAGCGTTAGGAACGGATTCACCGTCTGATGATGAGTCGCCACCAGCACGAGTAACGTGTCTTGATCCGGGCGGTGCGCACAGAAGTCGTAAAGTTCTGCGCTAACCTCGCGAGTGCCGACGCAACTTCGTCCGACAGCAAGCTCGCATTTGTGAACGTAGGCGTAGATGCCGGCCAGGAGTTCCGGGCTACTGTGCGCATTCTGTTCAGCGAAGTTCAGATTCTCGACCTTGAAGAACGACAACGCGGCATCCTCGGTAGCAAGTACCCGCATCCGATCCGGATCGGAGAGCACGAGGCGGCGCAACAGCCTTTCGCGGAGTACCGCCGCGACAAACCATTCCCTAGCTGCATCAAAATGAACGATCCCATTACCTGGATCGTCGGGGTACTGCTCGTAGAATAAAGGGGCTATCACCACCGTGAACCACGCGCTTAGGAGCGCGCGAGGCCATTGGCTGTGCTGGAGGTGCGGATTCAGATAGGCGACGTAGTTGCCTTTGCGCGTGTCGAATTGGAATCCATACGGTGGCGCGGTCGTCTCATGCACCAACTGCGCCACCCTAGCAACAAAGCACCTCCACGAAGGCGGCAAGCACGGCGGAAATGTCAGCAACGGTGTTGGCGAGACGTTTTCAACCACGAGAGCGTTCGCGACTTCCCAGTCCATTCCAAGGTCTCGGTATAACCGTGTGATCCCTTCCGGGCCAAGATCCTCTCCCAGAAGCTCGCGAGCGTAGTGGATCAAGTTCGCAACTTCGTTCGTAATCGGATCGTCGATCAGGTGAATCATGGTGGGATTTCCTATCTCCTGGCAGTGCCTCCTAGCCGGTGATCTACATTCACTCTGAGCGTAGTTTTCGCACCTTGCTGTGCGGTTGTCAACAGATAAACGAACAAGCGTTAACTTCCTTTACCATCGGGCAAATTGATGAGATTCGTACATGATCCTAAGCAGTTGCGAATATCTGACCCGATCCAATCTGAAAGTTCCGCAAGGTCTGGGTATATTCCCCATTGACTTTGACTTGACATGGCTGTAGGCTCCCAGGTGGAATAGTTTGAGAATTGTGAAAGGAGGTAATCAGCAATGGGAATCGTAAGGAGGATGGCAAATGGCCGGCCAGGCAGCCCCTGAGAACGGCGGAGCCCACGACCAGAATGCGGACCCCAAACCTAGCGGGCGTCGCAAACGCCTCAAAGTCGCGATGCGAAAGCTCCAGCTCGTTGTAGATGAGGGAACAGCCGATAAGGCAGAGGAGATAATGGACCTCAACAATTTCACGACCCTGGCTCAATCCTTCCGCCGCGCTGCCGAGGTGACGGTATTCGTCGACAGAAAGCGCAAGGAAGGGTACGAAGTCATCGTCAAGAAGGGCGACGAGATCTACAAGTTGTTCCCCTAGCTGGACCTACGACTAGGGAGATCTTTCAAGTGCGAAAAGGGAAGCGGTAGCGCTTCCCTTTTTCGTTGCTAAACGCCCCGTTGAGAAAGCCGTGTTGCGTCGCCGCGGCGCAGCCGCGATTGTTCGGCGGGGAGACCTTGTCCGACGCGCCTGAACGGCTCCCGACGCCCAGGAGGTACTGCGCGGCACGGCGCCACACAAGCCGCAGCAGCGCGAAAAGGAGTGCTCCCATTGCCCCTGCAGGGTCGTGGCGTCCCTACGCCGAACAGCGGGGTTGACGCGCCGTTGGGCCGGGCGTGATACTCCGCCCATGTCGGAAACACGCAGCCGCTACGGTCGACTTCGCCGGCCGCGCTTGCTGAACGGTAACCTGACTGGCGCAATCGACTTCGCGAAGTTCAATCTCCCCGAGACCGGCGACGACGCGCACCGTTTTGCACTCGCCGTCGTGCGCAAAATCATGGAACAGCTCGACCCGGAGACGATCTACGACGCCCAGCTCTTGGTGGAGATGGAAGAACGCCGCTGACGGATGCAGGAAGCTTCCGGCGACGATTGCCGATCAGGGGATCTTGTCTCGCATCTGGAGATGTCGTCTGCGCGACTCCGCTCAGTGATCAACCGAACATTCGCGGCGTGCTCGAAGCTTCTGCGCTCTCTGCCAATACGAGTACCATACTGATCGCGTCAAACACTGCCATCCGTTCGTGCTCGGGCATCCATGTCCTGCGTCGCGGCGGAAGGAATGACTCAAGCTCTGGAAAGCCCTCAACCACAAGTCGAGCGACGGCGTCTTTGTTTGTCGCGCCAAGATCGGTGTAGTGGTCGCGGACGGTTGTCCTCGACACGCGAACGACCGCAACATCCATCGTCCGCGCGAGCGCAACAATCGCTAGGATGAGATCGCGGGCACGTTGGCCGCGTCGGCAGTGCTGATCACGGGTGTCTTCGACGACGACGGTATCCGGCGCGAAGCGATGAATGAGAGCGGCGACCTTGCGCAGGGCGCCTTCCCTCTTTTCGATCCGCACCTGACACACGCCCCAGTCGATAAGCAGGTCGGGTGCTTCCAGAACGGCGTAGCCGAACCCGCGAGAGGTGGGATCGAGGGAGAGCATACGATGGAGGCGACGTTGATCGTGCTTCATGGATGCACGATGGGCTCCCAGCGCAGATCGTCGGATGGTGGCTCGGTGATCGCCTTGAGGGCAGCGAGCTTGCGTTCGCTCACGTGCTGCTTCGCCAGGCGGCGGGCCAGCCTTCGGGCACGCTTCCCGGCGTCGCGCTCGACCTGTTCGTAGATGCCGGCAAAGAGTTCATGCACCTTGGTGTGAAAGATGACCTCGTACGAGAGCGCGGTACGGAGATTGGGCTCGCGCTCGAAGCGCTCATAGCGCGACACCTTGGCGCCGAAGCGGCAGCCGAGGAGGAACGCCACTTCTTCCTGCGAGAGACCGGAACGCTTGCGGAAGGTCCGCAGATAGTTGGTGAGTTTAGAAGACATGAAAGTGAGAACGGCGAGACTATCGCCGTCTCTTTCAGAGTATGGGATGTATGAGTCTCCCCAAGAACGGAAAACTTGCCGGAAGCGGCTAGTTTCGGTCGGAAGCGAAAGATTTGTAGATCGAGCCGCCCCGCTCTCTCCCCCGCATTCAGAAGAGTGCAGAGGTAAACGGGGGACATCGGGGACGTGGGGGACTTTGCGAAGGGCGCCGGCGTTTCAAATGTGAGGAACGGCAACGCCAGGAACCACGGACCTCTTGGACGGATGGGTTGCTATATGAAGTCCCCAACGTCCCCAAAGTCCACCCGCACGCCAAGTTCGAGTCTTGCCGCTTCTTGGACGTTCTCCCCTTCGTCGGTTTCGGAGCTCACCCCGTATTTTTCATAGAGCCGGTCCAGCTTCGGAAGTTCCGACATCGGAATCACGAACACACCGTGGCTTTTGTGCGTAGCCAAGTGGAGTTTCCGGCGCACGATGTACCCGATCCACTTCGTCGTAATTTTCCGCTCGTAGTCCGCGCCATGCCGCTCCACGAATGAGCTGGTGATGTCTCTAATGGTGAGCTTGTTGCCGTATGAGGATGACGCCAAGTCCTGGATGATCTCCAGAACCTGCGCTTCCATGTCCATGCCGCGCTCGGCAATCATCTCGTGGTTGTATCGGCGAGCGAGTTCCCGCAGATCCTCTCGGGCAGCGGGGTCCTCGATGATCGAGAGCAGCGGGACGAAGATCTGGTTCAAGCGCGGCTCGATCATACGGTCGACGAGTTCTTCCGTGGGAGTTCGCCGCCCTAGATTGCGGAACCGAAACAAGAGCAGCTTGTTTCGCAGGTGCAATGCTTCCTCTTTGTACGATTCCGACAAGTTGATCGGCACGTCACCGCGCAGTCCCTGTTGACCCATCTCTTCGGTGAGACACCGGCTCTCCAGGGCGCGGTCCTCAAACGGTCCGCGTGTGGCGATGATCTTGGGGCCATAGACCCAATAGGCGTGCGGGTTGAATTCACCTTTTGCTGACACTTCGCTTCGCAGCACGGGGAAGCCTCTTCCGTTGCCGTTGTTGAAGATCTTGACCACTTCGGCCCGCTCGTCGCTCTGGCGAAAATCGCTCTCATCAATGATCAGGGTTCCACGGAACGCGTCGAGCATGCGGAAGAGTGGCGATACGGTGGAAGCGCCGCTGGCGAAGATGGGTTTGTAGCAGAGGGAGCCGACGGTCAGCAGGAATCGGGTTTTGCCGGAGCCGGGGTCGCCCCGGACGCGCAGATACGGCAGCTCGTTGAAGCCGTCGTACACCCAGCTCAGGAGCACGTAGTAGCTGGCGGTCTTCTCGAACAGTGGACTCAGATCGACATAGCGATGGACGAACGCTTGAATCTCACCCAGAAGCTGTTCCTCGGAGCCATATTCCTCGGGCTCGGACGGAAACAGCACCACATCGTTCCTGATGAGATTGTTGTTCGGCGAGTACGGCACCAGCCGCGTACGCGCGTCGCGGCTGAAGCTTGACTCTGTTTTCCACTCGCAGTTCTTCCAAATGACGAAGGCGGAGCGCTTCTCACTCGGCCGGTGGACCATTTCCAAAATGCGGCCGTCATCAAACGTGGCGGACACTGTCGGAATGCATCGCTCCTTCGCCGGTTCAGTGCCGTGCTTGTCGGGCAGGGTTGCCTCGGCTGTTTGTGTATTCGCCGAGAACGGCGAGGATGGGCTTTCGTCGTTGGTCATGCTGTTGAGGGTGAGGCGACAGGACGAAGATGAAAAGAGTGGGAAAGGTTCCAGTGGCGGTTAGATTGCCATTCTTCACGCCCGCTCCGCGCAGCGTACGGTGAGACCTATGCGACTCACTGCCGGAACAATCCAGGAATTCAAAGATATCTGCCAGGACGAATTCGGGGTGTCGCTCTCGACCGAAGAAGCCGAGATGTACGCCGCGCGCGTGCTTGAACTCCTGTGGCTCCTCTTGGTTGAATCAATGCCATCCCCGCACGACGTGGCGGAAGCGACCAGTTGACAGAATCAATCACTCGACCGTACATTTGGTGCCATGCCGCGTTTCTTCATCTACTGCCGCAAGTCGAGCGAGGACGACGATCGCCAGATACTCTCGGTGGATTCCCAACTGAGCGAACTCAGTCGTCTTGCTCAGCAGCGCGGGTTTTCGGTCGGCGCCGTCTTCACTGAGTCGCGCTCAGCAAAACAGCCCGGACGTCCGGTGTTCACGTCGATGATGGAACGCATTCGTCACCACGACGCACAGGGCATCATCTGTTGGAAGCTCGATCGTCTCGCGCGGAATCCGATCGATGGCGGTGCCGTGATCTGGGCGATGCAGGAGCAGCAATTGCAGATCGTGACGCCGACACAGACGTTCAGCAAGGCGGCCGACAACACGCTGCTCATGTACCTGGAGTTCGGCATGGCCCACAAATTCATCGAGGACTTGAGCCGGAATGTCATCCGGGGTCTCCGCACAAAGGCAGAACTGGGCTGGCGTCCCTCGGGGGCGAAGGTCGGGTACATGAATAATTCGTTCAAGGAGAAAGGGCAGAAGGATATCGGCATCGATCCCGAACGATTCCCTCTCGTCAGGCAAATGTGGGAGTTGCTCCTGAGCGGCGGCTACACGGTGCCGCAAATCGTCGACATCGCGAACAACCAGTGGGGTTTCCGGACGAGGGCGATGAAGAAAATCGGCGGAAAGCCGCTGGCGCAGAGTACCCTCTACGAGGCTTTTACCGACACCTTCTACTACGGCTGGTTTGAATACCCGCGAGGATCAGGGCGCTGGTACCAAGGCAAACACCAGCCGATGATTACCGAGGCAGAATACGATCAGGCGCAGGTGACTCTGGGGCGCAAAGGAAAGCCCCGCCCGATACGGCATGTATTCGCCTTCACGGGCCTGATTCGCTGCGGGGAGTGCGGACGCATGATCACCGCCGAGGAAAAACAGCATCTCGTATGCTCCGTGTGCCGACACAAATTTTCTTGCCGTCACCAGGAACGGTGCCCCCGCTGCCAAGTCGCGATCGATGACATGACCGCGCCGATCAGACGCCAGTACACCTACTACCACTGCACCAAGAAGAACTCCCCCAACTGCGGGCAACGCGTTGTGACGCGGGCGGAGCTAGAGGCACAGATCCTGGCCTTTCTCGCCCGCGTGGACATGTCCGATCGGTCGCATCGCTGGGCGGTGAAGGCGCTCGATGAAGTGCGTACCGAAAAGCTCAAGGGCCTTGTCCCGATCGAGGGCACGCGGCGACGTGGCGTACAGGACTACCAGCAACAACTCGACAATCTGACCCGCCTCTACACGTCGCCGCGCAATGCGGATCGCAGTCTTTTGTCTGATGAAGAATACGAACGGCAACGCTTTGTCTTTCTCAAGGAGAAGTCGACTCTGGCGGACGATCCCGCGAGCCAACGTGATCAGATGATCCGGCAGGTCGAGAGCGTTGCGAAGACACTCAACTTTGCTCGCGAGATACGGGAGCAGTTTAAGGATGGAGACGCGAAGAAAAAACGAGCAATTCTCGCCGGCGTCGGTTCGAACCTCTCTCTGAAGGACAAAAAGCTTTCTTTTGAGCCGCACATTCCATTCCGGGTCATCGAACGTGACCTCAGGTGGCTTCGCCGCTTTGAGCCGGTGATCGAACCGCCCTCAGATGGCTTCAATGCAGGAGAATTTGGTACTTCGAAGCGTGCCATTCCAACCTTGAGCGGAAGGCCGATAGACGTTCGAACCTACAAGAGAAGATGGAGAAAGCTGGTCCTCAAAATTCTTGAATCGTTTGAGTCCGATCAGGGAAACACTCTCGACACGTTGGCTGCGTAAAGACGACATATCAACAGTGTAACCGATCTTCGTCTTGGCGTCGGTATGCCTCGCACGACGGCGGATCATGCGCCAAAGCTTCCGGCTGCGCCATGGGTTCGAGTGAGAGTGGCCGACCGAGCGCGGTGCTGAGCAGTCGCCGTCGCGGTTTACTAGAGGGCTGCATCCAGGACAAAAGCCCGGACCGTTACTGTTTGATCCGACAGGCCTTCTGCCTGAGTCTCGAAAAACTGCCGCACTTCGCCTAGCTAGCGACCACTTGGGAGTTTTACACCACATGGAGTCATCTTTAGACCATCGCTTTCAGAGGAACCAACCGACTAGATACAGCCCGTGCACGCGTAGCACTCGTTGACATCAAATCGGAGATGTCAGGTGCGCTCGTGGGCGCGGCGCAGGGCGAACCAAGTGACCAGAACCAGGAAGGCCACAACGAGAAAAACCTGAGCGCTTGGTGAAAGCGTCGGGACGGATGCGATGGTAGTACAACGGCCTCGCCGCTGGGGTAGGTTGCAAGCCTCGTTAGGACCATCACAAGGCTGGTTGCAGCAAACACCGTCGGTGCAAAATAGGCCTGGGATACAATCGGCGCCGCTTCCACATTCCTGTCCGATAGCGCCGAGCCCGACCACCGGACCGCCCTGGTCCTCGATGCCACCAGTGTCGGCGATGTCGTCACCCAACTGGCCGTCGACCAACACGAATGTGACCGTGGCCACAGTCCGGGCGCCGACCAGAGCGGTGCCAAACACCGCCTGGGGGAGCGTGTAAAACACGGGATTCAAGGACCCCGGCAACATCGAACCGAACTTGCGGTAGATCTGCGGCGTGAGTCCGGTCGAGCCGTGGAAGTAGAGCGTAACCCGCGCGGGTGTACAGCCCGGCAGGACGAAGCTCATCAAGCCGAAGGGGTAAACAAACCCGATGTCAGTGCCAACTGATGGTTCGGCCAGTGCCCGAACCATGGTGTTCTGCGCGCAATCGGTTTCCAGAGTGATGAAGCTCTGGTCGGTGGCCGAGGGCAGCGAGGTCACATTGGGTTGGAGGCGATCGGCCGTCCCGTCACCGTTCCCGTCGCCGCCGTTCGGCGCCATGTCCTCGGTCACGCTGAGTACGCCGTCGCCATCGCCGTCCACAGCAAGTGCATCGAGGAGTCGCCTCAGAAGAGCAACGTCCGCCTCGGACAGCAAGCCATCTCCGTCGAGATCACCAGGGTCTCCCAGGCCGTCTGTGAACCGGTTTAGTCTCATCCCTAGCTCGGCTATGTCAGCTTCGTCCACGTCGCCATCTCGGTCGACGTCGCCGCCGCAGCCCGGTGCGGGCGGCACGAAAAGGCTTTGGGTACGAGCTTCTCCAGGTGCGAGCAGCTCGTTCACGCTTGTCGATCCGGACGCCGAGGCAACGGCCGCGAGGGCCGGACCACCCTTTCCCATGATCTGGATGACGTAAGTGCCGGGGATCGCATTCGGTATGAGGACCTGTTCAACCCCACCGTCCTCGGTGAGAAGAGCATTAGGAATCTCTTGGAAGCGGCCAGGGCCTTCCACAAACCCGAGCCGGCGACCCAAAGGATCGGTCAAGATGAAGTCGACTGGATCGAAGAGGCCTTGTACCCATTGTTGTACATTCTGGAGAAGTTGCTGCCCCTTCAGGGCGTAGTTGAGGAGCTGCGGCGAAAGCAAGGGCACTTCGAGCACTCCGGGCGGAAAGCTGCGGAAGTCAGGCACTAAAAACGATTCGAAGACGTTCCTGATGAAACCCTGTCCGCCGTTGTGTCCTGCTTGCTCTGCGGCCCACTCGACCAGCCCTACACACGTGAAAGCTCCGCCACCGCCCTTTTGCGCACTTGGCGAAAGCGTCTTCTCAAGCCCATCCAGGCTATAGTCGATGAACTGGAATTTAGATCCTTGGACAGTCTCTACGGCGTGGCGCATCCCATTTGCCAGATCCTCGTCAATTGGGATCTCCTCGAAATCAACCACGTGTGTCGCGGCGGTCATCGAATCGTGCTTGAACGTGGCTCTTGTAAACTGAGATTGGACTCCGTTGATTGTGGCAATCGACACGGTCTCGTTGCCGTCAGCCGATCGATACGTACCAGCCGGGTATCCCGGGTGAGATTCGTAGACCGTGTTCGCCACGTGGAGAGCCGAGTGGTCGAACCCAGGAATTTCATCCTTCTCAAAGCCCCAACTCCCGTCCTTGGTCTCATCGGACCTCTCTCGGAACAGGATAGACGGCCCTATCGGCTCTGAGGTGACGTTGTCGATCCCGTAGCCCGCTGGCTCGGTTTTGACAATGCCAATGCGCCAGCTCGCAATGTTGCCGCCTTCGATAACTAGCTTCTCGATGCCGAGTTGCGCGTTGATTTTCTGGCCGAGCTTGGTTCCATTGGGATCGAACCACTCGACGCGAGTGCTCCCAAGTTCGTCGAAATATCCCGCATCGAACGCGAAAGCTTTGACGCTCCGCCCGTTCCCAGTTGATGCATCCACAAAGTGGCCCGTGATGTCTCCGCGGAACAGCGGTGAGCCAGAAAGGACAGGGCTCGTTGGGTTTGCGCCGTCGCTCGTAATGAAGGGCGCATCGCCTCCAAAAGAGATCCCGTGGTCCTGATACTGGTCTGTTATCGACGTCCCCAAAGGGAACTCACTGAAAGTGATCGTAGGCGGGGCTGCACCGGTCAGAATGGCAACCGTGTTCGGTAGACGTTCCTGCGATTGAGGATAGGGGGAACTACTCTGTGCCAAGGCCTGCAGCGAAAACAACAAGAGAGAACCCGCTACGCCCGCTCCCGCTATGGTCATGTGCGCCCCCCTCTAGTCTGGACGATACTATTTCTGGTATTCGCAGAATACAAATGGATCACCCGAAACGGATGGTCTGCCAGAGTCATCAAAAACAACTCGGCACGAATACGCTGGAAGAACTCCAACTGAGCGGATCTGCACAACCCAAACCGTAGCGGAGCCGGGCTGTCGCTCCGCCCGCATTCTCCAGCCCTTGAACTTCGCCTGTTGTTGCGCATTTCGGAGCGCTTCCGCTACCTCCGGGATGTGCGCTGCGAAACGTTCAGCATCCAAACTCGTTGAAATCGGTGGCGTTGGTGGTTGGGCACTGAGGACCTTGTCAAGGTCGATGTCCGCCCCATTCGTTCGCTCGCATGAGATTGCTAGCAACGCGCCAAGCAGGAGAAGAAGAATCAGGATTGGAATGATCTTCGACCATCGCCTCATATGATTAGTCTACACCCCTGCCCTGGCTCTCGTCACGCAGCGGCGCACGGTTGTCCGTTGTCCGCCTGGTCGTTGCTCCGTTCAAACGGAAGCGCTCTATGCAACCTCCTCACCCTGGATCGCCACCTCTTTCACGGATCAACGCGCCTACTACCAGCCCCGCAACGTCAGTGGACGCAGGCCACTTCTCCATTCTTTGCTGAATCGAAGCGCACTCCGATCATGTCGGGGCATGAGCACCACCGACAACGACGTTACCCGCTTCGCCCGAACGAATTTCCACGACCGACATCAAGTCTTCGGCATCAAGCGCGCCGACCGGCGCGCCCACCTGTATGTCGTGGGTAAGACGGGCACGGGCAAGTCGACGCTCATCAAGACTGCCAGTGCGTGACAGGCCGGCAGGGTTTCTGATACTGCCAGTGCCCTACCAATGAGACGACGTACTCGATGCCGCATTGATTGGAGCGCGGTCGCCGCGCTCGCGGCCGTTGCTGGTGTTCTCCTCGCCGCTTGGCAGCTACGCGAGGCAGCCCGCAGTACACAATTCACGGCTGCCCTTGAATCCATCTACCGTCTCAACAAGGAATGGGACGACTTGGCCGACAACCGCGCTGCCGCTGCAACGGCGCTCCTCGCTGGCATTCCAATCACGCGCAACAATCACATTGAGAACGCGCTCGACTTCTTCGACTTTCTTGGCCTAATGGTGAAACGCGGCTATCTTGACGACGAGATGGCGTGGCACGAGTTCTACTACTCCGCACACCCATACTGGGTCGCCACCCGTGAGTATGTGCGCCAACAGCGCACCGCGGCGAACGAGCCCGCGCTCTGGGAAGACTTCGATGACCTGGTGCCACGTCTCGTCGACGTTGAAGCGCGGCATCGTGGCCACCCTGTGACCCAACTGTCACGCGCCGATGCCGACGCTTTTCTCAAATCCGAAATCGAACCAGCACCGATGCCCACCTCGCTACCAAGCCCGGCTCAGCCCTGATAAGGCAGATTGCGCGTGATCTGCTCCGAGTTCGCTTCGCCCATGCCGAAGGCAGGACCGCTCCTCCAATGCGAGGAAGATCCACCAGTCGCCGCACGCTTCTAGCGCTCGATGAAGCACGTTCTCGGCGTGAGCAAGGCTGAGTTCAACGACGCGAAACAGTATGGCGACAGCCGGTATGGGTAATTTTCACAAAGCTGTCGTCCAGTCCTCTCGGTGTTTTATCGCTCATTGGGGCGGTACGGATTTGGAGCTCTCTCTTGAAGCAATGATGACCGGAAAAATGCGCGAACTCTGTTCTTACTTAAAGTGTCGGCTGGGTGCTCGCCAAGCTTGGAAGCTGCTTTTCATGTGCCAAGACTGGCTCCGCCCGCTCAAAGACCCAGTAATTTCGCGCAGCAACCGTCACCGGCAGAACTGGTATCGGTGAGCGCGGGGACGGTCGCTACTGGTCTATACACTTTCCTTGCTCACACACGCGATCGCCCTTGCAATCCGTGTCTTTGGTGCACCCCGAACGAGACTCTTTGGGCGCCCGAGTCTTCGCATTCTTCCGAACAAGAGACGCGAAACTTCCGTCGCAATTTCCAAGTCCATTCAAGCAATCATCCGCCTTCCCCCCCAAATCGATCTCCTCCTCCGGTTCATCGCGACCGTGCTTGGAAGGCTTGGACGGGGCGGATTGCTGAACTACCTGCCGAGGATTGATCGCCCGACCTACGACGGGTCCCATGGGGGTATTGCACCAGCAGGGAACCCCGGTCGGATAGTCCTGAGAAGGAACGACGCACCAGAACGCGGGCGTTTGACATATCATGATGCCCGGAGGGATCGCTTGTGCACTCGCTCGTTGGGTCGGGGTGCAGGTGAGCATGAGTGTACAGAGCGTCGCTAGACTCCGCAGAGTCAATCGGATGCTTGGATTGAATTGTCGTACAGCCCTATAGCGATAGGACATAGATGGCTCCATTCTCCGCAGCCTCGCTGAAGGACTTCTTGTCTCGCGCGAGGGCGAATCCGCGCTTCATTGCGTTCACGCGCTCGTCCGGCGTTCCATGATGCCCGGGGTCATTGAAATTCCAGTCGCCCTTGTCGTAGAGCGACTTGGCGAAGGTTTCGATGTGCAGATCGCTTCCGCGCTTTTGTCCGAGATAGAACCCCGCCAGAAAATCAGCATGCAACTCCATCGGTTTGGCCGTGCGCGCTCCTCTAGTAAGACGTGCTCCAAACGGCGATTGGTACTGAAACACATGTGAACATTCGTGCGCGGCGATTCCTGCGATCGCATACCCTCCCGCCTTGGCTACTAGTTCTTCGGAAAGTAGGTTGATGCCAAAGAGCACAGTCCCTTTGGTTCCACGAACCAGCGTGCGATCGATCGCAAAGGCGTTTGGTCCACCAAGGTCATCGATTATGCGAAATCCGGGACTAATTTGCATGACTTGCAGAATGTGTTTGAGTTCAGAAATCAGAGCCTTGTCCATGCGGTTGTTGCCGGTAGAGCTCCGTGCCTTGAAGCGCGTTAGGTCGATGTTCGGATCAAGGCTGCAGTAGGGCGGTAATTCTGCTGCTTGGGCTGCGCTGTGGGCACCTGAGCTGAGAAGGAGCGTCGCCGCTAGGGCTATCAGAAAATCCCGACGTGTCCGCAGAGGCGTCGGTGTGAACTCGTGGGAATGGTTCGCCAGGACGGGCAACATGACGTCCGCAACGCTCGGCCGGGTGACACTCGGAAGGAGTCGTTCGGATCCGCCCATATGCAACAACCTCTTAGCGAGCCGTATTGCCGTGAGTCAAGGCGGCCGCGACGAGGCCGTCGCGGTTTTTTTCGGCCGTACGCCTTTGGCTTCGTCAGCCGTGGACCCCTAACGTGCGCGTAGCGATCTCGGTGCGAGAGGACGTGCTCTGCGAAAAGAAAGGGGGATGCGGATGCGGCTAGTTCTCCAGTCTTTGCCGGAGACATGTCCACCCCGATCATATGAGGTGTGATCAGAGCCGACAACGACGTTGCCCGTTTTGCCCGGACGAACTTCCGTAACGAGCGGAAGGTCTTTGGCATCAAGCGCGCCGACCGCCGCGCCCACATGTATGTCGTGGGCCAGACCGGCACGGGAAAGTCGACCCTGATCGAGACGCTCATCAGCCAGGACCTCGAGTCCGGCGAGGGTCTGGTCGTATTCGACCCGCATGGCGACCTTATCCAGCGGGTGCTGTCGCGCGTGCCGGAACACAGAAGAGAAGAGCTGATCTACTTCAACGCCCCGGAGCCAGAGCAGCCGCTGGGCTTCAATCCGCTGGAGCGGGTGCCGGAGTCCAAAAGACCGCTTGCCGCGTCGGCCGTCCTCGATGCCTTCAGAAAGTTGTGGGAAGACTCCTGGGGGCCGCGCATGGAACACATTCTTCGCAACGCTCTGCTCGGGCTTCTCGATCAGCCCTCGGCTACGCTCGCGGATGTTCTTCCGCTCTTGATGGATCGCAACTACAGGCGAGCGGCGATCAGGCACATGACGAACCAGCAGGTGCGGGCGTTCTGGTCACGCGAGTACGAAGGGTACCCGCCCTACTTCCGGGCCTCGGCCATCGCGCCGATTCAGAACAAGATCGGAGCGTTCCTAGCTGACCCGCTCTTGCACAAGATTCTCGCAGGATCGGAGACCACGCTCAATCTCCGAGAAATCATGGACGAGCGGAAGATCCTGCTCGTTGATCTTGCCAAGGGAAAGATGGGCGGTGATGCCTCTGCCTTACTCGGAGCTCTGCTCGTGGCCAGCGTGGGCTGGTCCGCCTTCGGCCGCGCGGAAGTGCCGGAGAAGGACCGCGCCGACTTCTACGTCTACCTGGACGAATTCCACACGTTCGCCAGCTTGAGCCTGGCCAGCATGCTCTCCGAACTGCGGAAGTACCGAGTGGGCCTCATCCTCGCACATCAATATGTCGGACAGCTCGAGCCTCCGATGCGCGACGCGGTTTTCGGAAACGTCGGGACCATCATCTCCTTTCGAGTCGGACTCGACGATGCGAAGGTTCTGGCGCGGGAGTTCTATCCGGAATTTGCTGAGATCGACCTCATCAGCCTGCCCAACCACCGTATCTATCTGAAGCTGATGATCGACGGCACGCCGTCCAAGCCCTTCAGTGCCGACACGCTCCCTCCCGAGGACTGATTTTCTCGGGGAGTCCCGCGCTCACCGCGGGATTCCCGGAGGGAATGGGTCCCTACCGCACCAACATGGGAGGACGAGCATGCAACTGCTCCCCAAGCACATTGAGAAGCTACTTCCGCCGCTGTACAGCCAAGAGGAGCGAGGCGACAGCGCGATCGCCGTCGTGAAGTTCTTTACACCCTGGTCCAACTGGACGTGGTACGCGAGCGAGTACGGTCCCGAGGAGCGTCTGTTCTTCGGCGTGGTCGTCGGACACGAGCGAGAGTTCGGATACTTCTCACTCGACGAGTTGGGAACGATCCGCGGACCGGGCGATCTCACGATCGAGCGTGACCTCTACTGGAAGCCGAAGCCGCTCAAGGAGTGCCGCTGATGGACTCGCATAGCGACGGCCATCAGCTCTCACTGCCCTTCGGCACCATCGCACCAAGGGTGGCCGAGCACGCTGCGTTAGACGTACCGGAGCCAAGGATCATTCGTCGAGGCGGGTGGCCAACCGGCTCTGCGCCACCCTTGCCGATTGACCTCACAGACGCGCAACTGCTCACGCGGTTGCTCGGACCTGCTACCTCGCTCGTATGCGAGAGACTCGCAACGATCTACGAAAGCTTCCGTCATCTTGCAGGCGCCAAACCGAGTGAGCTACGCGATCACGGCTTGAAGCCCGCCGCAATCGAACGGCTCTGCATCGTCTTCGAGATCGCAAAGCGTTTCGGCGAGCACGAGTTCAAGCCTGGAGTACCGCTGCGCGGTAGCCAGGACATCTACGCCCACTTTCGTGAGCACCTCGCGGCCGAGGTCTGCGAGTACTTCTACGCCGTACTGCTCGACAACAAGCACCGAAAGCTGCGCGACATCGTCGTCAGCCAGGGGTCGCTCACGGCATCGATCGTTCATCCACGAGACGTGTTCGCTCACGTGGTGCGATTCAGCGCCGCCGCCGTCATCTTCGTGCACAACCACCCGAGCGGCGATCCGACTCCGAGCCAGGAGGACATCGACATCACGCGTCGGTTGCGTGAGGTCGGCGACTTGGTTGGGGTGCGTGTTCTCGATCACATCGTGATCGGCAAGGGCAGGTATGTATCCTTCGTCGACGATGGGTACTGGAGTTGATCTTTGGACGTTGCCGTTACGTCCCCGAGCCGTCAGGTGTCCCCTGGCGGCTCTTTCTTGAACCGTTCCCGTACGGGGGTGGTGACCCCTTGCTCGTGTTGCTTCTGCAGCATCGCGCGAGTCAGCCGCGGTCTCTCCGTATCCCCTCAATCAGCGATTTCAGAGATCCGTCATTGTGTTTTTTTCTCACGAAACCGGTTTCGATCATTTCCATGCGAAGGTCATCGATCCATGCCGCTCTCAGAAACGCTGCTGAGACAACGAGGAACGTGGCGCTGACCCACACGCCGTGGCATGAGACCACACTTGCAATGAACCACATGCCCGCCAAGAATCCCGTGAGGTAGAGAAAGTGGATACCACTCGCCCGCGCAGCCATCCAATCCTGGGTCCGTGCATCCTGAGAAAGGCGCACGTGGAAATTAACCTCTTCAGCCTCGGTCGCCTGCGTGACTAAACCCGGGTAATTCGCGATCAAGAACGTCCTGTAGTTGCTTCCTACCCTATCCTTGGCCCAGGTGATCACTGTGTTGTGAAGCAGGGAGCGGTAAACAAAGAACCACGCCGTACCAATGCCCCACAGCAAAACGAGAAGGACGGGCGGGGTGAGCTGGGTCGTGAGCTTCACCGTGCCATCCTGATCGAAAAGGAGGCAGAAGAGAAGAAACTGCGTTCCGACAAGCAGGTATCGAACCGCATCGGATACCGAGAGTTGCGGCATATTGCCTCCGAGACCGTGAACTCACCGCGCCTTCTACCCCAAAACCATATCGGCATCCAAACCGATCGCGCCGACAATCGAAGCTTCAGAACAATGCGGCTGGACGTTGCGCATTGACTACGTATGACTATGTCCTGTACCAAGCTCGGCGGACTGCCGCTGGTCACCCGAGTTGTCGGCAACTCCGATATCGGACGCTCTTGGGATCCCAGTGCAGGCTGTTCCCCGCACGTCGCACACATTGAAAAGCAACAGCGCACGGCCGGCTACGGTTCGATCCAGCCGTTAGCCGTGCACTCGAGTGTCTCGCAGCGGCGACTGTTGTCCTGACAGTAGCAGTCAGCCACCTTTCCTTGAAGCGCCGGTGACACGTTCCCCATCTGATGCTCTGCCAGCGTTGGGGTCAGCCCAGCGGGCGAGTACCTGAACTTTTGGATGTACTGGGTGCCCGTAACGCTCGTGATGCAGACCTTGTCTCTTGGCACTGCTGGGTAGTGGTCGGTAACGGTGACCCGAGCGTCACCCTGTGGGGACACCGTCGTCTTGCCGTATCCGATTTGAACTGTCGGTTTAGGGGTGGTGCACGGCTTCAAAGTTGGCGTTGGCGTACCCGTCGATCCTGAATTTACTTCGACCAGGACAATCCACACCAGCCCGACAAGCAGCACCATCAGACCGATGATCGATCCGAGATACGCCCAGCCCCCGGTCCGCTTCCGGATGGCCCAAGTAAGGAACGAGACACCACCGCTGCTCGCTGCAGTTAGCTTTCCCCAAACAGATTCAAAGAACTCCTTGCCAGGCAAGTTGACGGTGAGTGGTTTTCCGGCGACGATGGCGGCCAACCAGAAGACGAACACAGTAAGTGCGCCGGCGCCGACGTAGCTACCTCTTCTTGAGTAGCTGATCCAATGTCTCCACGCGCTCACCCTTCAAAACCGTCCCCAGCTTCGCATCCGACCGGTAGCCATCTGCGAACGCTGACCCGTACTTCCCCCGCAGCGTTCGTACCATCGTATCGCTTCGCTTCTTGCGAATCTCTCCATCTGCGTCGCGCTGCCGATCATCAAGTCCTTTGGGGAAGTGTTTGTTTGTCATCTGCCTCTCCTCTTTTGCGCCCCGATAGAACATGCGCGGGGCACTTGCGACCACCAATCCTCCCACTCAATCCTTCCGGCCGTCCCTTACGCGGGCGATCTCCAATAGCACGCGGTTCACACCATCAATTCGCTCCAGCGCAACTACGATGCGGCGGTATTCTTCTCCCTCGGCGGGCGCACCGCCGTCGCTCGTAATGGAGACAGCAAGCTCTTGTCGTGCGCCGCTTCCAATAATGTCGACGCACACAGGCAGGTATCGACTTCCCTGGCAAACGCGCATAGCTTCCTGCAAAATCAGTTTGGCTCGTTCTTCCACATTCATCGCGTCACTCCCATTCTATTGTCGCTGGGGGCTTATTGGTGACGTCCAAAAACACAGCGTCCACCTTGGACATTCTCCGTATCCGGTCCCCGATCTGCCTGAGAAACCGAACCGGTAGTCTCGCGAAATTCGCCGTCATACCGTCTTCCGAATTCACCGGCCGCAAGATGATCGTCTCCCCCCCTTGAAAAGAGATCGGGGCCAATACAACCGGGAACTGCCATACCTTTTCCGTGAGACCGGCCTTCTCCATCGACGATCTGACTATGAAATCGGCTTGCCTCAACAATTCTACCCGTTCCGCCTCAATTGTCCGCTGGCAGATCCGGGCCTGCTCTAGCCGCACGCCGGGACGGCTTGATATCAAAACGACGACGCGATTGGTTTCCAAGTGCACATTGCAAAGAGATGTGCTCAACGACTGTAGTGTTCGGTAATCAAGTCGCTTACTACGATTGCGCAGCGCGACCACCATCCGATAGGTTCGTGCGTCGCCCTGAACACCAACACTCTGAATCGGCAGCAGTGCGCCCTCATACTTTGCCACCTCGACAGTACGCGCAGCTTCGCTGGACAGGGGCTGTGCCTTACCCGAGGAACGGCTACAAATGCAGCGAATCGCCAAGCCAGGGCCCGGAAACGGCCAACGATTTGTAAGCCTCGGGGGTAGTCCCAAGGCCTTCCCAACACTGCGCACTTCGTCCTTGTAGAACTCCGCAAGCGGTTCAATAACGCGCCCCTGCCGCATCAATTCTTGAATCTCCTCACACCGATTATGATGCGTTTTTATGATGGCCGCTCGTCCATTTGCCCCGCCGGATTCGATAGTGTCCGGATAAATCGTACCCTGTCCGAGAAGCCAGTGCTGTTGATCAATTCCGTACTCACGCATCGCGTCCGATTGAATCTCGACGAATAGGCGGCCAATGATGTGCCGCTTCTCTTCCGGACCAGTGACCCCGCGCAATCGCTCTGCGAATAGCGCCGAAGCTTCCTTCACTCTTAGTCTATCACCCAATCCTAGGCTCCCAAGGTTCGCCCGGAGTTCCTCCGTTTCGCCTTGCCGCATAAGACCAGTATCCACGTAGAGACCGAGTATCCTCTCCTTCGGCAATGCCCGTGCACAGAGGACGAACGCAACCGTCGAGTCAACCCCGCCGCTGACAAGAAAGAAGATGGACCGTCGCTGCGCTGCAGCACGAATTTGCTCAATCAGGATAGGAATTCGACCTGAGGGCGTGCTCCGCCCTCTTATTCGGCATACGCCACGGGCAAAATTCCGCAGGATGTTTTTACCGTATTCCGTGTGAACAACCTCCGGGTGAAACTGAACACCAAATAGGCGGCGTTTGAAGTCGGCGAACGCTGCGTTCCTGCATCGATCTGTGCCCGCAATGGAGGTCGCGCCACGAGGCAGAGCGATGACCGCATCTGAGTGACTCATCCAGACCTGCTGAGCGCGCGGAGTGTCGCGGAACAACGTGTCGCTGGTGCGGACCTCTAGCGCGGCAAATCCGTACTCCCCTTCACGGTGCGCCACCTCGCCGCCAAGCATCTTCGCCAAGAGCTGATGGCCGTAGCAAATGCCGAGAACTGGAACACCCAAATGCAGCACCCCTTCATCGATGCTTGGCGCTCCCTGGTTGTAGACACTTTGCGGGCCGCCCGACAGAATGACCCCGCGGTGCTGCGATAGGACCTCCGTCGGCACGTCGGGTCCGTAGATATGAGAGTCGACGCCAATGTCTCGTAGCCGCCGTGCGATGAGGTGGCAGTATTGGCCGCCGAGATCAATGATGGCTAGATTGTTTGTGTCTGTCAGCATGTGTTCATTCTCTGATGGTAGTAGATGCATGACCTAATGGTACAAGACGACCGCCAAAAACCCAATGTTCTGTGCACGACGATACGGCCAAACCCGTACCGCTAGCTGCCCGACTTCTCGCTCCCAGGGACCAGTTGCTTGCCAATACGTTCCATGGCTTGCGCGGCGATCCGTGACCCGCTCGACCCAGCTCAGTGCACGGCCAATCTCTTGATCGATACGTTGGCGATCAACCTTCGGACGGATACTGCTCTTCACTGCAATTCGCCACCACCGGTGCTTCACGCCGGACTCACTGACAAATAATTCGGCCACGCCAACCGACCATGCCGCCAGCTCGCAGATGCGGCGCGCGACCGCCATCGTGGAGACATCGAAGATTCCCGCAAGCACGGTCAAGGATTCGGCACATGGCGTCAGGCCAGCGAGGCGCCTGAGAAAGAGTGCGCGCGGCATCAAGAGTTCAGTGGCGATCCGGTTGCAAAGCTTCTCCTCTCTTGCCTGAATGGTCGACACCGTAAACCTGATGTTGCGCTCTTTAGGATACGCGGGTTTCCTCTCAAGGAAGCACAAATGCCCCAGTTCATGGCACACGGTAAACCTAATCCTTCGCTCTGAATCAGTAGGACGGAATTCAATTCTTGGAGCCTCTCCGTCAAACACAACGCGCCCAGAAACGCCTGGCGGAAGGGTAGCGGCGTGAACCGTCACGCCGAAGTACTCTGCACATTCAAAAGGATCGAACGGCACACGCTTGGACTGGCGACAGGTAGAGCGGATCCCTTGAGCTACATCCCGAACGCGAGGGTCCAAGACGTGCCCGGACTCGATGAGGCCGAACTGCGGAAAGCTGTATTGACTCATGTGAATCAACAGGGCGAGTACGCCAACCCGTAGAGCTCCACCAACTGGTGGAGGCGACCCCAGTTCATCGGAACTCCATCAATCCAAATCTTCGCCCCACTGAAATGGCAAAGCTCCGTGCCGAAGCGATGGGTTGCTCCGAAGGCTCGAGCGAGAAGCTCCTTAAGCTCCTCAGCGGGAATCTCAAGAATTCTCACGTCCATACGTGTGCCGTTCAACAGACCTCCGACCAGGACGTTGTCGATGTCCTTCAGATTCGCCGCGAGTTCCTCTGGCGACGGTGCGTTCTTTACAGGTTCTATGTGGAGCCTCAACTCTCCTGCTGGTTTTCGGATATAAAGGATGAACGAAGCCTCCAGGGGCGCTTCGTCCTGCGGGAACCAACGTCCTGGGATCGCTGGCGGAGGTGCTTTGCCAGCGAGGACCCCACGATTCCGGTGGACGATGACCTCAATTGCTCCCCCAAACGTCAGGCGTTTCGCCAGGTCGGGATCGACGACGTTTAGCTTTGTGCAGCCCCAGCGCGTTTGGGGCGCACGGCCCTTGTGGGGCTGTGCTTTCGAGCCGCTGAGAAGTTTGTGGCGATCAGCGCCCGCGCGGTTGCCGTGTCCGTTACGAGAACGTTGCATAGGTTCACCTCTACCGTGGTCCGAATGATCTCCAACTTCTCCAGCCCCCCTGCCACCAGGATCACACGTGTGTCCGACCGGGTGGACAACATCGAGAGGGTCTCCGCCGAAAGAACCGACTGCTCATCAAGAACGGGAGCGCTCACGAGGCGCCGGTTCTCATCGAAAAAACTGTAGAGAAAATCGCCTACGGCCCCTTTGGCTAGGAGCAGCTTGGAAACCTCTTCCCCAAGCAGCCTCGCCAAGGGACATTGTGCGGTGAACGGCGCACACGAACCAACAACAAAGTACTTTGGCTGTGCTTCTGTCACCGCGCGGCTTGGATTCAGAACTTCCTCGGGGTCACATCCGACAAGCCGAGCCGTGGCCCCGGGGCTGAACAACAACCAAAGCAGCGTCGTTAGAGTGTTTGCATGGGCATTGAGAACATACGGGTCGTTCTGGCGATACCCCAGCGCTACGATCTGGACCTCGATCCGCCTGGGCAACATCTGTTCGACCACGCACCAAGTCTGTCGCCCACCCCCGAGCGCAAGCACAGCCCCATTTGAGATGTGTTCATTGATGTAGCCGGCGGTCAAACGGCCAAGCGATTCCCGCAGGTCTCGTTCATGGATCGGAACATCGGGGGCGATGAGGACCTCGGAAAGCTCATAGCGCTCAGCAACCGACTTCTCCAAGTCGCTTCGTTGACGCAGCTTCGCAAGCAGCGGCTGCGCACTTCGGTGGGATTCGACGGCGAGCAATTCCGCGCGTAGAGCCTGCGCGCAGATCTCCGACAGATTGATCTTTCTGCGCCACTTGGAAACCAGTGGTGCCAGATCTTTCGGGATGGAGATATTGAGCCGACTCACGATTGAGTCTCTAGCAGAGAGGAATGCGCATTGTCAACGGGAATGCGCATTCAGACGGGTACCCGGTGAAAGACACATACCGGCGGCGCTCGAAGCGCGTCAGCATCACCACCGCGCTTGTGTTGGGAGAGCGCACCAATCTTCCTGGTGGACGTTCAGATGTGACCTGCCCCCCAGACCCTACTGGGTCCATCGAAAGAGCAAGCCAGCCACAACGAGGCCGACGTCTACAACCAGGGCAGCCCATATGTGCTGGCTCCAACTAGCCTTGTGATTGGCCGCTCGCTGATCGAGGCTCCTTGCAAGTACACGCAGCACTTCAGCAACTGTGCTTCGCGGGACAGTTCTCCTCCGACGCCTTCTGCGCGTCCGCACTCGCTGACCGTCTCGCATCGACGCCTCCCGTCCGATTCCGGCGAATCTTGTCATCATGGGATCTCTTCGCGCTCCGGTTCCTACGATCGAGCGTCGTTGGCGCCGGCTACTCTTCAACAGTGGTTTGAGCTTGTACTCTCCAATTCAAGCACGGCTTCAAACCGCGCCTATAGATTTTCGCAAAACCCCCCTAAAACGAATCTTTTCAGCGGCCTGATTCTGCAGTTCTCGGATGCGCTCCCTTGTTACTCCAAACCGGCTCGCGACCTCTTCAAGCGTGTAGTCGGCTTGCTCACCAATCCCAAAACGCATTCGTAGAATTTGCTCCTGGCGCGGTGTCAACGTTCCAAGGAGCCTTCGTACCTCTTCGGATCTCTCGCTCTCCTCAACAAGCATGCTGGGATCACCGTCATCTATCCGCAGAAACTCCCCAAGCCTCGTCTTCCCGGTCTGGCCGACAGGGGTCTCTAGAGAAACCGTTTCCGCCAGCGTCCACGCAAGTAGATCGTGTGCAAGGTGCTCGTCTAAAGGCTTTCCCAACTTCATCGACATTTGCTCGCTAGGAGGCTCCCCTCCAAGCAATTGCTGACGGACCGGAGTGTTCGTGAGCCGACTAGGTGTTACCACTCTTCTGTATATCGCGTCCGGAATCCGCATTCCCCAGCGGCTCCTTCGAGTCTCCCCCAGTATCCTGTTGCGAATCCACCACCTTGCGTACGTATTGAAGCGGCTCCGACGTTTGAGGTCGAACCGATCAAGCGCCAACAAAATTCCCTCGTTGCCAGCGCTGACCAAATCTTCGAATTCAATGTACCCTCGATTTGGGCCGTAGGCCTTGTGGGCAGCCGACATGACGAGCGGCTGGTGTGCCACAACGAGCCGTTCGCATGCTTCTCGTCCACGCCTTGCACGCTGTTTGAGATCTTCGATACTATTGTCGCCATTCGATTGGCCATTGAGTTTTTGACTTTGCGCCGCGGCCGCCAACCCTTCGCGGTAGGTCGTAATCAAGGCAACTTCTTCGTTGCGGCTCAGTCCACGAGAATTCGTTCTGGTCACGGCTCCAACACCCGCCACGAGGCAACTGACTCTTATGTATGGGGGCGCCAAGGGGTTGTCACCAAAGAAACGCGGGAGTGTTGATTTTCTGACCGATTCTAGCATCCGATGCGCCACCTGAGCGCGCGCAGGAGATCCCGGCGCACGAGTGGCCGCCCCCAAAAGAGGTCCATGACAGGATGTGGATCGATCGTCTGCTTTCTAAAATGCGATAGCCAATACATTGTGGTATCCGGCCGGTCACTCCTGGCCTGATGCATGCCACCGAACGTGCAAATGCGGGATAGGTCAAAATCGCAGTTCGCTCGATCTCGTCGAGGTTGACCTGGTCGGTAGTGCGGTCGTAGAGATTGGTCGTGCGTAGCGACCGAGACGGCCTTCATCTTCCGGAAGTCGATCGTCGACACTGAGGGCGAATCGTGACTCCGAACATCGATTGGAGGGATCCCAGACTCAGGTTCGTCCTCCGCTGCCTTTTGCCCGACCACCCAAGACCTGGGCGATCGCCTGTTTCCTCAGTTCCGCTTCCTCGGGAGATACAGACTGATACCGCCGCTTCACGCGGTATCCACGCACCGTCGTCTCACCGCTCGCTTCGCCGGCAGCGAGTTCGTCCAGGAAGAGCACTAGGTCTTCCGGTTGAAGGAAGCGGACCCGCGCTTGCGTCTTCGTTTCCAATACAGCCGTCGAGCGTTCCTTGAGGCGGCGGACTGTCTTCGGGTCGTTCGAGAGCGCTATGACGGTTTCGTAGCCGCCGGCCAGACACTTCTGGATGTTGTCGATCTCATGGTCGGTCTCGGTGGTGACCGAGATCTCGCAAGCGATCCTCCGCTCGCCCTTCTCCAAGGACACATCGACGCTTCCCGCGCCTGCCAAGATCGGTTGCTCGATCACAGCGCGGTAGCCGCGATCTTCGGCCAGCCGCTTCACGAGATGCTGGAGGTACTTGTGCTCCCGTCCGCCACGTCCCAGAAGAGGTGGAGAGACGAGAGCGAGGCGAGTCTTCTTCTCCGCCGCTGCGCTCACCGTGTCTTTTGACGACGCTGCGGCTGGTGGAGCTGGCGCTGGCGGTTGTGTCGGCTCGCGTGATGGTGCGGCATCGCGCCGCGTTTTCGCTGGCGCCCTTGGCGCATCAGCTACCGCCGTATCGGCATGTGCTAAAGCAAGAATAGCCTCCACCTCGACGCGTGGCCTTGCATACTGCGCGCGTGAACGTCGGATGATCTCTTCGCGCCGCTTGTCTGCGAGCGCAGCACCGACTGCTGGCGCTGGAGCGGTCTTGAGAGTGAAGTCATGCTCGGCACGTTCCACACGGCAGATCGCTTCACCCACTCCGAGACTCTGGAGGTCGGTGGCATTGAATGATGAAAAGCCCTCGGCGAGTTTCTTCGCGTCCCAGTCGCCGACGCGGAAACAGATGCGCGTACAGGGGTTGGTGAGAACGGCGCTGCCCACGTTCGCGTCCTGATCCCAGAGCTGTCGCATCTCCTGATGGGCCAGGACGAGTCCGAGCCGATACTTCCTCGCGGCAGAGAGGATTGAGGCCACGCTCGGCGTCACGAAGTTGTGGAACTCGTCGATGTAGAGGGTGAACGGGCGCCGTCCCGCCGCGGCCATCTCCTGCCGACCCATGGCGAGCTGGTGGAACTTGGTGACGAGGAGCGCACCGAGGAGGTAAGAGTTTTCTTCGCCGATCAGGCCGTGGGACAGTTTGGCGAGGAAGATCTTGCCGTCGTTCATGATGCGGCCAAAGTCGAGCCCCTCGCGCTGTGCCACCATGTATCGGATCGGCTTCGGGCGCAGGAAGGTGTTGAGGCGGGTCAGGATAGGCGCCTGCGGCGAACCCTTGAGGAGCGGGAACTCTCGCTGGAAGTAGTAACTGATCTCCGGGTCAGTGACGCTTCTGAGGTACTCCTCGCGGAAGGGCTTCTCGGTGAGGAACCGCCGAAGGTCGAGAAGCGTGCCGCCACGCTCGTTCTCCAGAATGGCGAGGATCGCATTTGAGAGCACGGCCTGCATCTGGTCGCCGAAGGAAGTCGAGAACCGCCTAAAGATGGCCGCGAGGTCGGAGGCAAGCAGCGTCTTCTCCAGCTCCGAGTGCGCCGAGAGGATGTTGAACCCAACCGGATACTGGTCATCCGACGGATCGAGGAGAACGACATCGTTGTACCGTTCTTCGGGCACGTGGCTAAGAACCGCATCGATCAAGTCCCCGTGCGGATCGAGGACGCCGATACCCTGGCCGCTCTGGATGTCCTGCACGATGAGATTCAAAAGCAATGTCGATTTGCCAGTACCGCTCGCTCCGATGAGATAGGCGTGTCGGCTTCGCTGCTCAGCGTTCAGTGTAACCGTCATCGTCTTCCCGGCATGGCGGTTCTCACCAAGCACCAACTCGTGACCGATGACGGTCGCCGGCGCGGCCTTCGTCTTCCGTCGTTCACGTTCGAGTTTCGCGAGACGCACCGATGCAGACGGCGGGTGGACGAGCGAGACGAGTTCTTCGGTGTTCAGGATCATTCCGCCGCGCCGAGTGGTACGGTGGAGCAGGTCACGTTCATGCTCCTCATCGTCGTACCCATCGTCCGTCAGTGGAATCAGTTCGTTGCTCGCTGGCTCGGCGAGCTGGCCGAGCGAACGAACGAGCCCACGCACCAGTGTCTGAGCCCGGCCTTCGGTTGCGCTCTTCGCCGCAGCGCGGATCACGACGGCTGAGAGCGGACGCGAGATCTTCTCTTTGGCGAGCGCCACCATCTCCGGCGCGTCGGCAAAGAAGGATTGGCCCGTACCGTCGGTCACCGCACGCATGATGCTCTCCGCCCACGCGTGACGGCACGATTGGAAGACAACTTGAAGCACCGCTACTTCACCAGAACGGACATCCGAGAGAGCACCGATGATGGCGATCAGCGGATCAACGCCGAAGTTGCGGAAGGTGCGGACTGGACGCATGAACTCGTTCGACAATCCGAAATCGATGATGAGTCGATCGCTCCAGCCGGCTTCTTGCCACGCGTGAGAGAGGAAATCTTTCCGCTGGTCGACGATCGCCTCGGGGAAGTATGCCGTGATCTGTTGGGCTACCGGCACGGCCTCCGTCTCGCGACAGGAGAGCTGGACGGAAATCGCCTCGGGCGTGCCGATTATCTCGAAGCCGACTGGCGAGGGACAGGTACTGAGTGACAGAACGAGCTGCTCCGCCGCTTCGCGGCTCACTTCTTCATCGGCTGGAAGAACGATCGCGAGTTCGCAGCGTGCTGCTTCGAGGTCGTCGTCGCAGATGGTCGCTTCCTCTTCTTGCGGAACGGGTGATGCTTTCGGCGACGACGCCCCGCGCACGAGACCTTTGACCAGTTCGGCGATACCGCTGAAGAGCGTGTGCTGGCGACCGTCGTCGGGCAGGCGAGCGCCGGGGATGAGGTATCGACGGAACGGGACGAACGGCGGTTCGAGAACGACGGGCGCGTCATGCACCTGCCAGCCCCGCCCACGTCGCTCCCAATCATAGAACTGGGCGGTGAGGAGTTCGGTGGCGGAGAGCGGCGGGGGCGTTCTTCCGTCCGCCATCGGTCACCTAACGGCCAAACCCTCGCATGATCGGCTTCCACTCTTCCTCGGTGAGCAGGCGAACCCCCTGTGCCTTGCACAGATCATCGATCACCTCTTTGAGGGCCTGTTGGACCGCGGTGTAGAACATGGTGGCGGTGTCGATGCGGTAGTATGTCGGGCGCGGCGGGAAGAAGAGAGGGCGGATGATGCCGAAGATCACGACGAGCAGGACGAACAGCACGTCAAGGCCGAGCATCACCAAGAGTTGAATGATTTGTTCGCGTATGGGCGGATTCAGAGTGAAAGTCTGCATCGGATTGCGCCGCATGAGATCCAGAAGAGCACCGAACCCGAAGACAAAGCCAAAGATGGTCAGCACGACCGCGACGAGGATGCTCGGCGGCGGGAGACATAGCCAACTGGATGCGAAGAAGCCGGTCCCAAATGGAGCACCGCAGATGTCGATCAGCATCTTGCCTCGCCGCACCCGCAGGTACAGCCGCCGTGCCGAGAACCAGCCGCCCTCTGGCCACTGGACACTGCCGATCTTGCAGTCTGGAATCTCCCGGCGCTTGATGGCGGCGGCTACGGATTTGTAGAAATCCTTGGGAGAGGCTTGAAGTCCCTCAATGAGGTGCGACCAGTGACGGTGGGCCGTCTCGATACCGCCTCTAGGCATGGCTGTCCCTCCGTGGCGCGGAATTCGGAACGCAGGCGACCTGCGGCGTCACCCACTGGCTGCGCGAGCGCAGCCTTTCGGGGTAGCCAGATAGCATCCAAGAGACCCCAGGCTTCATCACTGCAATCCCGCGATCGCTGGAAGCCTCTTCACCACGGTGAGGAGTTGTCCCTTCGAGAAGAATTCGAACCACACGCTCACGTTCCGGTCCGGACTCAGGCCTTGGACCGAGTAGCCGGTCCTGGCAAGGTCATTGTCGGTAATTGCGAACGTTACTTCCTTCTCGGTGCGTTGTGTGATGGGGAGATCAAAAAAGATCGGCTTGAATCTGCCGTCCTCTAACTTGCCAAGCGAGGCTCTCCGGAACTCCCACGTGTCATTGGAACCTTCTTTCCCGCCGGCGTCGGCGAACGTGGGCTCGGCGCTTACGACGATCTCGGACGGGCGCACGACGGCCGATGCTACGAGCTTGCGGTTCTCGACGTGCACAAAGGTTGAGGTCGTCGCGTAATCACCAGCGGTCTTGAAGAAGGCATCGACACGATACACGCACATGACGCCTGCCGGCCGCTGATCATCAAATGGAAAAGCGTACTCCGCCTCGATACTTGCTGGATACACGTCCTGCTCGCGGAAGAACCAAAGCACCCGCTCCGACTCCACGTCGCGAAGAGAAAAACGGATTGGCTCGCCGGCAAAGAACGATGCTGCCCCAGGTCGCGTCGGCGAGGTCGTGCTGATTTTCCCCGTTTGCCCCAGTGGACCCCAACTCTTCAGCGCCCCTAGAATGACATCCTTTCCTCCCAGTTCGCTAACCCAGAGGGCCATGCCGGCGACGACAAGCGGAATGAGAAATGCCAGAGTTCGCTTCATGCTCACCTCCACCCACTAGAATTTTACAACGTCACAGTTTGCTAGACCGGCGCGGACGAACACGATGCGCAACCACGCAGCGCGGATCGTCGCCGATCTCGCGCGACAGAATCACAAAATCGCCGTACCAGAAACACCCCCTGGTGATGCAGCACGTCTCCCCCCAGTGGCGCACTTCCGCTACTCCCACCGGACGGGACAGTGCAAGAGAAGAAAAGACGAATGGCTTAAGCCTCTCGCCATCCCTTCTCTCCAACCGGTGCACGGACGGAGGAAACGACTAACCCGCGCACCGTCGGGTCACAGTGGTGATGAAGCGGCCAAGCCGTCAAGCACGCGGCTCAAAGACGGACAGTACCCCAAAGTGTAGACTGCTTGACGTCGGCGACTTCGCCGGCTACCCGTTTGATCTTGATGGCGTCAGACGACCTCAGCCAAGAGGGATCTCGCTGCCAGTGGAACCGTGACTACGGGCGCCCGCACAAACGCGGGGACGCGATCGACCATCACGGCACCGCCACCGTCAAAGTGATCACCATTGGTGGAGCGTTGCTTCTGTGCGACGCGTGCGCCACCTTACCGCAGTTCAAGAACCGCCGATTGATTCGATTGGGTGCGCCTGACCGGGAGTGATGGGCACGTGCCCGGACGATCCGCTACTCGTCCCACTAGCTTGTTGTTGGTCGGGTCCGTCCACAGAGACCCATGCGGCCGCAACAACTGTGAGAACCATCGACACCGTGCGGTGTACTTGTCGACGCTGAGATCAAAGAGTGTGCGAGAGACGGACTCCTTTGGCGAAAATTGCTGAACGGGCTAGCGTCACCGGCTTCGGGGAAGATGACGGCTGGAAGTCCGGGCTCTCAGCCGACGGACGTACCCGGCATTGGGCCGACTCCGGCCAATGGCCTTCGGGCCAGCACTGCGTGCGCGTAGCGCGGTCCGCAGCGTGCTCGATTCGAGCCCGAGCACTTCGCACATAACCGGGAAGGCGAAGGGCCAACGCTTCTCACTCTTCATCCAGTGCTCGGCCCCTGCTCGGACAAGGGAGCCGGGACCGAGATAGTCGCGGATACCACCCTCGAGCACTGCTAGCATCAGCGCTTGCGTCGCGTTGCGCGGTGCCGTGTGCGGCCGGCCAGCGGCGGGACGAAGGGCGATGATCTGACGGAGTTCCTCAGAGTCCGCCTTCAGGGTTGCTTCAGCGTCAAGATCGGGAACAGCCAAGATGTGTACTCCAGCGAGCCGCAGCTTTCCGCGCCGCTGAACCTGCTTAGTGCCGTTCATTCAGTCGAGTCAAGGCTTTGCTTTTGACCGAGTCTCGTGCGCAGGTGTAGACGGGACGGCGCGCTGGTTCGGGGCGCTCACGGTAACTTCCGCCTGCCTGACCTCTCCGATGAGATGCCTAGCCCACGCGCCGTCCACGCCGCGTCGGGCCGATGATAGGTCGTTGCTGCTCCCGTCCATATGAAGACTGAGATCTTCAGATCCGCTGCGGCCATTGTGTGGTGGCGGGACGAGCACATTCTGCACCTTCAACAGTGTTCGGGTCACGAAGCGACAGAGCAAGAGGCCGGGCAGTTCCTCAGCACGGTTGAACGCTTTCTGGCCGGCGCGAAGGCTCCCTTGCTGATTGATCGCAGCCAGTCGTACTCCCCATCTTTCGGGGCGCTCACGATGATGGCACGACGAGCCGCAGATCTCTTCTCAGCGATCGCGTACTACGCGCCCACGCTAGAAGCCCGAGGCGCGTCCGTGGTCGTGGTGGAAACTTTTCTCAAGGACACCATCGAGCACGTTGCGATCTTCGACGAAGAGGCACCAGCCGTGCGGTGGTTGGTGTCCTTCAACTCCGACACGTAGCGCGTTTCGACGAGCGCGGCGGGATCGCTTCGTGATGTAGCGCCGTCCACTCCGGCGCTCTTCGTCCACCATCTTTGCGTCTTGTCCCCATCTCGATCCGCGATCAGAATGCGCCGCGCAGGTGCCGACATGCCGAGGGCAAAGGTCACTCCTGATCAAGTGTTGGTTATCCGCGATCGTCTCGCGCGCGGTGAATCCGCGCACGACCTCGCCGAAGAGTTCGGCCTCTCCCCACATTCGATCTACGACATCGCGTCCCGGCAGACCTGGGTGGGCGTGAGAACACACCGC
This sequence comes from Deltaproteobacteria bacterium, assembly GCA_016178705.1. Classification (NCBI taxonomy): domain Bacteria; kingdom Pseudomonadati; phylum Myxococcota; class Myxococcia; species Deltaproteobacteria bacterium. Next base: position 232,765 of record JACOST010000033.1, on the reverse strand, counting down.
CCGGGGCCGGATCAACGCGAGTGGACGCACGGCCATCTGATCTGGAACAGCTGGTCGCGCGTCTGGCAATGGTTTTCCAACGAGGACACTCCGGCGACCAAGGATGCGAAAGCAACGGACCAAGTGGAAGTGACACGACGCACGCTGTCACCCTTACGGAGTTCCAGACTGGACAGATGAACCGGGAGAATGTCATTCGTGATGTCGTTGCGGCGATTGTCGCCGCAGCGTGCCTGACCGCGATAGTGTACGTCGCACGCTTCTGGTAGCGGGTCGACGATGAAGGATCATTGGCCGCTCTGGCTCGTGATCGCGATTGAGGCCGTCGCAATCCTTGCCCTCGTGTGGCGGCTCAGCATCCACACCGATACGCTCCGTATGCTGCAGGACGAAATCAACGAGCTGCGGCGCGTCGTGGTCCCGCCATCGGGCGACGCCACGTGAGTTTCTTGAGGAGCTGGGGTCTTAAGGGTTCTTCCCGATTGACGCGGCCATCTTACTCGCGATACGCACCCCTCACAATTTCCCCGCATCTCTTCTCTTGCCTGTATGCGAAGACCGAGCGGTAACGCTGTCAATAGAATCTGAACGGAGGGGACAATGCATTGTCGAATCGTCTGGGTCGCACTGGCCGCAACCGCGTTGCTCACGCAGGCGCACAGCGCCGCTCGCGCGCAAACTGAGCGTGTCTTTTTTGGCAACCTTCATAGCCACACCAAGTACAGTGATGGTTCTGGCACACCGGAGGACGCCTACACACGCGCCCGCGATGTGGCGCACCTCGACTTCCTCGCCATCACAGAGCACAACCACGCGCAGGCGGAGTCTGGAGCGAGCGCCGATCGCAAGGATGGTATCCTCATCGCCACCAACCCAAGCCTCTACAAGGGGCCGCAGCCGGCGGCGCTGATTCCCACAGCCAAGAGATTCACCAAGGACGGCACGTTCGTCGCCATCTACGGCCAGGAGTTTTCAAGTATCTCCAAAGGCAACCACGTGAACGTCTTCGAGGTTCCCGAGGTGATCGATGTCGCAAACGGTGAGTTTGGCGATCTGATAGACACCTGGTTGCCGGCACACTTGGATTCGACCGGGCAGATCGCGATCCTGGAGTTCAACCACCCGAAGCAGTGCCACCAAAAGTGCGAGGATACTGCGTACGGTGCGGATGACTTCGACTCCACGGCACAGTGGATCGCGAAGATGGACGCGCATGCGCGGCTCATCGAGATCTTGAATGGCCCGGCGATGTCGAAGACGAATGGTCAGACGTCTGACGAATCGATGGAGTCTGACTACCTCCACTACCTCAATCTCGGGTTCCACCTAGCCCCCACCGCGGATCAGGACAATCACTACAAGACCTGGGGCACGGTGACGGATGCGCGTACCGCCGTTATCGCCAACGCGCTCACGAAGGAGAATATTCTCGCTGCCCTGCGCGCACGGCACGTCTACGCCACCGCCGACAAGAACTTGCGCATCGTCTTCCACGTCAACGGCCACCTCATGGGGGACCGTATTCCACCCCCGCCCGTGGGCAGCGAGCTGACCATCCAGTACTCGATCACGGACGACGATGAACCGAACGCGACGTATCGGATCGAGATCTTTTCGGACACGATCGGCGGCGCCACGGAGGCCGATGCGATCGACACCATCACTACCCAGGGCAACACGCCGGCAGGGGCCACTCGTTCGATCGAAGATGTAAAGTATACCGGTGGGGCACAGTACGTCTTCTTCAAAGTCTCGCAGTCTGACGAGCACGCGGGCGACGATCACGCGTGGACAGCACCCATTTGGTTCGACGGGGACGGTGCGGCACCCGCTGCTCCCGTTACCGAGGCGGACACGAGCACGCTCGTTGCGTCCAAAAACTCGAGCGTCTTTCATGTGTCGCTCGAGTGCAAGGATGCACAGCGCATCAAGCCGGAGAACCTCATCACCGGTCCGGCCGCGCGCCTGGGGCGTAACCAGCACACCGGGTGTCCGAGAAAGTGAGCCTGACCGCAGGGCGCGCACCGGAAGAGAAAAAGGAGGAGGCCCGCATGGAACTCACGGTAACGATCGATATCTTCAGCGGCCGTCCCAATCCCACGATCACGCTCAAGGACAACGAGGCTCGCGATCTCCTGGAGCGACTGCAACCGGGGCCTCGCCTCACGCGAACGGAGCAGCGAGGGCTTCCCCCGTCCACGCTCGGCTACCGCGGCATCGTGATCGAGCAGCGCGACACCCCGGCCCTCGGCCTCCCGAAGGTGTTCCGGACACTCGGTAGCGGTCTCTACGGTCCACGCCTCGCTCACCGGGCCGCCGATGAAGGCTTTGAGGATTTCCTCTGCGGCAGTGCCGGTCCCCTTGGCAAGTTCGGACTCGGGGCGAAGTTTCCACCCTTCCTGATCGACGAGATCCGTCGCGTTCGGGATCTTCTCGAACGCTCCCCGTGGAAGAAGCCTATCTTCCCCGTCCGTCTGCGGTGCCAGTGCGCGCCGCTCTACGAACCGGCCTGGTGGAACGACGGCGGGCAGCGACAGTTCAACAACAACTGCTACAACTACGCCACCAACTACCGCTCCGACACCTTTGCCCAGCCCGGTCAGGCAGCCGGGGCGATGTACACGGCGCTCACCTGCGCCTCCGTGCGTCCGGCGGCGATCAAAGACGACCTCATCGACTCGCCCGGCGCTAAGAATAAGTGCCCCAAGGAGGGTCATTTGGCAGCCCTCGTGATCGCGCCCGGCTCGGACTTCCACTGGTACCGCAAGGGACGCAACGGGTACTGGACGCACAAGCCCGGTGGGACGGCAGCGACGAACCTCGACAACAGTGGCAAGCTGATCACCGATCCGCGCACGGCCGACCGGGGACCCTACACGGACTTCTGCACCTTCATGGTCGTCATGCATGGGCACGTCAAAATCAGCTAGCGCGTCGCCGACCAGGTGGAGCGCCCGCGCACATGCCTTTTCTGGCCGTCCCGATCCAACCTGGACGGTCGAGAGCAGCGTCGGCGAGCAGCTTGAGGGTTTGTGGAACAAGCTCCCCGCCACCCATCTTACCCTTCCGGTCGCGCCGCCCCTCGGGTACCGCGGCTGCGTCCTTCTTGCGGAAGGCCGGACGTGGCAGGTCTACCGCGGCGTGGTCGAACGGGTCGAGGGCGCCCGCGTCGAGCGGCGGAGCGATGCGACGCGCAACTTCGAGCGCACGATCCTCGCGTCCGCGCCGGAGGGACTCATTCCGCCCGCGGTCATCGCGGAAGTTTCGTGAGGGAGGCTGCACCATAGGTGACCTCGTCCCCGTTCGCACGGGCCGTCGGTTGGCGAGACCAGAGACTAGCGCTCGTCAGGAGCGCCGGCGAATCTTTCCAGTAGGCGCTCGACGACGGATGCTTCAGCAATGTTGAGTGGCTCGCGATCGCGGCGCACAATATGAAAGGATTTATTCTCGCTGCAGCGGCAACGGCCGCACTGCTCGTGGTCATCGTCGCGCGCGCCTCAGCGCACGGTGGCGGTCTCGACGCCTACGGCTGCCACCACAATCGCAAGGCGGGCGGGTATCACTGCCACCGTGGCTCGCTGGCCGGTCAGTCCTTCAGTTCGAAGGAGGAGATGCTCAAGGCTCTCGACACGTCGAAGGCCAGAGTCACGCCAAAGTAGCCGGTAGCCTCAGGAAGACGTTACCACTCAATTTGGCCGATCCCGACTCCTCACCACGGCGCCGCTGGTAGCACTACTGTCATCACCAGGGCCACGTCCTCCGGCCTTCCTACGGTTGGCCGCCTCCTCGAGCGTGCATCTGCTATAGCGATCAGGTGGGTGCTTGATGATAAGTAGTCTCACGCTACTTTTCGTTGCGTTCACGAGCCGATGCGGAACCTCGCTGCGCAAGTGAACGAGACCTCCCGTTCCTACAATCTTCGGGCGAGGTTTTCCCGTTCTACCCGTGATTCTGTCCGTGTGCATTGCAAACTCAACTGTGATCTTGCCGTCAAGCACGTAGAGAATCTCCTCGCCCAGATGCGGCGTCGGTCCATCGACGGACAGTGCACCCGGCTCAAGTGTGATCAGCATGGGCTCCATGCGAGCTCCGTGGAGTCCCCATTCGGCTACGGTGATGCGCATCTCATCTTTCCCGCTCACCGGTCTTCTGAACTCTCCTAGTAACTTTACCGAGACAGCATCGTGCGCACAGTTGTCGTAGGATTTTTCCACCGCTTCCCGACTAACGACTCGCGTGTGGAAATACCCGTACCCCTTCTGAATGCTCTCGTGATGTTCGTCCAGGCTCACCTCCTTCTCCCAGCGACCGACGGTCGTTTTGTCGACTCCGGCCCTGGTGGCCACTTCCGATTCAGATAGACCCAGCTGCTTTCGTCTGACGTGCAGCATAGCTCCCGCCCGTCGTCGGAGTTCCCTTTTGTCTTGCATTCAGCCCCCCTCGGTGCAGGGTATGCACCAAAACGGGCGCCTTCCGCAACGCTCCTTGCGGCTAGCGCACCATCGCCTGCTTCAAGCGAGCTTTGCATCAACAATCGTGCATACATTTGTTCTATAGATACACCTTCTATGTTGGTAAGGAAACACAGTTGACAGAGTCATGGCTATGCTCAGATAATAGATCGTATCTGAGCGCGTAGAGGGGCGGAGGGACGGTCGGGTGCACGAAGCTGTCGACCGCAGGTGGCCGGTGGGGAAACCCGCTCGGGAAGGAGCACTGCGGTGGCATTCACCATAAATTGGCCTAAGCACTCGGTCATGATGTCTCTCGTCGTAGGAATAGCCTTGATGGCGGCGCGGGTAAACTCGGAGATTCCCCCAGTGATCAGCTATCAGGGGCGATTGAGCGACGCAGCAAGCGCCTCCGTTCCCGACGGTCTCTACCAGTTACGATTCCGAATCTTCGATCAGGAAATCGGTGGCAACCAACTCTGGAGTGAGACCCAGACGGTCGCCGTGAGCGACGGGCTGTTTGCTACCCAGCTCGGAAGCGCAACGGCCTTGCCACAGACATTGTTCCAGGAGTCTTCGCGATTCCTGGAAACTGCGGTAGTCGCTACTCCGATAACGTTCGTCAACCCACCTCAAGTGCTCCAGCCACGACTGCGGATCACGAGTGTCGGATACGCCTTCGAAGCGAGGAACGCCGAGACGTTGGGAGGACTTTCTCCGTCGCAGTTCGTCGGCCCCCCAGGTCCCTCGGGTTCCCCGGGCCCAGCCGGGCCGCCTGGCGCGCTAGGCGCAAAAGGAGACAAGGGCGACACTGGAGAAAAGGGGGCTAAGGGCGACAAGGGCGATTCCGGATCACAAGGGCCAGCGGGGCCCGCTGGAGCGCAGGGGCCCTCGGGGCCACCCGGTCCGAGTTGGGAGTGTCACACCTTCTTGAACGTGCCGTGCAGCTGCGGCGACTGCGGCAACGGGGCCACCCAGTGTGGTGGCGGCTGGCGCCGAATCTCATGCTTCGGTACGGGAGGCAGTTGCCCGAGTTGCCAATTTACGTGCTGTGCTCCGAGTTAGCCGAGTGCACAGATTGAGCGCCCTAAAATGCCACCCCCAAAGCGCCTTCTCACATCGTTGCTCGTACTGGTTGAGCTGCTCGTTGCCACTAGTATCGGACGAGCGTATGCCCAAGACATCCGATTGCAAGGACAGACGCTCGACTCCGCCGGCGGCCGGCAGAGTTCCGCGTCGTTCTCTCTGTTCAGCTCCGTCGGTCAAGCGGGACCGGTTGGTGACGCGTTCGCGACTGACCTCACTCTGAATGCGGGATTTCTCTCGCCGAACGAATTGGAGATGGCGACCGCATCGCCAACGGTTCCGCCGAGCGGTACACCGACGCCCTCGCCTTTCGACTCTCCGGCGAGGACATCGACGGTCACGCCCTCGGAGACTTCGACGCGAAGCACGACACCGACCGGAACCCCTCGATTGACGGCCACCCAGACTTCGTTCCTCACCAGAACTGCGACCCGCACGCCGACCGCATCGGTCACGCGAACGGCGACTCGCACGGCGACGCAGACACCGAGCGCTACGCGAAGACCGACGACTACCCAAACGTCCACCCCAAGTCGGCGGCCCACTCGGACACCGACTCCGCTGCCCACTTCTAGCTTCACTCGCCGCCCCACTCGCACGCGTACACCTGCCGTGACCCGTTCCTACACACCCAGCCGTACGCCCACACCCACCCTCACGCGCACTCGAACACGGCGGCCGAGCCGGACACTGACCCCCACTAATACCCTTCGTCCAACGACGAGCCGCACCCACACGAGAACGCCGGTTTCTACTCGCACTCGGACCCCGTAAAAGAGAAGAGGCGGAAAACCGCGTTCGAAGGATCTGCGGAAGTCGCAGTGCTTTCGCATTCTTCTGTGAGGCCGGGAGATGGTGCCTACTATCGGTGCTCATCCGAAGTCAGGACAGCCCTCAATCGCCTCAAGAGAGCCGCTTGGGGTCCCGCTCGGCCACTCTCCCACCGGAAAATGGTGCTCTCGTCCACGGAGAGCCGTTTAGCGAGCCGCTTCCGGGAAAGCCCCAACGCCCTTCGAGCCATCAGGAGCCAGCTTCCAAAGCGGTCCTGCGGCTCATACGGAGCATACCCCAGGAAGTCGATGATCCGGGGGATCAGGTAAGGCTTCGGCTGCGTTTCGTTCCGCTCCCACCGTTCGAGGGTTGCAATCGAGATGGCAAGAATCGTTGCTACGTCCCTCTGGCGGAGTCCCAACAGCATCCGCTTGCGGCGGAGGTGGTCGCCCAAGGTGCGTGCTTCTCTGCATGCCAAATCCGCGTGAGGCTTCTTGGCCGTCAGTTTCAGCTTGCAAAAGGGCAACGCAGGAATGCCCCTGTGGTTTCTATGGTGATCCACAGAAGGAGTGCACCTGCACGCTTCCGCAGATCCAGCGCTATCGGGCACGCATCTCGGGGCCATTGCTCGATCGCATCGACATTCAAATCGAGGTGCCCGCGGTGAAATACAAGGAACTGGCCGATCGCGCTTTGGGCGAGTCGTCTGCCTCACTGCGGGCGCGCGTCGATGCGGCGCGACAGATCCAGCTCGCGCGCTTCGCCGGTCGCCGTATCTACTGCAACGCGCAAATGGCATCGCGCGATTTGAAGCGAGTGTGCGCCCCCGAGCCGGCGGCGGAACGCTTGCTGGAAACCGCCATGGCCAAGCTCGGCTTGAGCGCGCGCGCGTACACGCGCATCCTCAAAGTCGCGCGCACCATCGCCGATCTCGACGGCGCGCCCGCCACTATCGCCGCCTCGCACGTCGCCGAAGCGATTCAGTACCGCAGCCTCGACCGCGCGTTTCATTGAGCGAGGCGACCGTTCGGCCGCCGCGCGCGGCACCCGGCGGATTCACGGTCGCACCGTGACCTGCAACGGTTGTTGCAACGCACCGATCAGCGCGGCGACATCGAGGTCGCGCGGTAGGGCGTAGCTGTTCGACGCAAACCAGTGGTCGCCGCTACTCACGGCGTCCCATTGTGTGAGGGAGTAGCCGATACCTGGCATCTCGCCGAGGTCCGCTTCGGGCGGATCGGCGAGGTCTCGGCTCTCGCGATAGAAGAGCTGCCGGCGGACGGTGCTGAGCGAGGGGCTGAGCGCCAGCACTTGCACCAACGTCAGGTCAGGTCCGTGCAACGCAAACCAGTCCCCGGATTGGTGGGCGAGCGTCAGCTTGTCGGCCGTCATGCGGCCATCGATGCGGATGCGGCTCGGTGTCGCCGCCGTTTGCAGCTCCCAACCATTGAGATTGCGGAAATCGAGCGCAGCGCGGATGGTCACGTCCGTGAACAACAGATGAGGTGGAAAGTTGAGATGCAAGGCCACCGGCAGCTCGGCAAAGTCGCGATAGAAGTACGTGTCCGATCCGAAGATCGGCGTGCGCAATCCCCATCCGAGGCGAATCCACAGCCGCTGTCGGCGGATGACTCGGATCGGCCCCTGGCGCCACGCCACCGGCTGGGTCTGCACGTCGTCCTCAGTGCGGGTGACGCTGATCAGTCCCCAGAGAAAGCGCGCCGTGGCGCGAATCTTCATCCGATCGAGTAAGTTGTTGGACGATGACGACGAGGATTGCCCGCCAACAAGCCCGAGGAAGCGCGGCGTGCCGTGCGCGAAGCCCAGCGCTACACGCGCGCCCGTAATCCGATCCGCGGTGGGATCGTAGGCGACATACGATCGCGACGACCGCGGTGCCGATCGTTCGAAGCGCAACAGGTATACCCAACGCCGGCGTGCGGTGCGCGGATCACGCACTTCGATCTCCACGCTTGCGGTCGCTCCGGGAATTCCAATCGAGAACCGGTCGGCGCGCACACCGGCATCGCTCGCCATGAACAACACCACGTCGTTGGCATCGAGCACACCCGGTGGATCGTCGGCTGTGGGCTCAGGTCCCTGATCGAGTACCAGCCTGCCGGCGGCGTCGCGTTCATCGAGCTGCCAGGGAATCGGCGCACAGCTCGCTTCGCAGGCAAACAGCGCGAGTCGGTCCGACGGCGTGCCGTGGAACGAGACCAGCTCGTTCCCCTCGAGGCGAACGACGTCGCCGAATCGTTCGGGCGGCAACGCCTCTATGCCAGGGTTCGCGGCCCACGCACAGTGGCCGGCCAACGGGGCGCCGAAAACGGCCGCCGAGACTATCGCGACGCGAATTGCGGTAGCCAAAAGACAGAAATTGCTTGACAAGAAGAGACGGCCTCGCATAGAGGAGCCGCGGGTGAAAGTCTGCCCATTGGGTGTCACAGAGGCTGTCGCGGAGCGAGAGAGGAGGATCCCTATGATGCAGCGCAAGCTGGCGGTGTGCGGGTTTGTGTTCTTCGTGTGCACGCTTATCGGTCTGCCGACGCGGACGCAAGCGGTGTCGCTCGACAAAGATGGCGACCTGAAGCTGGGCGTGCGGACGTACGTCAACGCGCGAGTCGGAACCCAAGATACGAGTAAATCGGTCATCCCAGGCGTCGCGACAACCGAGACGTTTCCCTTCTCAGCGTCCGGGCATGTGCGGCAGAACCGCGCATACATCGAGGCCGAGCTGGACCACGATCTGAGTCGGTTGGTCAAGGAGGGGGTCGGCCCGTTCGAGATGTTGCATTACCTTCCATTCACGATCCGGGACCTCAAGCAACACGCGACCTTCCGCGGAGAGTACGACGGCGTCTATGATTTCGGTCCGCGTGAGTACAGTACGGCCGACCAGTTCACGACCGGCGCCGGCGGCAACATCGCAGACAACCCCATTCCGCTTGGCTCAGAACCCTGCCCTCCGGGCGTAGCGCCCAATGGGAGGGACTGCCAACGTGTCGTGGACGCTCCGGCCGCACGCCGACACCTGCGCCAAGTCGCCTCGAACCGCGAACGCTTGTTCCAGGCAACTCTCGAAGGATCGGTCGGCAACCTGTTCGTGCGCTTCGGGCGGCAAATATGGTCTTGGGGCGAAACCGACGGCTTTCGTCTCCTCGACCAGATCAATCCTATCGACAGCAGCTTCGGCGGCTTCCTCATCTCGCTCGACGAGCGCCGCGTCCCGCTAGACATGCTGCGCATGGAGTACCGCATCGGTGATTTCGGACCGGTTACCGAGATGGCGTTCCACGCGTACGGTGCCATCGACAACAAGGTTGGCTTCTCCCCTGGGACGCCCGCAGGGTCGCCGTGGACCTTGCCCAACCTCGGCAAGCCGAGTGCGACCACCCTGACAATCCAAAACACCCCTGCGCGTACCTTCAATCACATTAGGGGCGGTGGGCGGCTGTACTGGACCATGTTCGACGCGACCTTCAGCGCGGCGCACTACTACACCTATTTCGACGTCCCCGCCCTGCAGGTCAACGTTCAGAGGACCTTCCCAGCCGGTAAAGACGCTACCGCTCCCGATGGGTACTCCGCACACGCCAACCTGACCGCGCCGCTGGTCCAGGTCTCGGGGCTCTCCACCACCTTCGCCGTCGAGAAGCTATACAGTGTGATACGGTCCGAGATCGCGTACTTCAACTCTGAGCCGCGTTTCACCCAGGAGGGGCTCGACCCGTTTATCTTTCATGGCATCGGCGCACAAGGCACCAACCCCATCACCGGCAAGCCCGGCGCCACTACCGGCGGTCGCGACCTCGGCCAGTCGCTCAACTACGTCCTGGGCGCTGATGTGAACCAGTACATTCGCTTCCTCAATCCGAATCAAACGTTCTTCTTCTCGACCCAGGTTTTCTACAAATACCTGATCAACGCGGCGCCAACCAAAACCATCCCTGGGAGCAGTATACTCAGTGGAGAGGTGCTGCCTGTCCCTCAGAAGAACCAGTTCATCAGCGCCAACGGTGCATCACTCGGCAACGTCGACCCAGTTTTCGTCCGCCAAGACACCAACCAGATTTTGCAGACGCTGTTCATCGGGACCAGCTACCGCAGCGGGACGGTCAATCCCGGCTTCTTGTTCTTCTACGATTGGAGCGGCTCGTTCGTGTACCAGCCGTCGATCGAGTACACCCACGACCCGTGGCGGTTCTCGATGAGCTACAGCGTCATCGACGCCGGTACGCTCAAGGGCAACAGCGGGGTGAGTTTGCTGCGCGATCGCGACAACGTCTTGTTCCAGTTTGAATACGCGATCTAAGGGACTCGCACCGTACATAGGAGAATCACATCGTGAAACGATTCATCGTGGCCGCGGCCTGCGCCGGCATCGTTGCGTGGGCATTCCCCGTCATCGCCGCGCGCTCGGCAGAGAAAGTCGACCCGGCGGATATTCGGCCCAATCTGTTCGGTGCCTGTTTTCTCACTCCGCAAGAAGGTTGGGTGATCGGTGATCGCGGCCGTATTTTCTACACGACCGACGGCGGCAAGAGCTTCGAACGACTCGATGCCGGCACCACGCGTGCCTTTCTCAGCATCGCGTGTTTCCCTGACAAGACCCTCGTGGTTGTCGGCAAGTCGGGGATCATCTATCGCTCACCCGACGGAGGCCGCACGTGGCAGCAGCAGACCAGCGGCACCGATCGGAATCTGGTGTCGGTGGCGTTCAGTTCCCCCGCTACCGGCCTCGCGGTCGGCGATGCCGGCATGATCGTCCGTACGCAAGACGCTGGTGTTACGTGGACCAAGATTGCGGTACCCGAGCAGATCCCGTTGCCGGAAGATGTGGCTGAAACCGTGGCACCCGGCGACATCCTTTTCTACGACGTGAGTTTTCCCACGCCCGAACGGGCGTGGATCGTTGGTGAGTTCGGTGTGATCCTGACCACAACCGACGGCGGCCTCACTTGGGCCGCTCAAAAGGGCCCGGTGCAGAGCACACTGTTCGGCGTGACATTCAACGACGCGCTGCACGGCTGGTGCGTCGGCCTGTCGGCAGTGATGCTGCGCACGCAAGACGGCGGCACGACCTGGGAGACGGTGAAGGTGCCGACGCGCCCCGGCTTCACGCTCTCGCTCTATACGCTCAGCGTCAGTGGCGACTACGGCTGGGCGATCGGCGACAGCGGGTACCTACTCGCCAGCAAAGATGCTGGCGTAACGTGGAACCTGGTCGACGTGCCGATTCAGTTCGCGGGCACGTGGTTTCGCGGGGTGAGTTTGACACCGGATGGACGCGGTTTCATTGTAGGTGCGCAAGGCTCGATGCTGGCGACAGACCGCGTCTCGTTCACTCCGCTGCGCAAGATGTAGCGCACGGGTCGCCAGGGGAGGATGTTCAATGATCCCGCAAAAATGGATCGAATTGTATCTGCGCTTTCTGCTCAAGTACCGCGGCTTGGTCGTGATCGCCACGACCGCGTTGACCTTGGCGTTCGCCTGGCAACTGCAATACATGCGGCTCAATGTCGATTTCTTCGATCTGTATCCGAAGTACCGGACGGCCGCCGACGCCTGGAGTGATTGTCGCGAGCAAGGGGGTGGCATCCCGAGTTGCGTGGGTCGGGCCATCCTCAATCCCGGCCCCAATCCGTACATCCAGATTTACCGCGACTTCCGCAAGATGTTCGGCAGCGCCAACATCCTCAGCGTCATCCTCGAAGTGAAGAATGGGGACGTCTACAATCCGGCGACGCTGCAGAAACTCGACCGCATCACCAAGTACATCATCAACAGCAAGGGCGTGGTGCCGTACCAGATTCTGTCCATCGCCCACCCGCGCATTACCAGCGTCAGCGCGCGCGAGGGCGGCGTCGAGATTCGTCCCGTCTTTTACCCCGGGGTTCCACAAACCCAAGCCGATGCCGATCGCGTGAAGTTCGCCGTCTACCAGAACAAGGGCATCCGCGGCATCTTCGCCTCGCTCGATGACACCGCATTGGTGGTGCACGCTGGGTTTTGGGAAGAGGCGTTGGACTTCCGCGAGCTCTATGCCCGCATGGCGGAGCTGAAGACTCAGGAGGACGACGCCAATCACACCATCTACATCACCGGCTTCCCGTGGCTGTACACGTCGGTGCTGCAGTACGTCACGCAGCTGATGTATATTTTCGGGCTGACCATCCTGACGCTCGCCTTCCTCCTCTACTCGTACTTCCGGACATGGACAGGCATCTGGGTGCCGATCTTCTCAGGGGTACTCTCGAGCGTCTGGGGATTGGGCATCGCCGCCTGGTTGGGCTTCAACTTCGATCCGCTGGTGCTAGTGATCCCGATCTTCCTCACCGCCCGCGCCCTCAGCCACTCGGTACAGTCGATGGATCGGTACCACGAGGAGTTCTATCGTCTGAAAAATCGACACGAGGCGATCGTCGTGTCGTACCAACATTTGTTCGAGCCCGCGATGTCCGGGATCGCGACCGACGGCATCGGCCTGCTCGTCATCGCCGTTGCGCCGATTCCACTGATTCAGAAGACCGCCATCTTCGCCAGTTTCTGGGTCATCTCCATCTTCATCAGCGTGGTCACCCTCCACCCGATCATTCTCTCCTACATCAATCCGCCGCTAGAAGCCGTCCAGCACAAGCAGTACGCCCAGCCCTTCAGCATCTGGATTGCGCGCATCGTCGTTTTTTCCGTATGCGGTGGCGCCATCGCTCTGCACTCGGCCGGCCTGGTGGCGTCGTCGCTGGTAGCATTTCTACTCACCACACCCGTACTGGCGTGGTACTGGCTTGTGTTTTGCGAGAACGCCTACGTTTCCTGGACCAAGTGGGTCATCAATGCCAGCATGGGACCACGCCGCTGGGCGGTGATCGCGCTCGCTGGGGCGCTGTTCTTCATCTTCCCGATCTTCGGGTTGCAACTCAAGGTCGGCGATATGACGCCCGGCGCCGCACTGCTCTTCAAGGAGCATCCCTACAACGTCGCGTTCCAAAAGTTGAACGAAAAATTTCTCGGCGCCAGTCAGCTTATCGTGATCGCCGACACGAAAAAGCCGGACGGCATGAAGAACATCGCCCCGTTGACGGCCATCGAGGAGTTTGCCGAGCACATGCGCGGCGCCGAGGGTGCCAGCGGCTCCGTCACGATCATCGATATCGTGAAGCAACTGACGCGTCTCTACCGTGACGGCGACCCCAAGTGGGGGCTGATTCCGGAGAAGCCGAAGGAGATCGGCCAACTGTTTTACGTATTCACCAACGGCGCGTCGGCCGGCGATCTCGATCGATTCATGGATCCAACCGGACGCTACGGGACCGTGCTCACGCTGTTCCGCGGGTACTCGCACGACGTCGTGATGAACTCGATCGAGCGCGGGCGGCACTTCGCCGCGGAGATGAAGACCGACGACGTCGAGTTCAAATTCGCGGGCGGCCTCTTCGGCATCCTGGCGGCCGTGAACGAAGCCGTCGAGCACTCGTACTGGACGAATCTCGTGCTCATCTTCGGTGTCGTCTACTTCTGCCTGTACCTCTGCTACGGCTCCCTGTTCGCGGCACTGATCTTGATGATTCCGGTCGTGCTCTCGCAGCTCGCGTCCGAGGCGTTCATGGTGCTCATGCACATCGACTTGAACGTGAACTCATTGCCGATCGCCGCGGCGGGCGCCGGAGTGGGCGTGGACTATGGCATGTACCACATGAGCCGGATGGTCGACACGTTCGACGAACTCGGCGATCTCGACGAGGCCGTTGACTACGCCACCGCCACCACCGGCAAAGCCATCATCTTCACCGGGACGACCATGATCGCGGGCACCGGCTTCTTCTGGCTCTCCGACCTCAAGTTCCTGGCCGAGATGGGCCTGCTGCTCTCGCTGCTGATGACCTTCAACAAGTTTGGTGCGTTGATCGTCGTCCCCTCGCTCGTCAAAGTCACACGGCCGCGTTTCCTACTCGACCGCAAGCCGGTTACCTCGCAGAGCGTTCCGCCGGCAACGGCCCTCGCTAGCTAGCTTGACTCAACTCAACGAGAGGCGCGAAACTCGATTCGAATGCAACAGAAGGAGGATCTCTAAAATGATCGGGAGAAAAATTTGGAGAGTCGCGGGCGCGGCACTACTCGCGACCACCGCGCTGAGCTTCAGCGCAATCGGCGTCCCGTCAGCAATCGCCGAAGACGAGGGTAAATCCTGGGTCTTGGACAGCAACAATTGGCAGCAGGGCGACGGTCTGCTCCCACCCGTCGTCCTCGAGCGCGTGAAAAAAGGTGACTACTGGTACAAGGTCGTGCCGGTTGATCCCGACAAGTTCAAGCAGAATTACTCCAAGGCGTTCTGGGCCGCGAGCGAAGGCAATGACGGCAAGTTCGACGTCGATGCCGCCACCTGTGGTCTCAAGGACTTGAAGACGGGCAAGATGCCGGACTTCTACTTCGGCTATCCGTTCCCCAAGATCGACAAGGGTGATCCCAACGCCGCCTGCAAGATGGGGTGGAATTTCGAGGCCGCCAACTCGATGGGCAACGGCCAAGGGGCGACGTTCACGCTCAACGGCGTCGACGGCAGCGGCGAATTCAAACGCCTCAAGCTGTGGCTGCACGGCATGTCGTATCTCGGCCGCTCCGCGGGACCGCTCCCGAATCCGGAGAACCTGCGCAGCACCAGCATGTCGAACGTGCTCGAACCGCAGGATGTCGATGGCGTCGGCGGCTTGGGTAAACGGATCAACGATTGGACCTCGCAGGACCAGTCATGGTTCTACGTGCCCTCGACGCGGCGCGTGCGCCGCGTGAATGCCGCGACCCGATCGGATCCGGTGGCCGGACTCGACATCTTCGGCGACGACGTGAACTGCTACTCCGGCAAGATCGAATACTACAAATGGAAGCTGGTCGGCGAAGGCAACGTGCTCGCTCCGGTGCTCAGCCCATATCCGCTCGCGCAGAAGAAAATCAGCGACACTCGGATCGAAGTGGATATCCCGTACTTCAAGGCCGGTTACGAAACGCCCGGCAGCAAAGGCGTTCCCTGGCTCATCGTGGAGAATCTCTCGATGGTGCCGCGCCCGGTGTGGATCCTCGAGGGTCAGTCCGATGATCCCTACTACAACTTCGGCAAGGTCATCATGTACATGGACAAGGACATGTACCGCATCTACTGGAAGCTAGTGCACAACCGCGCCGGCGAATACTTCTACAACGCGATGTGCGCCTACCACTGGTCGCGGAGCGCCGACGGCAGCTTCAGCACCGTCACCCCCAACATGGTAGTCGGCGTCAACGACAAGACCAATCGTGCCGCTCTCGGCGGGCGCTACAGTTCACAGTTCATCGAAAGCAAGTACGAGGACGATCACTTCACACTGCATCACCTGACCCACATGTCGGACTGAGCGCCGACGCGGCGCAGGACCTCCAACGAGGGCGGGGAGTGACTCCCCGCCCTCGTTGCGTTTGGGATCCTTCGCTGCGGCGATTGAACCCTCACTTCGCTCTTGACACGGAGAAGCGGACGGCAGGACAATGCGCCCATCTCAACGCCGAGGAGGTGGCCATGATCCGACGAAGTCTGAGGGGTGTCGCGCTAGCGATCGGGCTCGGAGCGACGGCGCTCACCATCACGTTCGCCGCACGCGCGGCGATCGCCGAAGACGAAGGCAAGTCTTGGATCCTCGATAGCAACAATTGGCAACAAGGTGAGGGGCTGCTGCCCGACGCCATCCTCAAGCGCGTGAAGGACGGCCAGTACTGGTACAAAGTCGTCCCCGTCGATCCCGACAAGTTCAAGCAGAATTACTCGAAGGCGTTCTGGAGCGCGAGCGAAGGTAACGACGGAAAGTTCGACGTCGATGCCGCAACCTGCGGCCTCAAGGACGTGAGGACCGGCAAGGTGCCGGAGTTCTACTTCGGCTATCCGTTCCCGAAAATCGACAAGGCTGATCCCAACGCCGCCTGCAAAATGGCGTGGAACTTCTCGGCATCCAACTCGATGGGAAACGGCCAAGGGGCGACGTTCACGCTCAATGGCATCGACGGCAGCGGGGAGTTCAAACGCCTCAAGGTATGGCTCCACGTCAACGCCTTCCTCGGCCGTTCTGCCGGGCCGCTGCCCAATCCCGAGGGCCTGCGCGACACCAGCATGTCCAGCGTGCTGGAGCCGCAGGATGTCGACGGCGTCGGCGGGCTGACGAAACGGATCAACGATTGGACCTCGCAGGATCAGTCTTGGTTCTATGTGCCCTCCACGCGTCGTGTCCGCCGCGTCAACGCGGCTACGCGCTCGGACCCCGTCGCGGGCTTGGACATCTTCGGTGACGATCTCTATTGCTACGCGGGCAAGGTCGAATACTACAAGTGGAAGCTAATCGGCGAGGGCAACATCCTGGCCCCGGTGCTGAGCCCGTATCCGCTGGCGCAGAAGAAAGTCAGCGAAACACGCTCTGAGGTGCAGATCCCCTACTTCAAGGGTGGCTACGAGACTCCCGGCAGCAAAGGTGTACCGTGGCTGATCGTGGAAAACCTCGCGATGGTCCCTCGGCCGGTGTGGATCATCGAAGGCGAATCCGATGATCCCTACTACAACTTCGGCAAGGTCATCATGTACATGGACAAGGACATGTACCGCATCTATTGGAAGCTGGTCCACAACCGCGCCGGCGAGTATTTCTACAACGCGATGTGCGCCTACCACTGGTCGCAGAATGAAGACGGCAGTTTCAAGACCGTGACCCAGAACATGGTCGTGGGCGTGAACGACAAGACCAATCGCTCGTGCCTGGCGGGGCGTTACAGCTCACAGTTCATTGAGAGCAAGTTCGACGACGACCACTTCACGCTGCACCATCTGACGCACATGTCCGACTGATTTCGTTCGAGCGAGCGGGGCCCGCGCCCCGCTCGCAATCCACTAGACGAACGCCGCGCGACTCGCTAGGGTGTCGCGCTCTGTCGCCGACAGGGCACGAACGAAAGCGCGAACGAACGTGGTTGGATGCGTGGTGTGGTTGTCTCCTCAGTCTCGGCGATCAAATGAGTTTCTGCTTGGTCGGATGTTCCGCGCCCTGATTGCCGCCCTGTTGCTATCGATCACCGTCGTCGCTGCCGCGCCCGCCGCGTTGCCGGGGGACGCGAATTGTGACAACCGGCTCGATAGCGCGGATATTGCTGCCTTGATCGCGAATTTTGTCGGCCCGGTCACCTGCCCTGACGCGGACGTCAACGGCGATGGAGTCGTCAGCGCCGCGGATCTGCCGGCGCTGCTGCGCCTACTTGGCGGACCGCCGGCGAACGGGCCGGTGGTCACCTTCTTCGGCCTCGCCAGCGCCGCCGGTGATCCGACGCAACCGATCGCGACGACGGAAGACGGCGTGCCGGTCTTTCAGCGGCCCGTCGGCGTCGGGTTCAAACTGGTGGTCGAAGGCACGACTGGGAGTAACGGCAACGCGGTCGGTCGCACCGTCGAGCCGCTCATCGGCCGCCCCGATCTGCAAATCGAGAGCGAGCACACGTTGGGCAACGGAAGCTTCGATCGCTGCCCCGGCACCGTTCGACCGATCGATCCCGTGGATTTCGGAGCGGGCGCGAGTATCGATCAAGCGTTGCGCGCCTTCGCCTGCGGCTTCCTCGTCAGCACCGCACGCGCGACGGCCTGTACACTCAACCAATTCGGCAACCCCGATTGGATTGGCGGCGCAACGCAAACCCAGTTCTGTCTCCAAGTCGAAGCGCTCCGCCAGTTTCCCGGCGGGCGAACGCTCCTGACGGTGCAACTGGTGGATGGTGACGGTCAGGCGGGCCCGGTGCAGCGCATCGTCGTGCAAGTCGGCAGCGCCCCCACCGCCACGCGCACCGCAACGCGAACACCGACGCCGATCGCAACCGAACCACCGACTGCCACGCGCACTGCGACGATCACGGCCACGCGGCCCGCGAGTCGCACGCCGACACGGTCGGCCACCACGACCGCCTCCGCAACGCCCACAACGTCGAACTCATCGACACCGACCGTGACCGGCACGGTCGCAACCGCATCACCGTCGCGAACGCCCGCGTCGGCAACGCTCACCCGCACCGCGACGCCGTCGGGCACGCCCTCCGCGACCGCGTCGCGCACGCCGATCGCGAGCAACACGCCGACGCGCACCGGCACGACCGAGCTCGCCACTGCGACACGCACGCGCACCTCACCGCCAACGCCAACGGCGACCCTCACCGCGACGAACAGTCTGCCGTCCACGCGCACGCCAACGTTTAGCCCGACTCCGCAATTTACGGCCACGCGGACACCGACGCGCACTCGCACGCTGACGCCCAGCGCTACCGCGACCGCCATCGCCGGCAGCGGACCAGTGGTCACATATTTTGGTGTGGTCAATTCCGACGACACCGTCATGCCGCCGAGTGGCACCACCACTGACGGGATTCCGATTTATCAGCGGCACCTCGGCTTCGGTTTCAGCATCGTCGTCGAAGGTAAACCAGGAGACAGCAGGGCACTGGTCGGCATGTCGGCGTTCGCGTCGGATCCGAGCGACCCCACGACGCGTCCCGATCTGCAGATTCAGGTCACTCAGCCGCTCGGCGATGGCAGCCCCGCGGTGTGCGACAACTCGCTACCTGTGATCGGCGGCGTACCCGCGGTGAACCCGCCCAGCTTCGATGTCACGCAAGAGATCTCCGACCGCCTCAATGACTTCGGGTGTCGATTCCTGACGGGGGACGGCGTTCCCGGATCGCGCGGGGCGATCGATGCCTGCACGGTATTCTCGGACGGAATGTCTCACTTTGTAAACCGGACCTCGAGCACGCAGTACTGCGGTCAGATCGCGCGCCGGTTCGGTTTCGCCACCGGCGATACCTTGGTCACGGTGCAGTTGCGCGACCGATCCGCCCACGTGGGGCCACGGGCGCAGATCATCGTCCGCGTGGTTCCGCTCAACCCATAGCCACGCGGCTGATTCGCTCACAGCTGCGTGATGCTCCGCAGCCAGCGGACCACCCAGCCTTCGCGCTCGCGCTCAGCCAGCCGTTCCAGTTCATTGTGATCCAACCAGATGCCGTGACACGACCGGCATTCATCCGCGGTGACATCGTGGCGGGTCGCCTGATGCAATCGGTTGCCACACTTGGGGCAGCGCATGCGTACCGCGTCCGTCAAGGCAGCGTCGGCCTCATCCGCCTTGGCGCTCTTGAGCTTCGCGAGTAGTTCGCGATCCCGCTGCGCGAAGAACTGATCCTCGCGCCCCTTCTCCGCCTCACGCAGCTTGTTTCCGAGTCGATCCTTCTCGTCCATAGTGTCTCGATCTCCACCTCGTTCGCGTTCAGAGTGCACCGTACGCCGGGTCTGCCGTCATCGCATCCGATGCCATTCGCGGCCGCGGTGCGCCAGTCGGTGTCGTGATCCACGGGGTCGGCTGCATGCGCCGAAAGCGTAATGGCGGCTGGAGAGATTGTCAACGTAAGCGCCGCGGCATGCACATCGTTGTTCGGTGTGCACGCCGCAGCGCGATCAAGTGGGCCGGAGAGGATCGATAAGCCGGATTCTGTTCCCACCGTTAACGCGGTGGGCAGCGGTCATTCCTCTGGGCCGGTTGTTGCCAACCGGCTCGAGCGACATACCCGAGGGTCAGCGCGGGCAACGCAACCCTCCTGTTGGTCTTGCTCCGGGTGGGGTTTGCCGAGCGGCGAGGTTTCCATCGCCGCTGGTGGGGCGAGCCCACCGTTTCAC
Organism: Deltaproteobacteria bacterium; assembly: GCA_016178705.1. Taxonomy (NCBI): domain Bacteria; kingdom Pseudomonadati; phylum Myxococcota; class Myxococcia; species Deltaproteobacteria bacterium. The sequence goes on along the minus strand of JACOST010000033.1, from coordinate 212,734 downwards.
CGACTCCCCGTCGCTTGCGCGCCGGGGCCGTCTCCTTTCTGTGGCACTTTCCCCCGATCACTCGGGGCCGCCGTTAGCGGCCACCCTGCCCTGCGGAGTCCGGACTTTCCTCTCGCCGTCGCCAGTGCAACAGCGAGCGACCGCTTGATCCTCTCCGGCCCACCACACTGAACTCCGTTGATCTCTGTTAGCGCGCGGTCCGCGACGCCTCTGCCGGCGGCTCCGGTCGCCAGATGAGGATGCGATGGCAATTCGGGCACAGCCGTATCGATCGGCTCTTCTGCAGCTCGTTGAAGAACTGCGGCGGAATGTGCAAGTGGCATCCCTGGCACGTCCCGTTGCGCACACTGACCACCGCCGTCGCCCCACGGCGAGCCAAAATCTGTTCATACTTGCCACGCAGTTCGGTGCCGAGCGAGTTGGCGACCCGATCACGTGCGTTGCGTTCACCGTCCACTTCACCGGTGAGTGCCGCGATGCGATCGCGGTGGCCAACCAGCAACGTCGCCGCCTTCTCCTCCACCGCCGCCAGCGCACCCTCGCGTTCGACGAGCGCGGCGTCGAGAGTTTCGACCGCCTGCAGCAGCGCAAACACCTCGGTTTCGAGTTGCTGATTCGCTTCTTTGCCGACTTCGATCTCGCGGCGAAGCGCACCCAGCTCCTTCTCGTTGCGCACGCGGTTGAGCCGCATGCGCCGGTCCTTCATCTTGGACTCCTCGTCTTCCAACCGCGCTTCCGATTCGCGTCGCTCCCGGTCGCGCGCGTCACGCTGTACCCGCGCCGCGGTTACCCCTTCCCGATGCGTGGCCAGCTCCACTTCCATCGCGGCGACTTCGCGTTCCAGGGTTGCGAGCGTTTCAACTTTGTCGCGCAGGTGTCGATCGAGTTCTTGTAGGCTGGCTAACCGCTCCACTTCTGATTCTGCTTCGGCTTGTTGCTCCAACGCTCTTGTCCCTTCCTTCTCTATGGTCATGGGCCCACCAGGATTCGAACCTGGGACCTACCGGTTATGAGCCGGCGGCTCTGACCAGTCTGAGCTATGGGCCCGTCGATCACGCTATCCCAGACCCACCCCGTGAACTCGCCGATTCCGGCTGGGGTGTCGCAACTTTCGTAGCGCGTTTGCTTCGATCTGTCGAATCCGTGCGCGCGTAATCTGCAGGCGCTCAGCGACCTCGACGGGCGTGTGGGCGCCCGCGTCGCCGATTCCAAAGCGCAACCGCAACACCTCTTGCTCGCGCGGCGTCAGCATCGCCAAGGCGACGCCGGCGCTCAGCCGCAGATTCGCGGCGAAGTGCGGCACTGCCGTGGCTGACCACGGCTCCGACACCAGCACCAGATGCGACGCCCCGATGCGTCGCAATCCACGACCGACGAGACTCACGCGCCGCCCCCTTCTCTACGCAGCAGCTGGTTGCGCCGCTCCAATTGTTCCCGCCAGCGCGCATCGTCGCCTTGACGCTCGGCCTGCCGCAATTCAGCGGTGACCGTGCCCGCCAAGGCTCGCTGCGCGCGGCGTTCGATCCGTGCCACGCAGTCTTCGGCAGTCTTCATGCGATGCTCCATCGCCATCGACCCCTCACTCAGCGACGACGCCGTCAAGCGCTGCGCAATCGCGTGCGGCAACGCGTCGACCAGAGCGGCAGGGTCGTGTCCTTCGCGCCAGGCCCGCAGGATCGTTTGCCCGGCGTCGATGAGTTCCTGATGGCGGAACTTGTCGAGCACCGCCTGCTGCTCGACCCACTGCGCGACCTCACGATCCATCGCCATCGCCTCGATCAGCAACGTCTCCTCGGCGGGCAGTGCAACAACCTTGGCCGACGGGGTTGGACGATTGCTGGGCTGCGGTCGCGGCACTACCGCCGGCTTTCGCAACGCTTGCTCGGTCACGCCCAGTCGCTCCGCCGCTTGCCGTACCAGCAGGTCGTAGGTGAACGGATCCGTGACCAATGCGAGTACGCGCGCCACGTCCGCTGCCGCCCGCGCACGCGCCGGCAGCGGCGCCTGCGGGCCAGGATCCACGCGTGACAAGTAGAACTCGGCCAGTGGGCTCGCATCGCGCAGCAATTGTTGCGTCGCTTCGACGCCTTGCTTGCGCACGAACAGGTCCGGGTCCACTCCGCCCGGCAAGAACGCCCCCAATGCCCACACGCCGGCCTCCGCCGATATGCCGAAGGCGCGCTCCGCCGCCTTCTGACCCGCGGCATCGCCGTCGAAGAACGCGATTACGGTGCTGGTGAAGCGGCGCAACAAACGCAACTGCGCGACGGTGAGCGCCGTGCCGAGTGTCGCCACCGTGTGCGCGATCCCCGCTTGCACCAACGCCAATGCGTCGAGATAGCCCTCGACCAACACCACGCGATCGACATCGCGAATCGCCTGCCGGGCTTCAAACAGCCCGTACAATCCCTCGCCTTTGTGGAACAGCACCGATTCGGGAGAGTTGAGATACTTCGGCCCCTCGCCGTCGAGAATGCGGCCACCGAACGCAATCACCCGGCCGTCACCGTGACGGATCGGGAACATCAGGCGGCCGCGGAAGCGATCGTAGATGCGGCCGTCGTTCGCACGACCGAGCAGTCCGAGTTCGATTGCCAGCGCGGTGTCGAGGTGCTTGCTGGCGATCGCGCGCGCCAACGCGCTCCCGGTGGCCGGCGCGAAGCCAAGACCGAAGCGCTCGGCAATCGCCGGCGCCACACCCCGAGTCGTCAAATAGCGGCGCGTCCGCTCGCCGTCTGGGCTCACCAACATCTGACGGAAGAAGTCAGCGGCAAAGGTGTTGATCGCCACCAATCGTTCGCGCCGCTGAGCGCCGGGATCGCTGTCGCGCCGCTCCGGCAGCGCCACGCCCGCACGCCGCGCTAGGTTCGCCACCGCTCCGGGAAAATCTTCCCGCTCCATCTTCATCACGAAGGTGAAGACCGTGCCGCCGACGCCGCAGCCGAAGCAGTGGAACAACCCGCGCTCTTCGTTCACCGTGAACGATGGCGTCTTCTCATTGTGGAAGGGACACAAGCCGAGATGGTTCCGCCCGGCCTTCTTCAGCGCGACATAGCTGGAGACGACCTCGACGATACTCACCCGGTCGCGGATTGCCTGGATTGTATCGTCGGGGATCTTCCCAGCCATAGACGGCTCACGTCGGATTGGTGCTAGTCGCGGGAGCCACGCCCAGACCCACTTGCATCACGCTGCCCGCCACGCCGATCAGCGGCGGCCCCAAGCGCGACTCCATGATGCGGGCATCGATGCTCGGCGCCAGCGGAAACAAATGCACGAACAGGAGAACGAACGCGAGCAGCACGGCTCCTTTGCCGGCGCCGATCGCAACTCCCGCGAGACTACTTACCAGCCCGCCCCCGGCCACACGATCGAGCACCACACCGACAATGGTGATCACGCCATGTGTCACCACGAAGATGGCAACAAACGCCGTCGCTTCGCGCACCACCGGCTGCGTCACGTAGTGCTCCAACACCTCCGCACCGCTGGCGGCAAACTCCAACGCCGCGAACAGACCGCCGAAGAGCGCGAGCAAGCCGAAGCTCTCGCGAAACACTCCGCGCCAGAATCCACGCAACGCGAACAACGCCACGACGGCTGCCAGGGCTAGATCAAGAGTATTCATCAAGAAGTGCGATTCGCAGCGACAGTGTCGCGGCAAATGATGCTCGGTTTCTTCACGGTTTCACTGCGGCACTCTAGAGCCTTTCGCCAGGGTGTCAAGCGGGTTCCTCCCCTCGCACACGCGCGACGCGATCGGGGAAGTCGCTGATGATCCCATCGACTCCATCGGCCGCCACGCGGCGGATTTCGGCGTCCTCGTTGACCGTCCACGTATGCACGCGCAAGCCGTGGGCGTGGGCGTGGCGCACGACATCACCCGTGACCAGCGGCGCATACGGATGCAAGGAGGTGGCGCGCAATTCGGCCGCCGCCACCCACGCCGGCTCCAGGTCGAGGTGATGCCAGAGCACGCCGATCGGCACCGCCGGCATCATGCGTCGTACGGCCGCCAGCGCACCCAGCTCGAAGCTCGATACCACCGTGGACGCGAGCGCGTCCGCCTGGCGCAGCACCGCTGCCAACTCACGCGCGGTCGCCTCCCAATCGGGCTCGGGACTCTTGATCTCGACGTTCAGCGTCGCCCGACCGGCGAGCAATGCGAACACTTCCGTCAGCGTCAGCAGCGGCTCTCCCCGAAACGCCTCGCCGAACCAGCCGCCGGTTTCCAGCGCCTTCAATGCGGTCAACGTCTGCTCGCGTACCGGGCCGTTGGCCGCCGTCGTCCTGTCGAGCGTGCGATCGTGAATCACCACCAGTTCGCCGTCGCGCGAGAGCTGAACGTCGAGCTCGATCATGTCGACGCCGATGGCGAGCGCGCGCTCGAATGAGGGACGCGTGTGCTCCGGCGCGAGCCCGGCAGCACCGCGGTGACCGATGACGAGGAATGACATGGTGAGATCGCCTATAGCCTATGGCAGATCGCTCGTCGCGCTATCCATTCTCTGTCCATCCGCGATATGCGATCAGCGATATGCCATTTCTGCGACCATATGCCATAAGCGACTGGCGATAAGCGATAGCCTACGTGACGAAGATGCCAACCGCCTGGACAGAAACCACCGTCGCGGTCGCCAGCCCGCACGCCGAATCTGTCGCTAGCTTCCTCCTCGATCTTGGTTCCCCCGGTTTGGTCAGCGACGAAGCCGAGAGCGCCGGCGAACCACAGGTGACGCTCACCGCCTACCTCGCCCTCGAAGCCACGGACCAACTCGCTGCGCTGCGAGCGTTCTGCGATCAGTTGGCGATCATGGACCCAGCGCTTCCTCCCGCGCGCATCGCCACACGCGTGCTGCAGCGAGAAGACTGGGCGCACAACTGGATGGAGCACTTCCCGCCACTGACGATCGGCGAGCGGCTCTCGGTAATCCCGCCGTGGATCAGCGACGTACCCGCGGGGCGCATCGCCATCGTGATCGATCCGGGGCTCGCGTTCGGCACCGGGCACCACGCGACGACGCAAGGCTGCCTCGAATTGATCGAGCAACACGCCTCCGGCCGCTCGCTCGAATGCGCGCTCGATGTCGGCACCGGCTCCGGCATTCTCGCCATCGCTCTCGCCAAGTTCGGCGTCGCCCACGTCGCCGCGGTCGACATCGATCCGGAAGCCTGCCGCGCTGCGTGCGAGAACTGCGCACGCAACAGTGTCAGCCACAGCGTGAGCGTGAGTGAGCACCTGCCGGCCGCCGGCGAACGCTTCGATGTGATCGTCGCCAATCTCCTCAGCTCGCTGTTGATCGATCTCGCACCGAACTTGAGGGCGCGACTCGCCCCCACCGCACACCTGATCGCCTCAGGCATTCTGTTGAGCGAGGCCGAGGCCGTGCGTGCGGCCTTTGCCGCCGTGGGCTTGGTGGAGCACGACCGCACCAGCACCGGCGAATGGGTCACGCTCGATCTGGCGGCGATCTCGTGAGCAGCCCGCGCACGCCGCCAAGGTTCTTCGTTCCCGACAGCGCCATAGTTGGCGAGCGCGCCGTGCTCTCGGGCGACGAACGTCATCACCTGCGCGTGCGCCGCGTTCGTCCCGGCGCGCAAGTCGAGCTATTCGACAATCGCGGCCGAGTGTTCGACGCCGTGGTCGAGTCGTTGAATCAGGACCGTGTCGAATTGCGCGTGACCGAACGGCGGAGTCGCGCGCGCGAGTCGTCGCTCGATCTCACCCTCGCGGTCGCGCTGTTGAAGGCCGACAAGCTCGACCTCGTGATCGAGAAGGCCACCGAGCTCGGTGTTCGCCGTATCGTGTTGTTCACCTGTGAGCGCACGCTCGGCGGCAGCAGCGCGGCACGCATTGAGCGCTGGCGGCGCATTGCAGTGAGCGCCGCCAAGCAGTGCGGCCGCAGCGTCGTGCCCGCAATCGAAGGCCCCGAGCCGCTCGCTGCGCTCGCCACGCGCCGCGCCGACCTGCGGCTGGTGTGCTGGGAGGCCGCCGGCTCGTCGGAGGTGCGGCCATTGGCGGACATGCCGCCACTGGCCGCGACCGCGTCGTCAGTCCTGATCATCGTCGGCCCCGAGGGCGGCTTCGCCGAAGACGAAATCCACGCGCTGCGCGACGCCGGCGTACAAGTTGTGTCGCTCGGTCCACGCATCCTGCGTGGCGAAACCGCGGCGATCGTAGCCATCGCCATGGCCCAAGCCCGCTGGGGCGATGGCGCGCTCGTCGGCTCGTGATGCGGCGCGCAATGCTTGCCTGAAGGCTGCTCTCCTCATAGCATCAGCCCGTCATGCCGAGTTTGCGCTTCGCCTTCGTCATGGACCCGCTCGAGCGGGTCTTGCCGGACAAGGACACCACCTTCGTCTTCATGTTGGAGGCGCTCAAGCGTGGGCACGAGGTGTTCCATTGCGACGCGGCCGACATGTTCGTGCGCCACAGCACGCCGCACGCGCGCGTACGCCGCGCCACCGTGCAACGCGTGCCGGCCGATCAGCGCGCGACGGTGCGGCACTATCATTTATTCGAGGAACGCACCGAGGCGTTGCAGGACTTCGACGCGATCTTCATGCGCAAGGATCCGCCGTTCGATCTTGCGTACTTCTTCGCCACCCAGCTTTTGAGCCTCGTTGATGGGCGCCGCACCTTCGTGCTCAACCATCCGCGCGGTCTCCGCGAGGCCAACGAGAAGTTGTACGCGCTCAACTTCCCCAGCGTGATTCCCGAAACCTTCGTCAGCAGCGATGCGGTTCGCTTGAAGGAGTTCATGGCCGAGGTCGGCGGCGAGATGATCATCAAGCCGCTGACCGGCTGCGGCGGCTCCGGCGTATTCCATCTCCAACGCGGCGACCGCAATCTGAACTCGCTGCTCGAGACCGCCACCGCGAACGGATCGCAACTGATCATGGCGCAGCGCTACCTCGCCGCCGTGCGCGAGGGTGACAAGCGGTTGATCATGCTCAATGGCGAGCCGTTGGGCGCTACGCTCCGTGTCCCGCGCGAGGATGAACTGCGCGGCAACATCCACGTCGGCGGCACCTGCGTCCACAGCGAAGTGACCGCGCGCGACCGCGAGATCTGCGCCGCGCTGGCGCCGCGTATCCGCGCCGACGGACTCTACTTCGTCGGTCTCGACATCATCGGCGGCTATCTCACCGAAGTGAACGTGACCAGCCCGACGGGAGTGCAAGAGATCAACGCGCTCAACCACACCTGCCTCGAAGCCCAGGTGCTCGACTTCGTCGAGCAGCAAGTCTCGCGGCTGCGCTCCTAGCTACGCGTTCCACATTCCGCACTCCGCAATCGTCTTGACTGCCCCGGCAGCATTCAGTACACGAAGAGCCCTTCACGCAACCCGCACACGGGCAGGTAGCTCAGTCGGTAGAGCAAAGGACTGAAAATCCTTGTGTCGAGTGTTCGATTCACTCCCTGCCCATCTCCTCTGCCATTTGCCTTCATCCGGCTTCACCGAACGGATTCCGGTGGGTCCGTCATACCGGCGAAAGCCGGTATCCAGGCGGCGTGGGGTTCGATCCTGGATTCCGGCTTTCGCCGGAATGACGAGTGGAGAGATCGCTCCGATCTCTCGCAAAGTCCGTTCACCAGTTGGACGTAGCCTCGCCGAGCGACCGCTCACCCATCTGGAATGCCGGCGAAGCTGCTAGTCATCGGGCTCGATGGCGCCGACGCCACGCTGTTGCGGCAGTGGAGCGATGCGGGCGACTTGCCGGTGCTCCGCGCGCTGCGCACGCGCGGAGTCAGCGTCGCCCTCACCAGCCCACCCGGATTCGGCGACGACGCCACGTGGGCCTCGTTGTACACCGGCGTCTCACCGGCCAAGCACGGCCGCTACTTCTATTCACAGTTGCGGCCGGGAACCTACGAGCTGCAACCATTCGCTGATGCCGATCTCAAGCGGCCGCCATTGTGGGAGTCGCTCAGCCGTGCCGGGCGCCGCGTCGCCATCATCGATGTGCCCAAGTGTCCCCTCGCCGACGATCTCAACGGAATCCAACTCGTCGATTGGTCGGTGCATGGGCACGACCATGCTCATGTCGAAAGTTGGCCGCGGAGCCTGGCCGCGCAAGTCGTCGCGCAGTTTGGGGCTGAGCCGTCGAATGTCTGCAACCGCGATCTGGACGGAGCGGATGATGCGTTTCGCGATCACCTGCTCGCCGGCATTGACAAGAAAGCCGCGCTCGCTGCTCACTACCTCGATCACGATGATTGGGACCTCTTCCTGACGGTCTTCAAGGAGAGCCACTGCATCGGCCACCGCTGCTGGCATCTTCTGGATCCGGCGCATCCACAGCACGACGCGGCGGCCGCGGCTACGCTCGGTAACCCAATCAAGCAAATCTATATGGCGCTCGATGCTGCCGTCGGCCGGTTGCTTGAACGCGCCGGAGCGGAGACCACGGTGATCGTATTTTCCCCGCTCGGAATGTCCGCAAACTATACCGGCGAGCCGTTGCTCGACGAGATCTTGCTACGGCTCGACGGCGCGGACGCGGTGCGCACGCGGCAGCGCATCGCTCGCATCGAGTCGGTGTGGCAGCGCGTCCCGTTCAGCATCCGCCAGCGCGCTCACCACCGTCTCGATTGGGCGCGTCGTCGCGCACATTATGTCGCGACGCGCCGGCGTCGCTGCTTCGTGCTGCCGCACAACGAGATCAGCGGCGCCATTCGCATCAATCTCGTCGGCCGGGAACCCAACGGTGTGATTCATCCCGGAGCAGAGTACGACGCGCTTTGCACGGCATTGATTCGTGACCTGCGGGAGTTGGTGAATCTCGATACGGGGACACCACTGGTGCAGGACGTGATACGCACCCGCGAGATCTACCGCGGCGAGCATGCGGACCGGCTTCCCGACTTGCTCGTGGTGTGGCAGCGGACCGCACCGATTGCGTCGGCGGGGTCGCCGAAGATCGGAGAGATCCTGAAGCCGCATCCGTTCGGGCGTTCGGGAGACCACATCTATCGTTCGGGAAATCATATGCCCAATGGTTTTCTAGCCGCGAGCGGCCCTGGCATCGTGCCGGCAGAACTGGCGGTTCCGATGGCGGTAACCGATATCGCGCCAACCATCGCCGCGTTCCTCGGCGTTCGAGGCGGTGACTACGACGGCACCCCCATCGCCGCGATTACGCCAACCGACCGAATGCATGGTGAGTGACGAATGGCAGGACGATACGACGCGATCATCCTGATGGGCCCGCCGGGTTCGGGGAAATCCTTTCTCGGGAGATATCTGTCTCAGCAGGCAATCATGTCCTACGTCGAGCTCGAACCCATCCTCCGAAAGCGATTCGGCACTGGAGAGGAGTTCCGAGCGCAGATCCAGGAGGTGGGTGCTTTCTTGGTACGCTCCTACCGCGATCAGCTTGCGCGGTCGGTATTGCCCGTCGCCATCGAGTCCACTGGTGTCAGCGACCGTCCAATTGTCGAGCGGCTCATGCGCGACCATCGCGTCGCGATTGTTCGCGTGAAGGCGGATCGCGCTGTCTGCGTAGATCGCGTGGTCTCGCGACCCAGCGGAAAGAACATCAGCGAAACGGCAGACCGCGAAGTCGTCGGTCGGTTCTACGACCTGTGGCTTGAGAAGGTCGCTCCCACATTCAGCTTCGATCTCGAGGTCGACGGCACAGACGCAGAGGCGGCGGCGAATTCGATCCGAGCATTCCTAGACACCTGTCCTTGAGTCACTGATTCGGGTCAATCCTTGAATCCCTCCCCATGCGCCCACCAGGGCAGCCGCTTGCAAACCGCCACGGGATTTTTCTACAAGCTTCGTTAGCCTTGCGGGAGTCACAGGGAAAACTTGAGATGAACCAGCCTCATGAAATTTCAAGCGTTGCGCGTGGGTACATGAGGCAGTCCGGAACAGGGGCTCGCATCGCCGCTAAACCTAAAGCGCTGTGCCTCCTCGTGTTGGCTCCGCTCCTCGCCGGCTGTCCCGTCAACGCGAGACTGACAACCGGATACCGAACCACCGCCACGGCTCTGCGACCGGCGCCCATCGACGCGTCGCTCGCCGTGCAGAGATTCGATGACAAGCGCCCTCCACGGCTTTACAGCACTCAAGGACGCGCACTGATCGCCTTGGTGCCGCTCGTGCCCTACGTATCCTTGCCATTCGAGCGCATAGACGAGACTGCGAAGCTACAGAGCGAGGACGGGGCGCAGCCAACAGCACCCGACTTCGAACAGTACACATACCCAGCGAGCTTCGCGCGCACGATAGCCGACGACCTCGGAGCTTCCGGTCTCTTCAAGGCAGTCGTTTACACCGGCCAGAACGGTGCAGCCGGATATCGCTACGTGCTCGATGGCACCTTGCTTGAATCACCGTTGGTACACTCGAAGACTTGCTTCCTCCTTGGTCTCCCGACTTGTTATATCGACTTCCTGGGTGTGCCCTCCATCAAGACAACGGCACGGGTAAAGTTGCAACTCCGTCTTCAGGATACCGTGAGCGGCGTATCGATCTGGAATGAGACGATCGAGGGTCAGGCGTCCGAGATCTACAACGATGCGTATTCCTCACCTATTCTATACGGACCGTCGGTCTTTAGCTTCGTAACAACGATACCGCCCGCCGATTGGCCGGTAGACGATCGGTCGATCTTCGCGTTCCACTTCGAGGCGTTGCGCCGAGCGATGGTTGAGGCCAAACCAGACCTCGCCGCCGCGCTGACAGGCCGCTAGTGCGTCCCCCTGCAAGCTCGGGGTCACGCAAGCTTGGGGGTCAGCCCTCGAAACTGGAATTTAGGTGGACAGGCCCGATCCATCGCCCGTGAGGGTACGCCGACCTTGGGCCGCGCCTTGATCAGCGGCTTTTTCCGGCAGCAAGCAACGGAGGGATTCAGTGCCCGCGCGCATCGGGCTACTCGGCCGGTCCTTCTTCGCGACGCGCGTGACGCGTTTCCCTAGAGGGCTTGCATGTCGTGCCGTCTTGCGATGCCGCTGCGGCGGGGCTCGGTCGAAAAGCCGTGACCCCGACGAGCTTGCCGCGCGTGTCGTACTCGACCAGAATCGGGAACCGTTTCAAGACGCGCTTGCGCAATTCGAAGACGAACGCGCCGTACGGCGGACGCTCGCCGCGCTTGCGATGGCGCATCGTGAACTCCTTCTCCCTCGAAAGGGATCAAGTGTCCACGAAACCGGGGGAACTCCAATCCAGCACTCGATGCCGCCTTCCTGCACGCGCACGATGCGGTCGGCCGTGATGCAGACGTCGGGCTTGCTACCTTGGAACAAACGCGAGCGATACGAGTTGTGGACAGCGACGTTCAACGTGGTGCCGTGGAAGTCGATGGTGTTGTCGAGAACCCTCGCGGCCTTCTTGTTTGGAAACGTCTCGCCGGAATTCGGGGACCGCTTGCGCTCGATGATCTTTTTTCCGTCTCGCGACAACAATAACCAGCGCTCCGTCGCGCCCCGAATCGTCCCGCACAGTTTGCACGCGAGCTTGCCCTCGCGCGTCTTGCGCCAGCCCCCGACGTGCGTGCACCGCAACGCCAGGAACTCCCACAAAATACCGAGCTGCTGGTACACTTCGGCGAAGCGTTCCGCTTGCTGGCTGCGCTGGTTTAGCGATGGATGCCGCGACACGAAGCTCATGCTGCGGAAGAGACGCTTGAATTCGCGGGTGAGATCGGACTTGCCGGCTTTCACGCCGCCACCGTAGCACACCCTCGGCGGCCGGAGGGCATGCGTATTGTGCGATACCGTCGGATGCAGCTAGGATGCACCCATGAACGCAAGGGCAATCGTCGAGCAGATCAAGGCGCTCCCAAAGGACGAGCAAGCCGAAGTCTTCGAGATGGTCCATCGACTCGAGGACAGTGCGATTCCCGACTCCTTCTGGCAGGGCCTCGACGACATCCAGCACGGGCGTGTCGTGGACATAGAAGCCGCGCTCCGCGATCGTCCTCCGAAGTGAGCTACCAGTTTAAAGCGTCGGAGGACCTTCTGGCGCAATTTCTATCGACTGCGGCTGCTGAGTAGCCGGAGCACTGTTCCGGCGCTCAAGAAGTGGGGACGCTCCTTCCACATTTCTCTTGAGCAGCGGCACTGTCAGTCCGCGCGGGTCTCCGTCAGAGGCGATTCCTGGCGAGCGTATCGTCGAAGTCGCTCGGCAGATCTTCTTCAGCTTCGCCGAGCAACAAGGCTTGACGAGATGTCCCACATCTGAGACTCTCCGCCAGTGAAACCGGCGATCTTCCACCCGGCGGCTCGTGAAACGATCCGGGCATTTCCGACGGTGGTCAAGCGCCAGCTGGGGAAGGCGATCCTGGATCTACAGAAGGGACACCATTTGGGAATGCCGCTGTCGCGCCCGATGCCGGAGGTCGCTGTGGGCGTGGAAGAGTTGAGATTGCGCGACGAGGCTGGGATCTACCGCACCTTCTATTTCAAGAAATCGAAGCGCGGAATTCTGATCCCACACGCCTGCGTGAAGAAGACGCAGAAGACCCCGCAGCACGAGATCGCGCTCGCCAGAAAGCGGCTCAAGGAGATGTGGCATGAAGAACAGCAGATCGATCATCGCACGTGACGCTCGCCAGCTCGCCGCAGCGCTCGGATTGACACCCGCCGACGCCGTGGAGATGGAGGTGCGGAGTACCCTCAATGATAAGATCGTCGACGTCGTGCGGCGGCTCGCGCTCACGCACGCGCAGGTTGCCACATTGTGTGGGACTTCGCGCACGCGGATTACCGCCATCATGAACCGAAACACGCAGGACGTTTCGACCGATCTCCTGCTGCGCATTCTGGCACGGCTGGGATATCGGATCAGTTTTTCGAGAGCGGCGTAGACGACGGGCGCACCGACGATTCCACGGACAAGTGCGGCCCGCCCCCGGCACGGTCGTCCGTGCAGCTCCGCGTGGCGTCGCTGCACACGGATGGACTACTCGATCACCGCTGCGGGGCGAAACCGCAAGCCGCCCAAGTAGTCGGTGCCACCCCAGCTTCGGCCTGGCTGGCCTTCATTGACGAAGGCGAATGGAGCGCGGCCGCGATTCGTGTCTTCGCCGGTGAGCAGTGTGCATGTCCACGGTTGATCGCCTCGCTCCGCTACCTCGCGGCTGTCGGGCAACAGAGAGGCGCCGCGCGCCTTCAGTTCTCGGATCAGGGCCTCGTATGCGATCCAGGTCATGCCGGCGCATGTATCGACGGCGACGCCCTCGACTTCGATCGTCAGGTCTCCTGCGCGTCGCTGCGAAAGAATGTCGTCCCAGCAGCCCCGCTTCAGGCCGTTGCCGGCCGCTACGATCACAACCGGTCGCACTGCACCGTCCTCGCAAGTCACGGGGATGAGGCTCACGTCGATGGCGCGAAGGCCGAACTTCTCAACCATGGCGGCTTGCGCTGCTTGGGCGCGCGCCCGCGTTTCCGGCGATAGCTGAGCCAGAAACTCCTCGGCTGTTGTGACGGGTGCTGCCACGACGCTGTCGTCGGCGCTGGCACCCGACACGAGACCACGTCGCTGAAGGGCGGCGACCAGTTCCTTGGTCTCGATCGGAGTCAGCGCGTCGAGCAACTTTTCCGGGTTCATCTCAAGGATTCGACCTCCCAACGCGGGAGCGATCGGGACGGGCCTTACCGCACACGCGCCCGTGTCGCAAGAAACGCGCGATTGGCATGTAGCAGCCTGTTGAAGAAGCGCGACGCCCTTCGAGACGGCGCTTCGCGCCTCCTCAGGACGAGCGGGATAGTGCTGTGGCACAAGGGGAGCACCGCTCATGCTGAGGAGCGCCGACAGGCGCGTCTCGAAGCATGCGAGGTTTTTCAACGGGCTGGTAGGGCTGCCGGCGCCAGCCAGGTGAAATTGAAATTCCAGCTGGGCGGCTTTGCGTCTCGGCGTTGAGTTCAGCCGCGAGGCTCGACGGCTGACTTTGACCTTACCGGTGTTCGAACCGGTCTGAACCTACGCGGCAGCGCCGCTCACCCCATGGGCGCGCTCGAGCAAGTGGCGAATCCGCTCGATGAAATCCTCGCGCTTGAAGGGCTTCACGACATAGTCGTCGGCACCGATCTCCTTCGCTCGCGCAATGCTTTCCGTGGTCCCCAACGCGCTCAAGATCATCACCGGCATCGCCTTCGTGCGGGCCGCCCGCTTCAATCGCCGGCAGACTTCGAAGCCGTCGATGCCCGGCATTCCGAGATCGAGGATCACAATATCGGGTCGCTCCATTGCGACCAGCACGAGCGCTTCGGCGGCGTCCTTCGCGGCGATGACTGTCAGACCCAGCCCGGATCGTTCGATGGCGAAGCGGACGAACACGCGCAGATCGGGCTCGTCATCCACCACGAGCGCGCGGAAGCTGCGCGTTGGCGCGGGCGTCGGCGTGGGGACGCTGAGCTTGGGTACCTGCGCTTTCGGCAGCTCAGGTTTGGCGCCGCCGGCCAGCATGGTCATGGCGTCGTCGAGCACCATCGCGATCGCCGCGCGTGCGGCGCTCTGTGACAAGCGGCTCTGTGAGTTTGAATTCGGATTGGGTAGCCGGCGTCCGAGCGGGAGTTGCAGCGCCTCGCCGAGCAAGACCGCCAGGTCCTGCTGCGTGATGATCCCCTCACGCTCCAGCAGTTCGGCTATCGGCTGCGGCGTGTCGGTCGCCAATCGTTCGAGCCGGCTGGCATCGCGAGCCTCCAGCCCGCCCACACGCTGGAGGAACCGCAACAACGCCTGCATTCCCTCACGCTCGCTCGCTGTCATCTCATGGAACCTCCACGGAGTGTTGCGGTCCGCACATCGTTCGGTTGAGTTGCTTGATTCCTCTTTCAGAGCACACGGCGCGGTGGCTATACGGTCGCGTGATTCTCGATCTGCCGGAGATCAGCCGGCACCCAGACGCGGAAGGTCGAGCCTTGCTTCGGCTGACTTTCGACGTTGATGGTGCCGCCGAGCATTTCGAGCAGACGGCGGACGATGTAGAGGCCGAGGCCGACGCCACCGTATGCACTCGCAATCGAGCGATCGGCTTGGCGGAACGGCTCGAAGATGATCCCTTGCGCTTCCTTCGAGATGCCGATGCCGGTGTCGCTGACACGGATCTCGACGCCCCCATCATTGAGGTTGGCTCCCACCGTAATGCGACCGCTGTCGGTGAACTTCACCGCGTTGCCGATGAGGTTCTTCAATACCATCTTCAACTTCACCGGATCGGTGAACAGCCGCGCGTGATCCGCGGCGACCTGCCACTCGAAATTCAAGCCCGGCTTCTCGCGCCACCCCTGGGTTTCGGCGTCGACCTCGCCGATGAGGTCGGCGACGCGGACATCCTTCAACTCCAGCGGCACGCGGCGGGTCTCCAGGCGGCTGAGGTCCAGCGTGGCTTCGATGAGTTCGAGCAGCTCATGCGAACTTTTCGCCATCCGCCGCAGCGTGTCCGACTGATCTCCCGTCATTGAGCCGAACTCGCCGTCGAGCAAGAGATCGTTGTATCCGATGATGAGATTGAGCGGCGTGCGTAGCTCATGCGACATCGAGGCCACGAAGTCCGATTTCAGACGGTTGGCCCGGTTCAGCTCTTCGACCAAGCGCGCGTTGGCCAACGCCATCGATGCGAGTTGGGCGATGCCGCGCGCGATGCGCCGCTGCTTGCTGGTCGACGGATCCACCCGCGCGCGCCAGCTCGCGGTCTGCACGCCGATAATTTCCTTGCCGCGCCGCAGCGCCATCCACAACCGCGGCGAGTCTGCTGCGTGGGGCTGCCACGGCGTGCTCAAACCGTCAGGGAGCACCGTCGCCCCGGTGGCGACGTCATCTTGTTCGAGATCGGCGAGTAGCGGCGTCATCGCTTCCTGCGGTACCTTGAGGACGCGGGTGAGTTCGCGCTCTTCCGCGGTGGCGCCATACACCGCGACGGGAAGGTACGCGTCGTCCTCCGGTCGCCACAGCAACGTGTAGCTGAGATCACTCTCCAGCACCTCCGCCGTGAGCTGACACAAGCGATCGAGAATCACCGGGGTGTCGAGCGAGGAGATCAGCTCATGGCCGACGCGCGCCAGCGCCGCCGACACCTCGGCCTCCTCTTGTAACTCAACGGTCTTGATTCGCAGCGCATCCTCGGCACGGCGGCGCTCGGTTTCGCCTTCATCGGCCCGTCCGCGTTCGCTGCGCGTGCGCTCCACTAGGTAGCCGTAGAAAGCCGCGGCGGTGAACAGGAAGGGAATTCGAATCAAGGAAGGTGAACTCCACAGCGACCAGCTGCCGCCCGTGGCCGACAAGCCGTAGAGGTAGGCGACACACACCGCCACCGCACCGATGGCAATGAGACGCAAGTTCTCACCAATCGCCGCCAGCAGCAGGACGAAGAAGTACAGATAGAAGAAGTCGGCTTCGAACCGCTGGCTCTGGAGTAGCAACCCGGTGATCCACAGCGTGTCACCGACAATGATCCCCACGCCAAAGGGGAGCGAATTCATGACCCGCGGCCCGAGTTGGGCGAAGACCACGTTCGACGCCAGCGCCGCCACGATCAGCAGAACCCCACTGACCGGGGGCAGCGCAAAATCTTGCTCCACCAACAGCAGGTACGCCGTCGCTACGATCAGCGTATACCGAAGGAGCAAAAACGCGCGGTTCGCCGGTAGATTCTCCATCAGGTCCCCGCCCCTTTTGCACGATCGGGACCAGACCGCGGCGCATAGCAGACTCTGCATTCGCACAGAGTCCAGCACAGGACGCGTGTGCACGCCGTTGACTATCGTCAGCCGAAAAACGCTCTGTTTGGGCTTGGATTGTCACTCCAGCCGACTCCAGATGGGAACGCAGGCTTCGCCAATCGGGCGCGTGAGGTCGGTGCCAAGGCCACCGTCGACAGGTGCCGTGGCCAGCAAACTTTGCGGAGAGCGTACTCGATCGGGCCCGTTCAGCGAGCAACCGATTGCTCGGGCGACCGCTCGGGCAGGACGCAGTACCCACCCTCGGAGAAACCCTGCGCCCCGATACCGAAGGCATGGTTGAAGCGAGCGCGATAGTTTTCCCACGCGATGACCGCGGTCAGCTCGACGAGTTGTGCGGAGGTGAAGTGCGCACTCAATTGTGCGAACACGGCGTCAGGAACCTCAACCGGGGTCGTGGTCACCAACACCGCGTAGTGGATGACCAGCTGTTCCAGGGGCGCGAATGCCGCGCTCTGTTCGTAGATGGGCAGATCGCGGAGTTGCGCCTCGCTCAACCCAGCTGCTCTGCCGACGGCAGAGCCGATATCCATTCAAAACGGGCACCCGACCAGCGCGGCGGCTTTCAGCGACGCCAGCGCCTTGAGCTTGGCATCCACCAGGCGAGCCCGCCCGAGTGCAAACTCGTACGCACCATAGGCCTGAAAGATCTGCGCATGATGCGCGGCCACCGCCAGGGGATCCGGAACCTTTCCAAACCGGCGCCGGGCGACCCAGAAGGCCAACCGCGCCAACAGCGGCGCGCGTCGTGGCTCTACTCCATCGATCCGATTCATGGTCTCACCTCCGGTCGTCGCAACACGCGCTGGCCGCGCCACCAACGCGGCAAGCAGAGCACGACGAAAAGCGCCGCGGGAAACAGTACCCCCGGCAGATCGATCAGCCAATGTCCGGCGTGCAGCCGATCATTCAGAATGTCGGCAACGTGTATCAGCGCGTGCAGTCCAAAGAAGAGTGTCGCTCCCGCCAGTGTCACCCGCCGGATCGAAACCGACACCGCCCCCGCACACAACCCGATCCCAAAGGTCGTGAACGCGGCGCCAATATCGCGCACGAAGTGGGCATTGAGCGGGCCGGTATCGGGCACCGCGGCCGGAAGATAGAGATACCAGGTCCCCGGCGACGCGAGCATCCAGACACCGTTGGCCACGTTGAAGACACCGAGAATCCAAAACAGCACGGTCATGCACTCCTCCTGTCGCCGCCGCCTAACATCATCACGCCACCGGCAGCGAAAAGGTTACAGCGGCGCGCCGTTCCCGGGGTCGGCGAGTATAGCGGCCCGCGCCGCGGCGCGGCCGGCGAGATATCCGGTCGACCACGCCCATTGGAAATTGAAACCGCCGATGCGGCCATCGCAATCGAGCATCTCGCCGATGAGATAGAGTCCCGATATCTTGCGTGATGCCATCGTGCGGTAGTCGATCTCATTGAGCGGCACACCACCGGCCGTGACCTCCGCGAAGTCCCACCCGCGATCGCGTTCAATCGGCAGCCATAAAGCGGTGAGCGCGTGCGCCAACGCCCGCCGCTGCGCGCGTGAGAGTTGCGCGAGGGGTTGTTGCGCTTCCATCTCTGCCACGTGGATCAGCGCCGCGGCCAAACGATCGGGAAACATCTCAGCCAGCAATTTCCCGATCGATAGTCGTGGACGCGACTCCGCGTTTGCAATCAAACGTTGCTCGATCTGCTCAAAGGTATCGCCGGGCATGAAGTTGCCCTGCATCTCTACCCGCTGCTCACTCCCGCGCGCGAGCGTCCAATGCCGACTCGCGTCCATCACAGCGGGGCCACTGATGCCAAAATGCGTGAACAGCAGACTGCCGGTGCGCCGATCGCGCAGCTTGCCGTCGACGAAGGTCGAGAGTTCGACTTCGCTCGACAGTCCAGACAGCTCGGCATGGAACATGGTGTCGGCCAACACCAGCGGCACCAGCGCCGGAAATGTCGGCGTCACCGAGTGACCGAGTCGCTGCGCGATCATCCACCCCTGACCGTCGCTGCCGGTGCGCGGCAGCGAGCGGCCGCCGGTGGCCATGATCACGATACGAGCGTGCAGAGCGCCGTGGATGTGTTGAATCGAAAACCCGCTCGCTTCGTCTCCGGTCAGGTTCTGCACACGACATTCGGTGCGAATCGCAACACCGAGTTCACCGCATCTTCCGAGCAGCGCGGTCAACACCGTTTGCGCGCGGTCGCTGACCGGAAACAGCTTGCCGGTCGCTTCGCGCTTCAACTCGACACCGAGCGAGGCGAACCAACGGACGGTTGCGTGCTCGTCAAATGCCGCGAGGATGTTGCGGACGACCGGCGGTGATCCGTTGAAGTCGCTGGGCCGCACCGCAGCGTGCGTGACGTTGCAGCGCCCGCCGCCCGAGATCAAGATCTTCGCGCCGACCTTGGGCGCAGATTCGAGTAGCAGCACGCGCAGCGAGCGCCCCTCGGCGCGGGCGGCTTCGGCGGCGAAGATGCCCGCCGCAAGTCCGGCGGCGCCGGCACCGATCACGGCGATGTCGCAGTTTTCGTTCACGCATCGCAAAGTAGTCGGGAATCGCGCGCGGCGATAGCGCGTCCGGCGACCTTGGCCGTGGAATCGAAAGCCTCCAAACAACCGCCCGTCGGAGCAACTGTCACGCCCTTCGAGACGGCGCTTCGCGCCTCCTCAGGCCGAGCGGGAAAATCTTGTGGCAGAAGGAAAGAACCGTTCATGCTGAGGAGCGCCGAGAGGCGGGTCTCGAAGCATGCGCAGGCCCTTCAACCGGCCGCTAGGGCGTCACAGTTCGGGTCGGGCGACGAGTTGGTGTTGGCGTTCGTGTGATGGTCGGTCGCTGCGTGAAGGTGCGTGTTGGTGTGCGCGTCGGGCGCCGCGTGAATGTGGCCGTGCGTGTCGGCGTGCGCGTGAGCGTCGGCCGTCGGGCAGACGTACGCGTCGGCGTGATGGTTGGCCGCCGTGTGAACGTGCGCGTCGGCGTCAGCGATGGCGTGCGGGTGCGCGTCGCACTCGGCGACGCCGTCGCCGTCACGGTCGGGCGACGTGTCAAAGTCGGCGTCGCGGTATTGGACGGCCGGCGCGTCGGTGTCAGCGAGGGAGTCGGTCGCGGCGTCGGGCTCGGCGTTGGCGTTGCGGTCGCCGATGGCACCGGTGTGCCTGGCGCGCCATCCGCCTCGTATGCACCGATGTCGAAGCCAAGCCCCTGCGGTCGAACACCGCCATCAAGATCGTTGGGCAACACGTCGACGGGCGTACCGGCATCAATCGCCGGGCTGCCGCTGGCGAGATGGTAGTCGTCGGCAGCCGCGTTCACGAACACCGCCGCGGGCGCGGCGATGAACGAATGGGCGTCGAACCCGAACCCCTGCCAGGCCGCGAAGCTGTAGAACGTGCTGTCGTCGGAGAACACGTTGACCACGACGTTGTAATCCGACTGCAGGCCGGGTTGGCTCGATGGATCGACTTCGAGACTGCCGCGCGCACCCGGATGGATCAGGATGTTGTTGAGCACCTGGTTGTTGATGCTGCCGTCCTTCAATCCGATCGCAAAACGGCCGTTGCTCGCTTGCACGATGGTGTTGCCGACGAAACGATTGTCGCGCGTGCCCCACTCGTTCCCATCGCCGTCGTCCCACCCAGCGATGCCGCTGGCGTGGTTGTTGTAGAGCAGGTTGTTGCGGATCAGCGACGTACGTACCGAGGCGAGATTGATCGCCGCGGCGCCACCCACGCCGTTATCATGGATCACGTTAGCCTCCACCAACGCGTCGTTGATGATGCCGTCGCCCTGCGGATCGGTGGGATCGGGCCCTTGCTGCGCCGGATCGGCGTTGAGCTGAATGCCCGCCGCGTGGTTGTCGTGGACGTGATTGCGCCGCACGATCGGACGATCACCACTGTTCGAGACATAGATGCCGTGCTCGGCGACAGAGAAGGACGTCTCGTTGTCTTCGATGAGGAGATCGCGGGCGAAGCCGGTGAAGATGCCCCAGCGCCCGTTGTCGTGACAGAAGCAGTTGCGGATCACTACGCCGGTGGCGTTGGTTTCCGGCTCGCCTTGGACCGCGACACCGGCGCGTGGCGCGTGATGCGATTCAAAGCCGTCGATGACGACGTAGTCGGCATCGCGTACCCAGATATTGTCCGAGTTCGCATTCGCCACGCCCGGCGAGGTCACTATCACGCCGGGCACAGCCAAGAATCTGATCGGCGCCAGCGCCGTTCCGGAATTGCGAGCGCGGAATCCTCGATAGGTCCCCGCCAGCACGATCACGTCATCGCCGGCCGCGGCCACGTCGCCGGCTTTCTGCAAGGTCTGCCACGGGGCGAGCATGCTGCCGACACTGCCGTCGTTGCCCGACGGTGACACGTAGTACGTCGCAGCACTTGCTACCCGACCCGCTACACCCAGCCAGATCAGCGACGCGAGAACTCCGAACCTGAACCGGCGCGCAATCATGCAACTCCCTTCGATCGCTCCAGCACGGTGCAGGTTTCGTACCCCGCGACGTATCGTCGAGCGACCGAAATCGGTGCAGCACGAACCAGCCAGCAAGTGATACCGCCTTGCCAGCGCGCCGATGGAGCGGCACTGAGCATTGCCCGCAGACGCCATGTTTGAATCTCGCTGGCGCTGCAGGTAAGCGATGCGCATGCGCCGGCTGCGCCCGCATCTCTACATTGGCCCCTCGATCTACCCGACCGACTTACCGCGCGTGCGGCGCAAGGGGATCACCGCCGTGCTGTCGCTGCAGCAGGTCGACATCGATCTGCCGCGCGCGGCCATGGAGCGCATGCGTGCGGCGTGCGAGCCGCGCGCTATCGCCTTCCACAACATCGGCATCCACGATTACGATCCCCAGGCGGTGATCGCCGCGTTGCCACGCACGTTGCGGATGCTGCACGGACTGATCGGCGACGGCCGCATCGTCTACGTTCACTGCACCGAGGGGATCAATCGCGCACCGTCGATTGCGCTCGCCTACCTCGTCTGCCACGAAGCGCTCGCCGTCGATCACGCCCTCGCCGACCTGCGCCACTGCGATCCGGGCGTGAAGCCGTACGCGGCGGTGATCGAGTGGCTGCGCGGACAAGCGGAGAGGCTTACAACGGATTGAACTGATGGAACGGATTCGGAGGAGCCGCGATGATCAAGCTCAACCATTTGTCTCTCGCGGTGCGCGACTACCGCGCGACGCGCAACTGGTACGTCAACACGCTCGGGCTCAAGCCGGAGTTTGAACTCGCCGACCGGCGCGTTGCGGCGGTGCAGGACGATGCCGACTTCACGCTGATTCTCGTCGAGGCGAAGCAGGACGTCGCGACCGCGGTGTCAACCTTCGCCTGCCAGGTCGACGACGTTGAGGCGTGGCATCAGCGTCTCGCACAACGCGGCGTGCCGTTCGTGTACCCGCCGCAGCGCAACGACTGGGGGTACGGCGCCGAGCTGCTCGATCCCGACGGCTACCGCATCAGACTGTGGGACGAAGTCACGATGCGCGAGAAGAGCCAAGGATAGCGTTGCGGTCCGTGCAGTACCCTGGTAATTGATCGACATGCCGCTCGCTCACTCCCGGTTGACCGCACAAGGGCAAGTCTCGGTGCCCGCCAAGGTTCGGCGCAAACTCGGCATTGGCCCCGGTTCGTTGCTGGAGTGGGAGGAGGACGGCGAGAACATCGTGGTTCGCCGAACCGGGCGCTACTCATCAGAAGATGTGCATCGCGCGTTGTTCGCGAAGGCACCCAAGACTCGAACCATGGAGGAACTGAAGGACGGCGTGCGGCGGCACATGAGAAAGCGGCATGCGCGCCGTTGACACCAACGTCGTCGTTCGGTTGATCACGCGCGACGAGCCCAGACAAGTCGCGGCGTCGGAGGCCTTCGTGGCCAGGGGAGCGTGGGTTCCTCACCTCGTACTCGCAGAGGTCACGTGGGTTCTGGCCTCGGTCTACAACTTGGACCCGGCGGAGATTGCGACCGCAGTCGCAATGCTCTTGAACCACAAGGATCTGACGGTGCAAGACGCCGATGTCGTTGCCTCCGCCCTAGCGCACTTCCGCGCGAAGCCGTCCGTCGGCTTTTCCGACTGCCTCGTCCTCGAGATCGCGCGCAAGGCCGGCCATCTTCCGCTCGGTACGTTCGATCGCGCACTCGGCAAGCTCCCTGGCGCGCAGAGATTGTAGCGCACAGGGTTCGAGTCGACCCACCATGCACTCAAGTCGAATCGCGAGCCTTCAACTCTCGTATCGCGGGCCTCGCGCGGGCGTGCGCAACATCGGAAGCAACTCGATGGCTCGCACCCACATGGAGATGTTGAGATGAACTCCCCGGACTGTCTGCTGTGCAAAATCGCCGCCGGTCAGTTGCGCGCACGCGTGGTCGTCGAGACCGCCAACATCATCGGCGTTATGAACGACGCGGAACCGTTCGCGAGAGGGCACGTGGTCTTCTTCGCCAAGCGCCATGCTTCGCGGCTCACGGACATGCACGACGAGGACCTCGGCGAAATCTTGGTCGTGATCAAGCGCGTCGCCGCGGCCATGCAAGTGGACGATTACAACGTGCTCCAAAACAACGGTGCCCTCGCCGGTCAGACCGTGTTTCACGCCCATGTGCACTTGATTCCGAAGTGGAGCGAGCGCGAGGGCCTCGTCTACCAACGCGAGCCGCAACGCGATGTTGACCACGACGACGTTTATCGAAGGCTGCGAAAGCTGAAGGACGTGCTGTCGCGCACGGCGGTCTAGCGGATTTCGGCACCGGAGGGACCCATGCATAGAGACGCGCGTTTCGCCAAGGCCGCCGAGTTCATCTGGACGCATGCGCGGCTCTTGGAGCGGCGCGTGTTCGCGTGCCGTTTTCTCGACGACGATGCGCAGCTCGTAGTCAATGCGCTTCGCGCCTACCAGAATCGCGACGGCGGATTTGGGCACGCACTCGAACCGGATCTGCGCGGCCCCGACAGCCAACCGGTTTTCGTCGACTTCGCACTGACCACGTTGCGCGAAGTAGGTGCTCGCGATGCGGAGATCGGAGGTCGCGTCTGCGACTTCCTCGCCTCCATCGCGGCACCCAGCGGCGCCGTACCGGCGATCCTCGCCACGGCTCACCAGCATCCGCGGGCGGCGCATTGGAACGGTGATTCCGCGCTGCAGCCGTCGCTCAATTTCACCAGCGGCATTGCCGGCCAGCTCCACTGGCAAGGGATTCAGCATCCTTGGCTGGAACGCGCCACAGCCTACTGCTGGGCAGAGCTTCGTAACTCCGTCATCGGCGACGCGCACAGTCTGCGCAGCGCCTTGGTCTTCCTCGACAACTTCGGCGGCGAGCGCCGCACACGCGAGCTTACCGAACAGCTCGCGACGCAACTGCCGACCGCCGACTTCTTCCTCGCCGACGTACCAGTTACGCGCTACGGACTCACCCCGCTGCACTTCGCGCCGAGTCCCCGGACGCCCGAACGGCGACTGTTCTCTGACTCGCTCATCGAAGCCCACCTGGACGATCTGGCTGCGCGTCAAGCCGCCGACGGCGGCTGGCCAATTTTCTGGGACGCGCCCGGTGAGACTGCGCGCAACGAGTGGCGCGCGCGCTGGACGCTCGATGCCTTGTCGGTACTGCGCGCCTACGGCCGGTTGTAGCTGGCCGTGCGACGCAGCGTCTCATCATCCGCCGTAGAAGGTCTTCTCGCCGAGATCCTTGAGCCACAGCACCGCATCGTCCGGCCGCCGTTCGGGTGGCTTGGCGACACCCGCATCGACGACTTCGCCGACGACGATGGCGTGGTCGCCGCCTTCGACAACTTCGCGCAGCCGGCACTCAACGAAGGCCGGCGTACTCTCGAGCAACGGTGCGCCGGTGGTGCCGCGCCGGAAGCGTTGGCCTGCAATCGTGTCGCCTTCGGGTGTCACTGACTTGAAGAACGCGAAGGCGAGCGCCTGCTGGCCTTTGCCGAGCACGTTCAACGCGAACGCACCGCTGGCCTTGATCACCGGGAACGCGTTCGAATCGGTCTTGACGCCGACCACCACCAGCGGCGGCTCGAACGATGCCTGCGTCACCCAATTCACCGTGGCGGCCGCGAAGCGGCCGTCGGACGTCTCCGCCGTCAACACATAGAGTCCGTACGGGATCATGCGGAGCGCCGTCTTCTTCATAGCTGGGTCCATGCTGTCCTCCTGCGCGAAATGGCCAACGCTTAGCGCGGGTCGTATGCGCCGCACAAGCGATGCGACCGCGCGCGTACCTGCTTACCCCTGAGAGGCCCAACCGACGGGACGCCGGCTTGGAGTGCCGATGAACCGGTCAACGAGATCTCAGCCCGTCCGTCATTCCCGCAATCTTCAAGCGAATCCACTCCCCACATCTCCCCTGGATGCCGGCTTAGAGATCGCCGGCATGACGGATTGGAAGGTTCGGTCCATGGGCAGGTGACGCCATGAGGTCCGCGTCGAGCGCCGGCACGGTTTGACCGAGACGTTCGCACACTGCGCGTCGCACCCATTCCAGCCGATCGTTGCCCCAGAATTTCTGCTCGCCGTAGACAAAGAACGGCACGCCGAAGATGCCCTCGCCGAACCCTTCCATGAGACCCTGCATGACCCGCTCATGAAAGGTGGCGTCAGCACTCGCGCGCAACGTCGCGGCGGCATCGAGTCCACATGCGCGAGCGACATCACTGAGCACCTCGTGATCGCCGAGGTTGCGGCCTTCGCTGAAGCGCGCCGCGAACGCCGCCAACGCGAATGCATCGCCCTTGTCGCAATCGCTCGCAAACACATACGCTGCGTGCGGAACGATCCAGTCGGTGCCCCCGACCTTCGGCCACTTGATCCGCAAGCCGTACGCCGCCGCGATCCGCGTGATGTCGTGTACGATGTACGCAAGTTTCACGGGGAGCGCAGCCGGATCGTTGGGAAACTCCGGCGGCGGAAATACCGGGATGCGCCGAACCGTCACCGGCAATCCGGCGAAGGCGCGCTCCAGCCGGTGAAAGGCGAGCCACGCATACGGACTGCGAAAGCTGAAGTAGAATTTGATCGTCTCCATCGCGAAACCCTCCGGGCGGCAATCGTTGCCGGTTCAAAATAGTCCGGTGCCCGCCGGCACACTAGCCGGGTACTTGTGTTTGCGCTGCCAATCATCGACCATGCACGCACTCGAGCATCGCCGCGTGCGGCGCTCTTACGATCACTACCGGCACTGGAGGCGACGATGAAAATCTACGATTCGATGGGGCCAAATCCACGCGCGCTGCGCATGTTCTTGCTCGAAAAGGGAATCAAAATCGCGACAGCGCCCGTCGACTTGCTCGGCGCGGAAAACCGGCAGCCTCCGTACACCGATCGCAATCCCGGTGGGCAGATCCCGGCGCTCGAACTCGACGACGGCCGGGTGCTCGGCGAGACCGTCGTGATCTTCGAATATCTCGAAGAGAAACATCCGACGCCGGCGCTCATCGGCACGACGGCGGAAGAGCGGGCCGAAACCCGCATGTGGCAGCGCCGTGTGGAACTCAACATTACCGAGAATCTCTACAACGCCTTCCGCTACGCCGAAGGGCTCGGGCTGTTTCAGTCGCGCATGCGTTGCCTGCCGGAGGCCGCCGACGGCTTGAAGGCGATCGTACGCGACAAGCTGGTGTGGCTCGACGGATTGATGGCGGGCAAGTCGTTCGTCGCCGGCAAGCGCTTCACTATCGCCGACATCATTCTCTACTGCGCGCTCGACTTCGGCGCGACTGTGGGCCAGCCGGCAGATCCCGCGCTCGGCAACCTCGCCGCGTGGATGACCCGCGTCGCCGCACGCCCAAGCGCGAACGCGAGTTTGCACGAAGCCGCCGCCTCGATGGGCATGCGCGGTTGATACGTGCCTGGTTGCCTGGTTGGCTTTGCACAAGAAGGCCCTCGATACGATCGCTTCGCGATCTACTCGGGCAAGCGGGCATTCGGCTGTCCGAGAAAATACCGCTTCCCCGAGTAGCCGCACTGAGTAGAAGCCGAAGGCTTCGTATCGAAGGGCGGCGTATCGAGGGGCGGAAACCTCTTTTGTGCAAAGACGATCGGGTGCTCGTTTGCTTGACAACCCGGAATGCGGTTGCGATACCGGCGCGGGTCGTTGCGCTCTCCCAGACGTTCGATGCCGAGTAAGTACACCTACATCGACGGACTCGCCGTCAATTACTTCCACGCTGGCGCCACGACGGTTCCCGGGGAGGTACCGGACCTCGACCGCGGCGCCACGCTGCTCTTCATCCACGCCGCCGGTTCGAACGCCAATACCTGGAACCGACAGCTCGATCACTTCAGCGCCGCGCACAGCCCCATTGCCTTCGATTTCCCCGGTCACGGCCGCTCCGGCAGCACCGAAGGGTTGCGCAGCATCGCCGCGTACCGCGACTTCACCAAAGCGTTCGCGGACACGCTGAAGCTGCGTCCGTTCGTCCTCATCGGCCGGTCAATGGGCGGCGCGATCGCGATGGAGTTCGCGATCGCGCATCCAAAGCAGGTCAAGGCATTGGTATTGGTTGCCACCGCGGCGAAGTTTGAGTTGTCCGCCGAGCGGATCGAGACCTGGCACAACGTCATGCGCGGGCGCGCGCAGCAGCCGTTCACCACCGAAGCCTTCTCGCCGAAAACCGACTTCGCGATCATGCGCGAAGCCTGGATGGAGCAGGTGAAGACCGATCCGCGCGTGCGCTACTTCGACTTCCTCGCGTGCAACGCGTTCGACATCACGACACGGCTCGCGCAGATCAGAGTACCGACGTTGATCATCGCCGGGCGCGACGACGGCATCACGCCGGTGACGAAGTCGGAGGAGCTGCAGCGCGGCATTGCCGGCTCGCAGCTCGTCGTCATCGAAGACACCGGCCATACGGTCACGAGCGAGAAGCCGGCGGAATTCAACGCCGCCGTCGACGAGTTTCTGGCGAGGTTGGCGCAGTGAGCACCATTGCCGTGCTGGGCGGCCTCCACCCTAGCCCTCCCCCGTTCGCGGAAGTGCTCACAGGGGAGGGGACCGGAGGTCACGCGTGGGTCCTCTCCCCTGTTGCCACTTCTGGCAACGGGGGAGAGTCAGAGAGGGGGCCGATCGCATGAGCGGCTTCGAGCGCAAAGCCGTGATCGCCGGCGTCTACGAGCACCCCACCCGCTGGGCGCCGGACAAGACCATGTTCCAGATCCACGCCGAGAGCGCGCGCGGCGTGCTCGCCGACGCCGGGCTGACGATCAAGGATGTCGACGGTTTCTTCACGTCGGGTGTCGGGCCGATCGGGATCATGTCGCTGTGCGAGCATCTGAACATCAATCCGCGCTTTCTCGACTCGACTTCGATCGGCGGCTCGTCGTTCGTCGCGCACGTCAGCCACGCCGCCGCCGCGATTGCCGCCGGCCTGTGCGACGTCGCGTTGATCACCTACGGCAGCACCGCATCGTCGGAACGCTTCGCCGTCGGCACCGGTGGTGGCTTCACTG
This sequence comes from Deltaproteobacteria bacterium, assembly GCA_016178705.1. Lineage (NCBI taxonomy): Bacteria > Pseudomonadati > Myxococcota > Myxococcia > Deltaproteobacteria bacterium. Next base: position 184,574 of record JACOST010000033.1, on the reverse strand, counting down.
GCGATCCGCCCGATCATTTCGAGAGTTCCTACGGACCCACCGTCGTCGGCTCGTACGCCATGTGCGCGCAGCGCCACATGCACGAGTTCGGGACCACGTCAGAGCAACTCGCCGAGATCGCCGTCACCATTCGCCGCCATGCGTCACTCAATCCGGCGGCGAAGTTCCGTGACCTGATCACTGTCGACGACGTGCTTGCGTCGCGCATCGTATCGTCGCCGTTGCACCTGCTGGATTGCTGCATCATCAGCGACGGTGGCGGCGCGCTCGTTGTCACCAGCGCGGCGCGCGCGCGCGATCTCAGGAAGAAGCCGGTGCAAATCCTCGGTGCGTCGGAAGCGCTGTGCCACACGGCGGCCGGCGTGCGCGATCTCACCGATATGGCAGCGAAGCAGTCTGGCCCACGCGCACTCTCAATGGCGGGCGTCGCGCACAAGGACATCGACATGTGCATGGTGTACGACTCGTTCACCATCACCGTGCTCGAGACGCTAGAGAATCTCGGCTTCTGCAGGAAGGGCGAAGGTGGTGCGTTCGTACAAGACGGCCGCATCGGCCTCGGCGGTGAGTTGCCGATCAACACCGATGGCGGCGGCCTGTCGTCGAATCATCCCGGCATGCGCGGCATGTTCCTGGTGATCGAAGCCACCAAACAATTGCGCGGCGAGTGCGGCGCACGCCAAGTGAAGGACTGCGCGATCGCGCTCTGTCACGGCACCGGCGGCATGCTCGGTCTGCGCCACAGTGGCGCGACTCTCATCTTGGGGCGAGACTGATTGAGGCGAGACCGATGGCTGAGAAGAAATACGCGAAGCCGCTGCCACGCATCGACGAAGAGTCGAAGGGATTCTGGGAAGCCTGTCAGCGCCACGAGTTGCGGGTGCAAAAGTGTCACGACTGCGGCGCCTTCCGCTACTATCCGCGCGCGCTCTGCCCGCACTGCCTGTCCGATCGCACCGAGTGGGTACTTTCGTCCGGGCGGGGCACGGTGTACACCTTTACCGTGACGCATCAGAACCAAGCCCCCGGCTTTCGCGACGCGCTGCCGTACGTGATGGCATACGTCGAACTCGACGAAGGCGTGCGCATGCTGACCAACATCGTCGACTGCGATCCGGCGCAGGTGAAGATCGGCATGCCCGTGCAAGTCATCTTCGAAGACGTGACACCCGAAGTCACCATCCCAAAGTTCAAACCCCTCTGATTCCAAACTGCCGACTGCCCTCTGCCTACTGCCAACTGTCTTCAAGATGATTCTCGATCTCCACACCCACTCCGAAGCATCCGAGGACAGCCGCGCTCCGGTCGAAACCTATCTCAAGTGGCTGCAGCGCAAGCGCGCCGAGGTGCCGATCGACGGTCTCGTGCTCACCGAACACCGGCAGTGGAATCCCGACACCGATTATCGCGCGCTCGAAGACCAGTATGGCTGTTTGATCCTACGCGGCGCCGAGGTCGAGACCGACTACGGCCACGTGTTGGTGTACGGCGTCAACGACGACATCACGCACCGTTTTGATTTCACCAACGTGCGGCTGAACGCGCGCGAACTCATCCCCGCGGTGAGCGAGATGGGCGGTCTCGCCCTGCCCTGCCATCCGGGTCGACCGACCATCGGCTTGTGCGAACACTATGAAACCAAGGGACCGATCGATGGTGTCGTCGCCGTCGAGGCGCTCAACGGCGGCAGCCGGCGCGGTGAGAACGAACGGGTGCAAGCGATCATCGACCGCTACGGCTACAAATCGTTCGGCGGCAGTGACTCGCATCTGGTCAGCTTCATCGGCATCTGCGCCACCGAGTTCGACCGCGACATCCGCTCTATAGATGATCTGGTCCACGAGCTGCGCCACGGCTCGTATCGCCCGATCGACTTCCGCGCCAACCTAGCCCGAAAAGCGTCATAGCCCCGACTCACGGCTCACGACTCACGATTCACGCCTCACGATCATGCCGCTCACCTTCGACAAGAAAATCATCGGCAACGAGTTTGACCACACGGTTTTCAGGCCGGTGACCGCCGCGCAGCTGCGCGAGTACGCGGAAGCGGTGGGCGAAACCAATCCGCGCTACACGACCGCGAGCGACGCCGAGCTGGTTGGCGCGCCGACGTTCGTCGTCGCGCTGCGCGGCAAGCACTTCATGCCGTCCAACATGCCGAACCTCGGGCGCAACGGCTTCGATGCCGGCAAAGACATCGACTTCGGCGCTCCGGTGCGCGTCGGCGACGTGCTGACCGCGTCGAGCACGGTGCATGACATCTACGAGAAGACCGGTCGCACCGGCAGCATGGTGTTCCTCGTCTTGCGCTCGGTCATCACCAATCAACACGGCGAGTCGGTGGCCACCATCGATCAGAAGATGATGTTTCGATGAGCGGGGCGAATTTCGACACAGTGGAAGTCGGCGACGAGATCCCGGGCTTCTCAGTGACGTTCGCGGGCGAACAGGTGAAGCGCTACGCGCTCGCCGCCGATATGCCCGGCCGGCGCTTCATGAGCGACGAGGACGCGAAGCAGGAAGGCTTGCCCGGGCAGATCGTGCCGGGGAACCTGAGCATGGCGCTGTTCTCGCGCATGATCACCGACTGGAATCCCGACGCGGCGCTGGTGCGGCTGAGCGCGACGTTTCGCGGCATGGTGTACCCCAATCGCGCGCTCACCGTGCACGGCGTGATCACCGAGAAGCACTCCAGCGATCACGGCAATTTCATCGAGTGCGATCTGATCCTGCAAAGCGCCGAGGGCGATCGCTGGGTCACCGGCACCGCCACCGTGCGCTTGCCCGCGAAATCCTAGGACGCGAGATCCTACTGTAGGATTGATCACCAACAGAAGAAGGATCACCGCAGAGACACATAGGCGCAGAGGAATCGTGGAGAAGAACAGATGGACGTGAACAAGCGCGACTCGTTGGCCGGATTGACGAGACTCGCAAGATAGTCGTGGGCGTCGACCGTCAGCGTCGTGCGTTGGCCATAGGGACTGACGATCGCGCTCGGATTGCCGCTACCGTCATGTTCGATGATGGTCACCGCTCGATCTGAGCGCACCCGCCAGCATACTTCTCATTTCAAGGGCTGACCCCGTCTGTATCCACGTCGCCACACACTCGATAGTGCGCCCGGTTGCGGATCGATGGAATCACGGCCGTTTGAGTTCTCGCGTCAGCTCAGGGTCATCGGAAATGTAGAAAACATCCCCCCGCTCCCTATGTTCGATCACTTCCTCGATGCCATCCACCGATGCAATGATGTAGCCAGGGTCTTTGGTAATGCCCTTCCGTTCAGTTTCGGGATGCCATCTGTGTGTCCCTAGCTTGTGCTCCAGCTGGAGGCAGTCAGGAGCGGGTCCAACAAGCACCGCCTCGAAATCATACTTCCCGAACGGTGGCAGATAGTAGTAGATCTCGACAGTCACGTCTTTTCGCTCGTATCCAGTCGGAAGCGCAAACCACCTCGGAAGCCTCGAGTCAGGCGACAGAGTGAAGTTTGATTCCGGGAGCCAGTATATGCGCTGACTGCATGCCGTCGACAGGATTGCCAGGGTACAGACGCTGCCAAGCACCGCGCGATGCAACATCGAAGTGGGCTTCATCGACATCATGCCCCCTTGGCCGGTAAACAACCGTGGCATTCAGAGAAGGTCTGGAGATTCGCGACCGGGTGCCGTTGGTGGCGACTGCACCGGACAGGCCAAAGGTCACTTGCCCGCCGTGCGACACCCTGCTTCCGCTGCCTCTCTGTCCACGACGTAGAGAATTGGTCCGCGTTGTCGATGCTCAAATATTTCATCAACTCCGTCCACCGCAATGATCGAGTAGTTCGGGTAGACTTCGTAGTTCCCGCGCTCTTTGAATTTCTCCTCCGTACAGTCATTCGGCTTCGGTGGAGGCGGGGGCTGCCTTCACTCGCGTTGGCCACGTCGCCATCGCCAGCCGCGTCGCCATACACTCAACAGTGAGCGCCCGGTTGCGGATCGATGGAATTACGGCCGTTTGAGTTCTCGCGTCAGCGCTGGGTCATCAGAAATGTAGAAGATCGGCTCCTGCTTTCTATGTTCTATAACTTCCTCGATGCCATCCACCGATGCGATGTAGTAGCCAGGGTATGTGGTAATCCCCTTCCGCTCACTCTCGGGATGCCATCGGGCCGTCCCCAGCTTGTGCTCAAGTTGGAGGCACTCAGGAACGGGCCCGAGAAGCACTGCCTCGAAATCATACTTCCCAAACGGCGGCAAATAGTAGTAGATCCGGACAGTCACGTCCTTTCGCTCGTATCCAGTTGGGATTGCAAACCACCGCGGGAGTCTCGAATCAGGCGATAGGGTGAAGCTTGATTCTGGGAGCCAGTATATGCGCTGATTGCACGCCGAAGAAAGGAACGCCAGAGCGCAGACGCTGCCAATCACCACGTGATAGAGCCGCGAAATTGGCTTCATTGGAATCATCATACTCCGACGCACAGACAACCGCGAAAGGCGTCCATCATGGGTTGCACGGATCCGGAGGTGGGGGCGGAGGCGGCTGGCATCCAGATTGGCCAATACTAGAAAGAATGCACGCGGCGGCTTTCAGGTTGCACTGTTCGCACGGAAACAGATTGGGGATTACGAGTATGTTTCCGATCCATGACGAATAGCACTGGTTCTCCCTATAACAGTCATCGTGGGCTTGGCAGCATTCCTTCATGCAGCTGTTACCATTGAGGGCCCGGACCGGTGGGGAGCACTCGTTGTCCTGATCTCTAAAATCGAGTGGCAAGATGTTCCCATTCCACAAACCATTCGGGTCAATGCCATTGATCGGATCATTGAGGACGTATCCGTACAGATTCGCGTCGCCTCCAGCGAACCGGATCGGATCTCTCGCGGTCCACCGCCCGGTCTCTGGGTCGTAGTCGCGCGCGCCGAAGCGCACAAGCTTGGTGTCGCGGTCGTAGAGTCCACTCGCGAAGCCGAACGGTTGGAAGCCGGGGTTGGTATCGTTAGTAACGGTTCCGAACTCGTCGTAGTCCATCCGCTGCGCGATGCTGCCGTCGGCGGAATTCACAACGAGCCGAGGTGAACCGAGGTGATCGGAGATCAACCGATAGGCTACCCCACCGCGGATCAGGTACTGGGGAACGTTGGCCTTCTCGCCGTAGACAAAACGACTGACCACGGTCCCGCTACCGTCGAGCTCGGCAACGATGCGCAGTTGCCCGTCGTATAGGAAGCCCTGAGTCAGCTGACCATTGACCTTCTTCCCAACTCGCCGTCCCTTACCGTCGACGATGTACTCAATGAACGTGAGGTCTGGCAGCGTGGCGCTGCGGAGATTCCCGACGGCGTCGTAGTCGTACGTCGTTGGACTGGTGCCGGTGGCCTTGCTCGAGCGCTCTCCATTCGCCGAGTAGCTGTAGCTGAAAGTCGAAACGCCGCAGTCGATGGTCAACAGCCGGTCTTGGTTGTCGACGATGACGTTCGCGAAGGATGAACACTGTTGGTTGTAGCCGCCGGTGCGGTTACCGTTGGCGTCGTAGTCATAGTGGCTGATGTGATCGCCGTTACGGTGCACATCGCTCAGTCGGCCGGCCAGATCGTAGTCGTAGGCATAGGTGTCGGTGACGCCCTGAATCGTTTCGGTCTTCTCGGTGATGCGGCCTAGCGGATCGGGAGTGTACTGATCGAAGAGCACCGCACTACCGCTTACACTCGCACTGTAGGTCGCCGGCTGCCCGAACGTGTCGTACCCGATCGTATCGCTGACGACGCCGAGCATCGTCCCAGTGAGGAGCCCGTTCTGTGGGTGGCGCGTCAGCGTCATGCTGCCCGCGCTGGTAAGCAGACTGTCGGGATCGTAACCGAAGCTTGCTGAGTTCGCCCCGTTGACGCTCTGGCTCGCGACGCGGAAGTCGGTGTCGTAGGTGCGACTCACCGAGCCGGTGACGGGCCCGCTCCACGTTTCGCTCAGCATCAGCGAGCCGTCGTACGTGAACGCCAACGTCTCCGTGTCTGGGCCGGTGATCGAGGTGAGGTTCTTCGTGTTCGCGTCGTACGCGTAGGTGATGGTCCGGTTGCCGGGCAAGAGTTGCTGACTCAGGTGCCCCGCACTGTCGTAGACGAAGTCGATAGTCTGGCCATCGGGCCGCGTGATGAGATCGAGTTGGCGATCCAAGTTGTACGAGTACGAAGTGCGGGGGTTCGCGACTGGGGGTTGGGGGTTAGGGGGAAGATACTCGGATTCGAGATCCACCGCGGTGTAGTCGAAGGCGTGCGTGGGACGACCGGGTGGAATCAACGACGCGAGGTTGCCGTTGGCATCGTAGGTCATCGCGAGCACACGCCCGTCGGGGAAGGTCTCGCGCAACAGCCGTCCGGCGGGATCAGGCTCGAAGCCGAAGGTGCGACCGAGCGCGTCGAGAATGCTCCCGAGGTAGCCGTCGGTGCGGTAGCCGAACGTCTGCGTGCGCGTGTCCGCGCCCGTACCCTGCGTGATCGCGGCGATGCGGCCGCGGCTGTCGAGTGCGAATTGCACCGGCGAGAGGTTCCCCACGTGTAGACCGATCACGCGCCCCAACGCGTCGAGTGTGGTGATGGTTTGGCGGCCCGCCGCAGTGGTTGTCGTCAACGTGCGCGCTGCACTGTTGTATACCGTCGTCGACGTACGACCATTGAGTGTCGCAGTGTCAGTCAACGACGTGAGGCTGAGCGGATCGTCAGGATTCGCCAGCACCACCGTGCGAGCGCTCGATTGACTGCGCGTCAGCCGGAGCGGCGTTGAAAGCGTCGAGCTGCTCGTGACCGGCGCTTGCATGCCGAAGCGCGGATCGGGACCCTGCGTGTCCGTGGTGATCGTTCCGTCGGGGAAGGCGCTCGTGCGCGTTCCGTCGACGCTGATGTCGGTCGTGGTTTGTGAACCGTCGGGGAAGGTGTTCACCCGATCCTCCGCGCCCGTGGTCGTGCGCGTCACCTGATAGCTCGTCGAGCGGTTCATGGCGGTACCGAGGGTGACCGTGAAGCCGTTGCTCTGCTCCATGCGAGTCAGCGTCTTGAACCCGCCGGCCGGATCGTCGTCGCGAATCAAGCGGCCTTTGGCATCGTACGTGAACTGGTACGTGTGGTTGCGCGGATCGGTCATACTCGTCAGTAGACCATCGTCGGTGGACGTGAACAAGCGCGACTCGTTGGCCGGATTGACGAGGCTGGCGAGGTAGTCGTGGGCATCGACCGTCAGCGTCGTGCGCTGGGTCTCAACCCCCTGCCTGCGCGGTTCGATGCGCCGCGGCGCTTCATCCACGCTTCATCCGAGCCATTGCCTCGCGTGTTGCGGCAGAAGTAGGGTGAAGTCTGCAAAGGATGGAGGGTTAGCCATGGAACTCGGAATCCTAATGCCGCCGCTGCCGGGGCGTGCGATCAACTTGGCGCGCTTGGCCGAGAGCCTGGGCTTCGCCACGTTGCTGTTTCCCGACAGTCAGAACATGGCGCCGGAAGTGTGGGGCCAACTCATGCTCGCGGCGACCGCGACGACGAAGATTCGGCTCGGCCCCGGCGTCAGTAACTCGGTCACCCGCGATCCGGCGGTGACCGCGTCGGCCGCGCTGGCGCTGCAAGTGCAAAGTGGCGGCCGCGCGCTGTGCGGCATCGGGCGTGGCGACTCGTCGGTGCAACGCATCGGCAAGCAACCCGACCGGCTCGCCAACTTCGAGCGCTACCTGGCGTCGCTGCAAATTTATTTGAGCGGCGGAACGGTCGATCGCGATGGGTTCGCGAGTCGCATCGAGTGGCTGCGCGCGGTGAACGTACCCAAGGTTCCGGTCGAAGTCGCCGCCACCGGCGTGCGCGTCATCGAAGTCGCCGCGCGCCACGCCGATCGCATCGCCTTCGCCGTCGGCGCAGATATCGAACACCTCGCCGGCGCGATCGAGATTGCCCGCAACGCCGCGCGGGCGGCCAGACGCGATCCCGCGGCGCTACGATTCGGCGCCTTCGTCAACTGCGTGGTCCACGCCGACCGCGCCGTGGCCCGCGACGCCGCGCGCGGCGCGGTGGCCACCTTTGCCCGCTTCTCGGCGTTTGCCGGGTCGAAGCTCGCCCGCCTCCCGTTACCGCTGCAGAACGCGGCGCGCTTCCTGCGCGAACACTACGACATGCGCCATCACACCGAAGCCTCGGCCGAGCACGCCCGGGCACTCGAAGACACGTTCATCGATTGGTACGCGATCACCGGCCCGCCGGAGATCGCCATCGCCCGATTCAAACAACTCGCAGCGCTCAACCTCGACTTCTGTCACATTGTTCCCGGCTCCGCGAACATTCCGCGCGACGTCGCGCTCGCGTCGATTCGATCGCTGGCCAGCGACGTGCTGCCGGCACTCGCGGGCTAGCGAACCACTCGCAGCCGCCGATTCGAGAGCAGGTAGACGAAGACGCCAGCCATGATGGCCGCGTTCAACAAGTAGGGACCAATCGGCCACCGTTGATAGAGTTGCGTACCCAGCATCGGACCGAACACGTTACCGATGACGGACACGCCGCCGACGAGACCGGCGGCCGCGCCTTGCTCGTTGGGCTCGACGGCCAGCGAAGCGGCGGCCGCATTGCCAGGGCGCACCAGGCCGATGCCGAGCCCCAAGAGCACCAGTGCGAGCAGATAGGTGACGAAGCTACTGCCCGCGACGAACAGCATGAACGCGGCGAGCATGAGCGGCAGGCCGACGCGAACCATCACTCGCGCCGACGGCCGGAAGCGCTGCACGAGGACGAGCTGCGCGAACAGCCCCGACACTGCGAGCGTGACGAAGCCGATGCCCGAGTACTGCACGGTTTGCTGCGACGTCAGCTTCAGCGTGTCTTGCAAGAAGAACGCGAGGGTGATGACCGTCGTTGCGCGCACCGCTTGCATCGACGTTGCCACCAGCAGGAACGGCCACACACGCGGATCGCGAAGCTTGAGCTTGCGCGGGCGCTCGACGGCATGCGCGTGCGGGGCGCTGTCCTCGGGCAAGTAGAACCAGATCATCGCCGCGCTGACGACCGCGAGGCCGGCCGATAGGTACAGTGGCGTGAGCAGACCGAAGGCGGCGAGCGCCGCGCCGATTCCCGGGCCGACGGTTTCGCCCAAGCCCATTGCCGCGTTGACCAGGGCGACGCCGGCGGTGCGCTCGCTGCGCGTGGTGCGATCAGCGACGTAGGCTTGCGACGCCGGGCCGGTGCCGGAACCGAAGAGCGCAAACAGACAGCGCGAGGCCACCATCAGTGGATACACCGCCATCACCGGCAGCAACTTGGCAACGCCGACCTTGATCATAGTTGCCAACAGCGCCATCGACAGCGCGTAACCGAGCAAGCCGATGAGGATGATCGGCCGTCGCCCAACGGCGTCGCTGCGCCGCCCCCACCACGGACTGACGAACACCCAGATCGCCGCCGAGCTCGCGAAGATGGTCGACACTTGAAACGGCGACAGTCCAATCTCGCGCGCCGCCGGCGGCAAGATCGCGAACAGCATCGACTGACCGAGGCCGATGCAGACGAGGCAAAGAAACAGGATGCGCAAAGCGCGCGTGTGATCGGACTCCATTGCCGCAAGCATCTATCAGCGCGTCGCCGCTCGCGCACTCCCGTCGAGCCACGCCCCACACCTAATGGGGGGCCTAGATCGGTTGATTGACACGATCGGCTTCTCTGATGTTCTATCGAGACATCATCAGAGATTGCCAGGGGGGAGGGTGTCATGAAGACTGGAACCTTCTGCAACCAGCCAACGCTGTGCATGGCTGTTCGGCGACTGCCGTACCTGCTCGTCATGTCAGCACTGGCAATCGGCTGCGCCACGAAACACGCGACGTATGAGATCCGTCACCGGGCGCTTTCTTACGACGCGTCGTTGCTCTCCAGCGACTACAAAGAGGAGATGAAATACGTGCGTAATCGACGCGACAAGTTGTGCACCCAGCGGACTGGCGACGTTGATACGGAATACGGTCAATCCTCGTGCCACATCGCGGCCTGCGACGGACAAGCACCGGTGCAAGCCGCTCTGCTCCGATGGGACATTCAGCAGTTCACTCAGCAGTGCAAGGCTGATGCAGCGGAGCGCGATGCCCTGTGCGCTCGTGCCCACGCGGCAATTGCAACGCCTTCCGACAAACCAATCCCAACGCTCACTGGTCTCACCTTTTCCGGCGGGGGTATCCGCTCAGCCAGCTTCAGCCTTGGCGTGCTGCAAGCGCTCGATGCGCTCCATCTCTTGTCGCAAGTGGACTACATGAGCGCGGTCTCGGGCGGGGCGTACATGGCGAGCTGGGTGCAGGCGCATCTCGGCGGCGATCAGCACGACGTCTATCGTGACAGTCTGTACTACAAGGTTGCCGCCACGGACTTTCCCGATCTGCTGGACGACCGCGGCGACAACGTCGAACAGTTGCGCACGCATGCGGGGTTCCTCAGCAAGGGTGGGTACTGGGAAGGTTCGCGTCTCGCGTTCGCCTACGCGTGGCGGTGGCCGTTCAACTTCGTCCTCGATGTGCTGGCCCACGTCAAAGTCGGCATCAACCGATTTCACCCGATCGCCATTTACGAGGACCGGATTGAGAATACGTACTTCCGCGGCGAGCAGCCCGCCCACAGCAGCGCCCCGCCGAAGCGTGCGCTCAAAGTCAGTGAAGCAAACGCCGATCCTGCGACGACGCCGTACCTCATCATCAACGGCAACCTCGTGAACATGGGCGCGCCGCGCGATGGCCGTGGAAGCTACGAATGTCCCGCCCTGCGGAAGAAGGAGCCGACCACCTTTAGCCGCTGGGTGAGCACGCCTGTGGCAGAGGTCTTCTCGCTTTTCGGATATCCGAGGAGAACGTTTTCCGATGACACGTGCAACCACTACAACTTCGAATTCACTCGCGACTTCACGGGTTCGGATGGACTCGGATATATCAAGTCCGAAGCGTTTGATCGCCACGTACAACACGTCGAAATGGACCACGGTAAGCCGGTGAAGGTTTGGGTTGACGGCGATATGAACGACGGAGGTTCATTCCCTTTGGCGCACGCGGTCGCCGCGTCGGGAGCGGCATTCGATCCCGACGGCTACTTCGGTGCGGTGAGCGGAGGGGAGTGGTGGACCTGGCCTATCGAATACCTGGCCAGCCCCGTCAATCTCAACTTGGGCTACGAGACCTGGAACTTTGCCCGCGAGTACAACGGATTCTTCGGCACGGGATACGACTACTTCCGGATGTTGACTGCGCAGCGTCTCTGGGAACCCTCAACCGATGCCCGCTGGATAAAGGTCACCGACGGCGGGCACTACGAAGATCTCGGTATCGCCTCGTTGGTGCGTCGCGGGGTGTCATGCATCATCGCGGTCGATGCCGGCGCCGATCCGAAGTGGGGGTTCGACGACCTGAAGGTCCTCGCGGATCGGCTCAGGGAGCTTGGACTGACTCTCAAACTCGATGCCGCCACCTTCGACCAGGCGCGCGCGCGAGGTCACGTGCGGCTGACCGTGACCAAGTCGAGCGACTCGACCACCATCGTCTCCACGATCTTGTATCTCAAGCCACTCGCGAACCCAGTAGACATGTCGGACCGAGACAAACACCCTGAGCACCGCGACCGCATCCCCCACCACTTGGACGCACAATGGTGGAGTGACAAGGGGGACACGGACGCCGTCGACAAGATCAAGAAAATCGAATGGTACCAGCGGACCAAAGCCGCCACCGACTTTCCGCATACCTCGACGCTAGTCCAAAGTTACGACTGGGAGACGTTCGACGCCTATCGCATGCTGGGCTTCCAGATGGCGAAGACGTACTTGCCGTACGTTGCCGATCTCGACAAGTGCAACTTTGCCAAGGATGAAGAATAGCGCGCTGCTCACCGGTCGCGCACTTCGTTCTCGAGCGGATCGCCGCGGCCCCAGTGTTCGAGGTTGCGCAGGAACAACTCGCTCACTCGCGCAGCATTGCCCGTCGATGCGGCGGAGTTGTGCGGGGAGATGATCACGTTCGGCAAATCCCACAGCGGCGAGTCGGCCGGCAGCGGCTCCTGCTCGAACACATCGAGATAGGCGCCCGCCACGCGACCCGATTGCAACGCGGCGATCAACGCCGATTCGTCGACGATCGGCCCGCGCGCGACGTTGATGACATGGGCGTTGGCGGGCAGGCGCGCCAACGCATCGGCGCCGATGAGTCCGCGCGTCTCATCGGTGAGCGGACAGGTCACGACGAGCCAGTCCGCGCGCGGCAACAGATCGCGCAACGCGCTCGGCTGGTACATCTCGTCGACGTAGTCCTGATCCGTCAGCGGACGGCGGCGCACGCCGACGACGGTTATGCCGAGCGCCTGCGCCAGCCGTCCGATCTGATTGCCGATGGCACCGACGCCGACGATCACTATCGTTTGTCCGCGCAGATCGCGCGGGGTGTGATCGGCGCGGTGCGGCGCCCACTCGTGGCGGCGTTGCGCCGCACTCCAGCGCGGAAAGCCGCGCGCCAGGGCCAGCAACCCGCCGATGGCGGTTTGTGCGATCGGCTCCGCCGCCGCCCCCGACGAGTTCGTCAGCCGTACGCCGCGCGCGAGCAATTGGCCGAACACCGGATGATCGACACCCGCGTTCGGCAGGTGCATCCAGCGCAGGTTCGGTGCGTGCAGCGCGCTGCCGAGGAAGCGTCGCGTGAAGACCGCGTCGGTCTCGAAGTTACCGGTGAAGCAAGCGACCGCAATCTGTTCCAACTCTGTTGGAGTGAAGCGCCGGTCGCCTGGCGGCAGCGTCAACGGGTCGAGTTCGAGCCGGGTCGCTTCGCAGATGCGGCGATAGGCCTCGCCGTAGTCGCGCACAAACCGCTCGGTCGTCAACAGGCGCATGCCCTCTTGAGTACCGAGTCGGGGATTCAAAGTCCAAGGCGCTGCGCGTCCAGCAGCGTGCACCTTGGCTACGAAGGTCGTATCCCGCCAAGGTCAGTCACCGCGGCTTCTCAGAGGCGTAGGGGCGATGCATGCATCGCCCTCCGTCTTCTCCGCAATGAACTGCATCAATTCGCGGGCGACGCATGCGTCGCCCCTACAGGGAACGGGACATCCGGTCGAGGCCATGTCGCAGACACTTGTGAGACACTGTGGTCGATTCGGCAACCGTTCTGGGAATCGCCGTAGAGGCCCCGGCATAGTGTTCTGGATCGACCCTTGGTACTCTGTCGCACGTGATTCCCTCGACCGTCCCACGCGGCGCCGATTTGCTCGGCATGACGCTCGCCGAGTACGCGGCGGCGCATGCGACGCATCCGCAGCACGCGCGCTCGCAGTACGCGCGACTCATGCGCGAGGGTGACGGCGCGATACTGCCCGCGGTGACGCGCGTCGAACGGAACGACGGCCTCACAAAGTTTTGCCTGCCAGTCGGCACGCACCCCGGTATGGCGCTGGAAACCGAGTCGGTGATCATCCCGATGCGCAACTACAGCGGCATGGATTGGTACACGCTCTGTCTGTCATCACAGGTCGGTTGCCGCATGGGCTGTACGTTCTGCGAGACTGGGCGCATGGGGTTGCTGCGCAATCTCAGCAGCGCCGAGATCGTGCGCCAACGGTTGGTAGCTCGCCAGCTCATGCTCGATCAGGACCCACTCGCCGCTACGCGCCCGTTTCGCTACTTCTCGGACGGCATCCGCAACCTGGTGTTCATGGGGATGGGCGAACCGCTCGACAACTTCGACGCGGTCGTCCAAGCGATCCGTGTTTTCAACGACCCGCGCGGCCTGGACATTCCGCTCACGCAAGTCACCATCTCCACCGTTGGCCGCATCGACGGCATCCGCAAGCTGGCGCAACTCAACTGGCCGAACTTGCGGCTGGCGATCTCCCTCAACGCGCCGAACGATCGGCTGCGTGATGAGCTGATGCCGATCAACAAGGGCATGCCGTTGGCGGATCTGCAGCTTGCGCTACTGGACTATCCGCTGCCGCGGCGCGGGCTGTTTCTCATCGAGTACGTACTGATTAAGGACGTGAACGATGCGCCGGCTCTTGCCGACGAGGTTGCCGCGTGGTGCCGTCCGCTGCGCTGCGTCGTCAACGTCATTCCGTACAACCCGCAACGCGATGCGAGCTACGCGACGCCGTCGGACGACGCCATCGTGCGGTTCTGCGCGCGGCTGCGGTCGCAGGGCGTCTTCGTCAAGCGCCGCATCACACACGGCCGCGATTTGATGGGTGCGTGCGGCCAGCTCGGAAATCCCGACCTGCGGCGAGTTCAGCGATCGAGCAGTTCCAGCTTCTCACGCGCCGCGAACTCCTGACGTACCTGCTCGTAGTCGGCGCGGGCGAACGGCCGAAACGCGGTGTCGCCGCGCTGGCGCCAGTAGATCGCTTCGCCAGCCAGCCGGTTGAGATCGAAGTGGACCTTCTTGAGATTGCGCACCAGTACCTTCTGCGTCTGCGTGTACTCGAAGTCTTTAACCAACAGGACGAAGTCGGGAAACCACTTGCGGTCCATGCTGGCACCGTTCACTTGCGCCTCGCACCATTCGAAGAAGCCCTTCGGATCGAACGCCACGCCGTCGCGTAGCTTCACCGCCGCCATCACCAACTCGTCTGAGACCGAACACGGGACGCCGTAGGCAACGGCGAGCGCGACATCGGGATGTTCGGAAACAATGCGGCCGACCTGACCAGCGGAGAAGTTCTCTCCGTCCTTGCGGATCCAATCGTCGGTGCGGCCATCGAAGTACAGGAAGCGTTGCCCGTCGCGCACCAAGACGTGGCCGAGATCCCCCGAGTGGTAGACGCCGTCGCGGAACTTGTCGGTGTTGGCCTTGGGGTTGTCGAAGTATCCTTGGAACAGACCGGCGTCGGATGCGGCGCGACAGATCTCGCCGACACATTGCTCGTAGTTGAGCAGCTTGCCGTCAGCGCCGAGTTGCGCGGGCGGGCATTCGTTGCCGCCCGGATCGAGGATCTTGACGGCGGCGTCGGTGATCTCGCCAACGCTGCCGCGCGGATCTCCCTTGCGGCGGAAGGTGCTGATCGCCGCCTCGGTCGAGCCGTACAGCTCGAACATTTCGTCCAGCCCCATCCACTTCATGAAGCGGTCGATGTCGGGCGGTGCCGCGCCGTTGCCGACGGCGTAGCGGAACTTGTTGCGCGGGTCGTTAGTAACCGCGGTCGCAATGCGCGCCTCGTCACCGCCATACTCCTTCTCGATCGCGGCGAGCACGTAGTGCACCGGCTCGCCGACGTAGTTCCAGAAGGTGACGCCGTAGCGCAGGATGTCGGGAACGAACTGACTGGCGCTGAAGCGCTCGCGCAAGCCCATGCTTCCGCCAACCCAGAACGCCGGCATGAAGCCGACGAACATCGCGTTCGAGTGAAACAGCGGCATGCAGGCGTAGCCAACGTCGTCCTGCCCCAGGCCCATGTTCGTGGACACTCCAAAGCCGGTTGCGCACAGCTTGAGATGATTGTTGTTGATGCCTTTGGGTAGGCCGGTCGTGCCCGAGGTGTAGATCACCATGAGATTGCGCTCGGGCTCGACATCGATGCCCGGCGCATCGAGTGACTTGTCGGGGCCGCCGATCTCCGCCGCTATGCGGGCGTGCAAATCCGCGCTCGCTGGAATCTTCCCGCCCTGCGTCGGCAAGACGAGGATGTTCTCCGCTGCAATGTGCTTCAGATCGCCGCGCACGCGCTCTATCTCGGGGAAGAATTTCTCGTCGACCACCAGCAAGCGTGAACGGGACTGATTGAGCACGCCGGTGAGCACGTCACCGCGCAAGCCGGTGTTGACGCCGAACAGCGTCAGGCCGCCAAAGGCACAGCCCCCGAAGAGCGCGAGCAGTTCGAGGTGGTTCTCCAACACCATGGCAACGTGGCCCGGATGCGCATCATCGATGCGACCGAGGCGGCGCAGGAGGAAGTGCGCGGTGCGCACCGACTCGTCGCGGAGCTGGCGATAGGTCCACGAACGGTCGCCGTGCATCAGCACTACCTTGTCGGCAGCGACCGGGTGTTCGGCGCGCGCCTCGATCTGGGCACGCACGGTGAACGGGGCGGCGAAGCTGAGGGGTTCAGTACTCACAAGCATCTCCTCGCAGGCATGCAGGCATGATGAACTGCGGCGCAATCTTTAGGGTCCCGCGCCGCGGCAGTCAACCGAACCGCCCGTCGCACCGGACGGCGACTCTGTTTGTCACCACCACGCCGAAGGCGCATAGGAAGACGCGATGAAGCGCGGGGCAATAGCCGAAATCGCAGCGGTGGGCGTCATCATCCATGTCGCCACCGCGATGCTGCGCCTCGACGCGTTCTGGCCATACCCCAAGCAGCTCGACTTCGTGTGCGACTATGTCGGGGCGTGGGCGATCCGTGTCGGAGTGTCGCCCTACCAGCCGCCACCGGAGTTTCTCGCCACGCTGCGCGCCAACACGGCGCTGGCCCTCGATCTGCCGTTCCTCGCCAGCGCACCCATTGTTCCGTGGCTCGTGCAACCGTTCACGTTCGTCAACTACCCGGCGGCCGCAACCGCGTGGCTGTTGCTGTCGCTCGGTCTCACCGCGTGGAGCGCGCGAGAACTCGCACGCATTGCCGATACGAAACACACGTGGGCCGTCTTCGTTCTCGTCTTGACCTTCGGTCCCGTGTTTCTCACGCTCACGCTGGGGCAAAACAGTCTCTTCCTGCTCGTCGCGGTACTCGCGGTGGCGCAGGCGCTGAAGACGCCGACACCGCGCGCGACGATGCGTGCCGCGCTGCTGTTCGTTCCACCGGTCGGATTCAAATTGTTCCCTCTGCTGTGGCTGGGAGCGTTGCCGCTATTGCAACGGTGGCGACTCCTATTGAGCACCACAACGATCCTGATCACAGCATTCGGGATCAGTACGGCGCTGACGCCCACCGCGAGTCGCGAGTATTGGGGTGATCTCCTGCCACTTCGGCTGACTGGCTATTTGCACCAACCGACCGTAGACGATCAATCGCTGACGGCTTGGTTCGAGCGCATCGGCAGACCGCAGGAACTAGACATCCAAGGCCTCTCCGTGGATCAACTACAGCACACGAGTTGGTCGCCCCCGTGGTCGGTCGATCGCGACATCTTGCGTGGCGCGGCGATCGTGCTGAGCATCGGCATCGGCGCGCTCGTGAGTGTCGTGATGTGGCGTACGCCAGCCGCCGCGAGCGATGGCGCCTTCTATCTCTGGGTGCTCTGCGGGCTGGTCGCGATTCCACACGCGCAGCGCTACGACCACGTCGTGATGCTGCCGGCGATGGCGTGGCTGTGGGCGCGCGGTGGGACGGCGCGACGCAGCACGATCATCGCGTATACGTTGGCGGGCTTTGCCCGACTCACGCATCTGTGGGCGCTCTTGCCTGCTCCTTGGGGACCGCTGGCGTCCGGCGTGGGCCTGGCCTCGGTCCTCGTGCTTGGTACGGCAATGCTCATCAACCTGCGGCGCGGCGATCCACCGATTGACACCCTCCCGAGCTTCTGATGAGCGCAGACGGTAGAGCGCGCTGCCCTCATGCCCACAGCCTTTTCATTCTACGCCACGACCGCCAAAGGTATGGAGGAACTCGTTGCGGCTGAGCTGCGCGAGTTCGGTGCGGCGGCGGTCACGGCGGAGCGGGCGGGCGTGGCGTTTCGCGGGGCGTTGGAGGTCGCGTATCGCGCCTGTTTGTGGTCGCGCGTGGCCAATCGCATCTTGCTACCGCTTGCGTCGTTTGCGGCGGAGACGCCGCAGGCGCTCTATGACGGGGTGCGCACCATCCGCTGGTGGGAGCACTTGTTGGCGCACCAGACGCTCGCCGTCGACGGGACGACGTCGCAATCGTTGCTCACGCACTCGCACTACATCGCGTTGAAGGCGAAGGACGCCATCGTCGATCAGTTGCGCGATCAGACCGGCGCCCGGCCTTCAGTCAACGTCGAACGACCGGACGTACGAGTCAACGTGCACATCCACCGCAACCGAGCGGTGGTCAGTCTCGATTTGTCGGGTGACAGTCTGCACCGCCGCGGCTATCGGCAGGACCGTGGAGTAGCGCCGCTCAAGGAGAACCTGGCGGCGGCAATCTTATTGCTCGCCGAGTGGCCACGGCTGGCGCGGCTCGGCGCACCTCTGCTCGACCCGATGTGCGGCTCGGGCACGATCCCGATCGAGGCCGCGCTGATCGCGGCGGACGTCGCGCCCGGCCATACGCGCACGTACTTCGGATTCCTCGGCTGGCGCGGCCACGAGCCGCGCGTCTGGGCGCGCTTGCAGCAAGAGGCGGCTGGACGCGAGATCCGCGATTCGAAGCACCTGCCGCGCATTTGCGGCTACGACGCCGATGCGCGCACGGTGCGCAGCGCGCTGGCCAACGTCGAGCGCGCGGGGTTGCACGGCCGGGTCCACATCGAGCGGCGCGCGTGGGCGGACTGCGCGCCGTTGCCGACGTCCATCACCGACGGCGTGCGCGGTCTGCTCGTCACCAACCCGCCGTACGGCGAACGATTGGGCGATCAGGAACGTCTGGTCGAGCTGTATCGATCAATCGGCGACACCTTGCGGCGTCAGTTCCCCGGCTGGACCGGCTATGTGCTCAGCGGCAACGTCGATCTCACCCGCCACATCGGCCTGCGCGCCGCCCGCCGTCACGTACTGTTCAACGGCGCCATCGAGTGTCGCTTGCTGGCCTACCCGATCTCACCAACGCCAGTGCGCGATACGGCCGGGCCACGCTGGCGCAGTAGCGACGGACGTTCACCAGGAGAATCATCCAGACATCGCGTTCGTACCACGACGCGTGGCTCGAACGCGTGACCTCTACTGATTGCGGAACTCGCCACCAAGCCGGCGAGGGATCTCCACATAAAAGGTCGAGCCCTCGGCTAAGCGGCTTTCCGCCCGCACGCGGCCGCCGATGAGTTCGGTGTAGCGTCGTACCAGGTACAGACCGAGCCCGACGCCCGAACGCGCGCCCTGGTGTGTTCCATCGCCCTGGCGAAACATTTCAAACAACGACGGCAGTTCCGCGAGCGGAATGCCGGCTCCCGTGTCGCGTACCGCAATGGTAATCGACGGCTCGGCATCACTACCCGTGGTCGTCACAGCCACACTCCCCACAGCAGTAAACTTGACCGCGTTGTCCACCAGATTGCGCACCACCATCTTGAGTTTGCCGCGATCGGTGTACAACGACGCGATCGGGCCGTCCGCCGGCCACTGCAACGTGAGCTTGCGGTGGGCGGCTTGGACCGCGAACTCATGCCGCAACTCGTCCAGGAGTTCGCCCAATTGGAATGAGGACGGCTCCAACTCCACGCGACCGGATTCGAGCCGCCCGGCATCGAGCGTAGTGTTGATGAGTTCGAAGAGCCCGCGACCGTTCAGGCGCATTCGAGCCAGCGCTTCGTGCTGGTTCTCCGTCAACGGCCCCATGGCGCCATCATGCATGAGGTCGGCATACCCCAGAATTGCGCTCAGCGGCGTCCGGAGCTCGTGTGACATGGTGGCGAGAAACTCGGACTTGAGCTGATTCGCGCGCCTGAGATCCTCGACTAGGCGGGCATTCTCCACTGCGGCCGCCGCTTGCGCCGCGATGCCCTCGCTCAACCGGCGCTCGCGGATGGAAAACGCGCCTCGCCGTGTGCGGTAGCCGACGACCAGCGCGCCGACGATGCGGCCCACTCGCAGCATCGGCACCACCAGCAGCGAGCTGAGCTGCCAGCGCTCCCACAGCTCGAACGGTCCACGGGGCTCTGGAATCTCCACGATTTCGCCGGCCAGGACCCGGCCGATCAATCGCCCGAGCGACATCGGCCCAAGCTCGACGGTGCGCAATTCGTCGGCCATCTCCGCTGCAACGCCCTCGATCGCCGCCAGACGGAAGACCTCACGCGCCGGATCCCACAGCGCAAGGGCTGCCCAATCGCACCCGATCACTTCCCGTGCACTGAAAGTGATCTGCGGCAATACAGCCGCCTCGGTCTCCGCCTCACGGATGGCGCGCGCCACGTGGAGAAGTGCGGTCGAGACTCGCCCCTCCTCTTCTTGCCCCTCGCGTGCCAGTGCCGACTCGATCGCCACCGCGATCTGAGCGCCGAAAATCATGCCCTTCTCGCCGAGACTCGCTGTAAACCGCTCTGGGTCGGTGTAGTCAGCGAAGGAGAGCAACCCCAACACGGCACCCTGCCGACGCAGCGGCACGATCAGCAACGCGCGCACCCCGGCCGCGCGCGCGCTCTCATCGGCGAACCCAGACTCCGCGTAGTGGTTGAGAATCACGACTTCTCCCGCGCTCTCAAGACCGCGACGGACCGCCTCCGCCAACGGAAAACGTACATTGGAAAAGTCCGCCGCATAGCGGCCCGCCGCGGCGTACCCTACCAATGCGTCGTCACGGAGCAGCCAAATGTACACCCCGTCGAGATGCAGCATCCGTTGCACCTCGGCGCAGGAGATCGCGGCCAACTCGTCCAACCCCTTGGCGCTGAGCAACGCTTGCGCGACCTGTACCAGGCCGGACTGAAAATCTCCGGCCGCTCGGCGCTCGGTAATGTCTCGCCCGACCGTGCAGATCACCGGTTCGAATCCATCCCGGCAGAGCAGGTTGCTGCGAAGTTCGAGAATGCGGCGGCGCTCGCCTCGCAATACCACCTCGCGCTCGTACATCGGTGGGATCGGCAGGCCTTGGAACGCCCGCTCGCTGATCTCCATGGCTATGGCCACTTCATGTGGGGCCAATACTTCGCGAAGATGGACTCCACGTGCGACGTCGTCATTTGTGTAGCCGCCGAGCTCGCGGGCAGCGCGATTGGCGGCCACGATCCATCCGGCGCGATCGTTGAGCACAACGATATCGCTGGCGTTCTCGACCAATTCATCGAGTACCGCGTTGGTCCGTTGCGGCGCCGGACCCGCTCGACCAGATACGGGGAGTTGCACGTCCCGCCGCGTCATACCGCTAGTCTGGCCATCGCGCCGGCCAAAGATCAAGCGGCAAACATCATCAGCGCTAGAGACACCAGCGCGTCCGCATGAACTCTTCTTCGTGCTTGGCGGCGCAAGCCTCGGTGCCGGGCGTCTTCTGCCTGATCACGCGCCGGGTTGTACCCAATCGCCACAGCTGATAAGGTCCGCCTCACTCTTTCTGACTGTCAGGCGCGAGAGCCTCGCTCTGTCCTTGTGGCGTTCCGTACGCCTCCCGCACCAACACTCAGGCAGATATGGCCGCGGCAACAGGTGCCACCGGCCGGAGGGGAATTTCAACTGGCCGCTACGGCGGCCCACGGCAAGGAGTTCGTGCAATGGGACGGAAGCTGTACGTCGGGAATCTCGCCTTTGACGTCACGCAGAAGGAGTTGGAGGAGCTGTTCGCGCAGGCCGGCACCTGCGAGTCGGCCAGCGTTATCACCGATCGGGCCACGGGCCAGTCGCGCGGCTTCGGCTTCGTCGAGATGAGTTCGAACGCAGAAGCGCAGAGCGCGATCCAGCAGTTCGACGGGCAAGAGTTCAAGGGCCGTGCGCTGAAGGTCAACGAAGCGCGCGAGCGTGAAAACACCCGCGGTGGTGGAGGCGGTGGTGGCTACGGTGGCGGTGGCGGCGGCGGGGGGGGCGGCCGCGGTGGGTGGAATCGTCGCTAGTCGAGCGAGCGCGAGCGCCCCTCCGATCCGGAGCGGCGCTCGCCTTCCTCCACGGTCCGCGGGCATGACTCAATCGATTACGCGCGCGTACCTGCGGCGCGGCCTCACCGCACACCTCAACGAGCTGGGCTACTCGGTGGAGCGCGAGCCCCGCACCGGTACGCCCGTGGCCGAGATCGCGCGGCGCAGCCCGGTGCGCGGGCGGCTTGCATATGGCGAAACCGTGCTGCGCGCCGACTTGCGCCGGCGCAGTTGCCACGAACGGTTGCTCTTCTTCTCGCAGCGCCGTACCCGTCACCGCAGCAGCATCCTCTTCTTTGTGGGCGTCGCCGAATCCGATCGCCCCGACCTCGAAACCCTGCTCGAAACCCTCGGCATTCGCAGTGCCGTGCGCGGCGGCCACGTCCATATCGTGTCGGTTGCCGTGCCACCAGCGCGGCGGCGCACAACCCGCACCCCCAGCGCCGACTGAATCTTCGCCAGACGCCGCCGCTTGAATCCTTGCCGCCGAGTTGCGACAAGGCGGCCGTGGCCCTTTCGCACCTTCACTCCACGCGCGTGCGGCGCGGGCAATGAGCGTCGTCCTGACCGGCGATGTGCACCACGCCATCGGCAACGCCGATCAAGCGCATACCCACCACAGCGAGGCGGCCCTCGCCGTCGAGTATGCCAACATCGCCGCGCACTACGGACTCAAAGTTACGCTGTTCATCACCGGCCGTCTGATGATCGAGGACATCGACGATGTACGCCCGCTGCTCACCATGCCGCACGTGGAGATCGGCGGGCACGGCTGGAACGCCTTCACGCCCCGCCTGTGGCACGGCGGACTGCGGCGCCTAGTCGGCTCGCCGCACGGGCTACCGTGGATGCAACGCCACATGATCGCGCGCACCTGCACGACGGTGGAACGCGGCACCGGGCAGCCGGTGCGCAGCTGGCGCAACCACGCCTATCGGCACGACCGCCATACTGGGCGCTTGCTCGCGAGCGCCGGCATCCACGCGTGGTCCGATGAGGTGAATCCCGATCGCTTGCGACCCTATCGCGACCCCGGCGGTGTGGCCGTCTTGCCCATCAACACCACTCCCGATCATGAGTACCTGCGGCACGGCGCGTGGCCGCGAGAATCGGCGGCGCTGCAATGGGGCGGCCCGGCGTACGATGCCGCCGAGTGGTGCGC
Organism: Deltaproteobacteria bacterium; assembly: GCA_016178705.1. NCBI lineage: Bacteria > Pseudomonadati > Myxococcota > Myxococcia > Deltaproteobacteria bacterium. The sequence continues at coordinate 161,785 of JACOST010000033.1, read as the reverse complement.
GCGCGTCGCGACGCAGGTGGAGGCGATCACGCGCGCCGGCGGAGTGGCGACGGTGCTGGCACACCCGATGTGCATGAAGATCGTCGACAACTGGGCGACCTTCGAGCGCTTGTGCGCCGCGCTGAGGAACCATCCGAGCTTACACGCCGACGAGGCGGTCGCGCCGCTAGGCACCCCGGGATGCACCCCGATATGCATCCACTGATCGTCACGCCGCTCTACCCGCCCGCGATTGGCGGCGCGGCGACCTACTTCAGCATGGTGGCTCCGGGGCTGGCCGCGCGACCCGAGATTGACCAGGTGACCGTGTTGACCGAGTGTCTGCCGGGCGAGCCGGCCGAGTGGAGCGACGGCAAGCTGCGCGTCCTGCGCCGGCTGCCGACACGCGTGAGTGTCGCGCATCGGAGTTGGGCGGTGCGGGCGCAAAGCTACGCGCTCACGCAATGGTGGTTCAACGCACATTTCGTCGCGTTAGCCCGGCAACTCAGCATCGACGTGATTCATCTCCACACGCGTTATCACGGGCGCGCGCTGTTCGCGGCGCTCCGGCGCAGCAACATTCCCGTCATCGCCAATCTCCACGACAAGTTGACCGAGCCGCGTGGCCTGATGGCCGTCGCCGATCGACTCCTGTGTTGCGCTGACAGCGTGCACCAGTTCGTCTTGCGCAGCGGTTATCCGACGCATCGGTGCGTGTCGCTACCGCTGCCGCTCGATGTTCGGCTGGCGCAATCCGGCGAGAGTGTAGCCGACACGCACCGGGGCTACGGACTGAAGTCGGCGCCGTACGTTCTCTTCGTCGGCGACATCACGGCGCGCAAAGGTGTGTACGATCTCCTGCAAGGCTACCAGCAGTGGCACGCCGAGCCGCCGGCGCAACTGGTCTTCGCCGGCGCCAATTGGGAAGGCGTGCGCTTCCTCCGCCAGGTGCAGCGCACACCGGGGGCGATGTACGTCGGACCGGTGCCACGTGCCGAGGCGTTGCAACTGATACGCGGCGCCGCGGTCGTCGTCATGCCATCGCACAGCGAGGCGATCTCGTACGTCATCCTCGAAGCCATCGCGCTTGGCATCAAAGTCATCTGCCCGCCCGACATCCCGGAGTACGAACGCTATCTAGCGGACTCGGTGTTGCCCGTGGTGAACGCGGCGGCGATCGCTCGAGCATTGGACGCGGCGTGGAACCGCACCGACTCGCCGGCGTATCCGCTCGCCCCGCACAGTCCCGATCGAGTGATGAGTGGGCTAGCCAATCTGTACGCCAGCGTCATCAGCCAGCGGGCGCAACCCGTCGCAGATCAGCCAAGAGCTTGAGCAGTCTGTGAGCGAACCATCTGAAATCGTACGCTACACTCGCGCCGATCGGCCGCAGGTCTTTGTATTCTTGGCTGCCGCGGCGTCCGCTGCCGACAGCGCGCGACTGATGCGTCAATGGGATTGGAAGTACGACGCCAATCCGTTCAACCGCGACTCGGAGCCGTACGTGTTGTTGTGGCGCGACGCGGGAGAGATCGTCGGGATGCTGGGAGCGTTGACCGTACGCGTCTGCATCGACGGCGCCGAGCATGTGGTCGGCCACCTCTGCGATTGGGCCGTGCGACCCGATCACCGCGGACAGCGGATGGCGCGGCGCATGCTCGATCGACAGCGGCCAGATTGGCCGGTCCGCTTTGCATGGCAGAACGAAATTTCCCGCAAACTTTCGCCGGGCATGATTGGTGACTCCAGCGGCATTCTCCGCGTCGAGCCGGTAGCCAGACCGTTGAAAGTCGGCGACGTCGTCCAGCACACAACCGGCAGCCGGCTGCTTGGGCACGTTGCCGCGATGCTCACTCAAGGGCCGTTGGCTGGCCTGCTGACTCGACGAGCGACCGTGCCCGGAGTCAATGTCGCCGAGATCAACGGATTCGACGATCGCTTCGATGACTTCTGGCAACGCGTGAGGCGGGACTATCGAGTCATTCTCGTACGTGATCAGCGCTACCTGCAGTGGCGATTCGCGCAGCGTCCGGACGCGCACTACCGCATCTTGGTGGCGACGCGCGGCACCGCAGTGGTCGGCTACCTCGTGCTTCGCGAGGTGGAGCAGGAGGGCGTTCGACGTGGCTATTTGGTTGACTTCTTGGTTGCCGAGCGTTCGACGGAGATTTTCTCACTGCTTGTGAGGCATGCCCTCACGAGTCTGGAACAGGGCGGCGCGAAGTGGCTGACCTGTCGTGTGGTGGTGCCACCTTTTCGACGTGCCCTGCACCGCCTCGGCTTCGTACCGGTCGTCCAGAGCGCCGGAGGGTACTTGCGGACGTATCGCCCGGAGGGGGGATCGCCGGATCACGCCTCGGGGTTGTTCGTCGATCCCGCAAACTGGTTTGTAACCATGGGCGATGGTGACTTGGAACTGAGCAGCTAGCTCCAATCCGAAAATACATGGAACCGCCGATGGACGCCGATACACGCCGATCCGAGATTCCTGCAAAAAAGAGGGTTAATCCGCAAACCTCATCGAAGGGCGTTTGCGGATCAAGCGCTGAGTTACGTCTAATTCCGCATCGGCGTCGATCGGCGTGAATCGGCGGTTTCAATTCTCCGCCACACTTGCTCGCGGGACTACTCTCAGCCAACATCTCCCGCGATGGTTGCCACCGCCGCTGCGTCTACCCGCCGACGACGTCAACGGGCCGATCCGTTTGGTTACGACCCGGCGTTCCATGCACGCGTGCGGCCGGTGATGGAGTTTCTCTATCGTCGCTATTGGCGCATCGAGATCGAGGGGCTCGATCATGTGCCCGCCGACGGCGCGGCGCTGCTCGTCGGCAATCACTCCGGCGGCATTCCGTTCGATGCCAGCATGATCGCCACCGCGGTCGATCTCGATCATCCGCAGCATCGGCTGGTGCGTTTTCTCTACGACCGTTTTGTCGCCGACATGCCGTACGTCGGTGGTGCGTACAATCGACTCGGGGCAGTGCCGGCGTCGTATCTCAGCGCCTACCGCGTGTTGCAAACTGGTGCGCTGGTCGGCATTTTTCCCGAGGGCGTCGCCGGCGTGGCGAAAGGCATCGGACAACGGTACCGCTTGCAGCGCTTCCACACCGGCTTCATCCGGCTCAGTCTGAGCTTGCAGGTGCCCATCGTTCCGGTTGCGGTGGTTGGCGCGGAGGAGATCTATCCGGTCATCGGCAAGTGGACGCGCTTGGGGCCACTGAAGGAACTGCTCAACGTCCCATACGTCCCGGTGACCCCGTTGTTCCCGCTGTTCGGCGTGCTCGGGGTCGTACCGCTACCGACCAAGTGGCACATCCGGTTCGGTGAGCCGATTCACTTTTATCGCGATCCGAAGTTGCGCGCCGCGCGCAAACAAACCAGCGCGCGCCTCGCCGAGCGCGTCCGCCGCCGCATTCAAGCCATGCTGCACGAGATGCTGGCGCAGCGAGAGTCGCTATTCTGAATCGCGACCCCCTGCGTCTCGGCGTTGATCCTTTCTCTGTCAGATCAACGAAGAGCTTTCCTCATCGGCACAGCCCCATCATCGCCCGGACGTCCCACCGACGTGTAGCCGAGCTTGGTGTAGAAACCGACCGCATTGGGACTGGCTTCGAGCGTCACGCATTCGTGTCCGCGATTCTCGATATCAGTTTCGAGACTTCCCATGACGGCTCGACCAACTCCCATGCGAGTTGACGACGAACGGACGTAGACTGCTGTGATGCAGTCTCCTGAACTACTTCCCCAACCAAGCGCACGACTCCCAGAAACGGCAAGCACAACTTCGCCAGCGCCAACCCGCTCTGCGAAGAATTCTGCTGACCGTCTGTCTGCCCACGCCTGTCGATCGATCGCTCCAAGATCGTCGGACTCGATTCCAAGGATCGCATCGCGGCGGATGTCGTGAATGACGCCCAGATCGCCCGAACTGGCTTCGCGGATTGTCACGCTCACCCCCGCACCCACCTACCCTTTGTTTGTCTGGGCCTGCGTAGTTTTTCTACACCCTCAACGGCTAATAGCATAAGCTGCGAGACCGCCGCCGCCAACCCTGGCTACCAACCGCTGGACGGCCTCGTCAGTCTTCATGTTCGTCCTAGAGCGCTCAATACGGGGCTGCTTCCTTGACCTCCCCAGCGAGTTCGCGGCACTTGGCGTTAATCTGGGAGAACCGGTTCTGGGTGCTGAGCCAGTCGCCGGCGCACATGATCTTCTTCTGGCCAACAACCCGCCTCGCCGCCGCCTTGGCTCGATAGCTCCCATGAGCCGCATAGTTGCGGAGCGCCGACAGTCGTTCGAGTGCATCCTTGTACTTGGCGTCCTTGATAGCGATCACGAGGTAATGGCCGTCCGGAACGAATTCCTTGATTGTCTTGATCAGACCGTCTCGACCGCGAAAATCGAAGTAGCCGTCGCCTACGACTAGGTATTCGCACACCTCATCCGTGAGGTGCTTCGGGAAGGCAATGCCGGTCCGCGACGAAAGGGTCGTGGTGTCGTTGTTCACTGCCCCGACAAGGATCTCAAGCACGAACTGCTCGAATGCGCGGTACAGTCGGAGGACCGCGTACTCATGCGTCCACGAGGCGTCCTCGCCTCCTGCATGCCGAGCCACGTACTCGTCGATAGCGGTGCTCTCCGCGATAAACCGATCAGCGGTCTTCTTCAGCGACTTCTTCTTCGGCATGTGATGTCCGTGAGCGGTCTAACAGCTTATGCGCGCCCGGTGCTCTTCCGCGCGTCGCATGATGCGCGTCATTCGGCACTCTCAATGGAGACTTCCATTTCGGTGGTCTTCCAAGCTGCTGCAACGGCTGCCGCGCACTACAATAGCGAATGCCATGAGACTCAGTACCGCTCAGTGCCGAGATCCTTCAGCCCCCGAGAACCCATAGGCCTGCGACGCCTCTGGATACTGTTAAGTATCTCCAATGCCTTGTCATAACGTTCAGCTTGTTCCGACGATCTCGCGTCGATCGAAGATCGCAAATCGTCGACGGTCGTTCGCATTCCCTCCAATGAAGAGGACATCTCGGAGAGTTGGCCAGAAAGTTGACCCTCCAGGGTCTCTATGGACGACACGATGCGATCGCCCAACCCCTCCATTGCCTGCGCCAGGTTCTGGAAGCCAGCTATAAGGATTTGATTCGTCCTTCGTTGTTCGTAGATTGTTGCAAAATGAAAATCCTTTTGTGCTCTCCGCACAATGCCTCGCATCCGATCATTTGTTGTACTTGCCGCCGTCAACGCCCGGACAGAATTTGCGCGCACCGGAAACGTCGGTGGGGCTATATCGAGACTCTTCGCCAACTCGGCGTGCTGTTGCGCACTCGTAGATATGTATTGGACGCCACCATCGAACCTGCCGAGGCAAATCGCGGCCTTCTCGATAGAGTCCCAAAACGGCGCGAACACGCCTTCCGCAAAGTCTGTCTCGGCCTTATCCAAGTGGTCCTCAGCGGCGAGCAACTGCTGCGGCATGGCCTCGAAAGTACTCAGTGTCTGAGAACAAACGTTCCTGATGCGCTCGCCGAGTTGAGTTTGCGACGCCTCGTGTGCCTTCCGCTCGGCGTCGCGATTCTTCTGGATCTCGTTCCACTTCACCAGCATCCAGATGATTGCGGCAAGGGCCGCGATCGACAACGTTATCTGCCAATACTGGATTGCTGCGACGATGACGACAAAGAGAATAAAGAGGGCTACCCACTCCATGCGTGCTCCCTACGGGATGCCGTCGTCAGTCCAGCAGCCGAACCATCTGCTGACCTACTTGAACCACTCTCGTTCGCTGCGCGCTGAACTGACACGATCTTGCACCTGTCACGCGGCGCGCGTGTTGTGGATCTTCTCCTCTTGATCCCGCCGCTTACGATCGCGCGGCGTATATCACTGCCGCTGCAACTCCCGCAAGAATTCCGCAGCCTATCACCGCGCCCTGAACGCGCGAGGTCGCAGCCTATCACGTGCCAGCTGGCCACGCGGATCGGGCCGGTTTGGACTTTCACGACGCGACTCTGTATGCGGACGACGAACTCTCAACCTGGAGCGAGCATGGATTTTGGTCTGTCGGAAGAACAGGAACAACTGCAGCAGAGCGCGCGCGAGTTTCTCAGCCGCGAGTGTCCACCCGTGTTCGTGCGCGAGGTGATGCGCGACGCCGACGGCCTTCCCCGCGGCTTCTACCAGAAGCTCGCTAAGCTCGGCTGGCCTGGTCTGATCGTGCCGGAGAGTTTTGGAGGGTTGGGCCTCGGCATGCTCGATCTGGCGGTGTTGATGGAAGAGATCGGCCGCGCCGTGATGCCCGGCCCGTTCTTCTCGTCAACGTTGGCGACGCTGGCGATAGCGCAAGCCGGCACCGCCACACAGAAGAAACGATGGCTGCCTCGCCTGGCGAGCGGAGACGCGCTGGGAACGATCGCCTTCATCGAGGAAGGCGACCGCCTCGACGCTGAAGGCATCACTACGCGCGCCAAACTCGCGCGCGGTGTCTATCATTTGAACGGCACCAAGTTGTTCGTCACCGACGCGCACGTGGCCGACACGATCGTCGCCGCCTTCCGCACCGCGGGCAAAGGCGAGCAAGGCGTCACGCTCTTTCTAGTGCCGCGCGACGCGCCAGGACTTGCCATCGCACCGCTGCCCACGATCGATCAGACGCGCCGCGTCTGCGAGCTCACATTCAATGATGTGGAGGTGCCGGCCGGTGCCGTCGTCGGCAAAGCCGGCGACGGATGGAAGCGGCTGGCGCGCGTACTCGACGCCGCCGGCATTCTGCTCGCGGCCGACTCGCTCGGCGGCGCGCAGCAGGCGCTGGCCATGGCGGTGGATTACTCGAAGGTTCGCGAGCAGTTCGGCCGCCCGATCGGTTCGTTCCAAGCCGTCAAGCACATGGCCGCCGAGATCGTCAGCGAAATCGAACCGGCGCGCTCGCTGGTCTGGTTCGCCGCCTATGCCTACGACGCCAAACCGCGCGATGCCTCCCGCGCCGCCGCGATGGCCAAGGCGCGGCTGAGCGACGTGTACATGCGCGCGGCCGATCGCGGGCTGCAGATACACGGCGGCATCGGCTTCACTTGGGAGCACGACATGCATCTGTTTTTCAAACGCGCGAAGTGGAACGAACTCGCCTACGGCGACCCGGCGTTCCACCGCGAACGCGTGGCGGCGCTCAGCGCCTGGTGAGCTGAGAGCTACGAATGTAGGGTGGGCATCGCCCACCATCCGGTCCGATTCCAGTCGATGCATGGTGGGCAGTGCCCACCCTACAGACTCAGCTTGCAATCGATACCATCACTTCACGGTGAGGTCATTGCGAGTTCCGCAAGGGGCGAAGCAATCTCGATGCGCTTCGTGGCGCGCACGGAGATCGATCTGCACCCCACGCAACGAGATTGCTTCGCCACTCCGTTCTTCGCAATGACAACTTCCGTTGCGCTCAAACTGAGACATTACCCGCCGCGCCGACACTGGACGCTCCCCGCAGATGCTGCTATCGCTTTCGCCTGACGTTCGCCCCGAGGCTCGATCATGGAATCGGAACTCTTCCATCCGCTCGTTGCTCGCTGGTTCACCGACAAGTTCGGTGAGCCGACGGCAGCGCAAGCGGCGGGCTGGCAACAGATCGCGGCGGGACGCGATACGCTCATCGCCGCGCCGACCGGATCGGGCAAGACGCTCGCCGCATTCCTGTGGGCGCTGAACCGGCTCGTCGCTGATGGCGCACAGCCGGCGGCGCCTCTGCAAGACCACACCCGCGTCGTTTACATCTCGCCTCTCAAGGCGCTCGGCAACGACATTCAGAAGAACCTGCAGCAACCGCTCGCCGAGATTCAGCAACTCGCCGCCAGCAGCGGCGTGACGCTGCCTGATGTGCGCGTGCTCGTTCGCTCCGGCGACACGCCGGCACACGAACGCCAAGCGATGATCCGCAAGCCGCCGCAGATTCTGATCACCACGCCGGAGTCGCTCTACATTCTGCTCACCGCCGACCGCAGTCGGAAGATGCTGGCGCAAGCGGAGACGGTCATTGTCGACGAGATCCATGCGGTCGCCGGCGACAAGCGCGGCGCCCACCTCGCGCTCTCGCTCGAACGGCTCGACGCCCTCGTCGGCCGCCGCTTGCAACGCATCGGCTTGAGCGCGACGCAGAAACCGATCGCGGACATCGCCCGGCTGCTGGTCGGCAGCGAGCGGCTCATCCTCAACGACCTGCCCGACTGCGCCATCGTCGACGTCGGCCACTCGCGCGCGCTCGATCTCCGCGCCGAAGTGACGGAGCACGAACTCGGCCCGATGGTGACGCACGAACTGTACGCCGATATCTTCGACCGCATCGCCGCGCACACCACGACGCACCGCACCACCATCGTATTCGTCAACACCCGGCGCTTGGTCGAGCGCGTGTCGCATCAACTGGCGGAACGGCTCGGCACCGACAAGGTCGCCGCTCATCACGGCAGTCTGTCGCGCCGCACGCGGCTGGCGGCGGAGGAAGGACTGAAGAGCGGTGCGATTCCCGTCGTCGTCGCCACCGCGTCGCTCGAACTCGGCATCGACGTCGGCCATGTGGATCTCGTCTGCCACCTCGGCGCGCCGCGCGCGCTGGCAACACTGCTGCAGCGCGTCGGCCGTTCCGGCCACTGGCTGGGCGCTATTCCCAAGGGCATTCTGTTTCCGCTCACGCGCGACGATCTGGTGCAGTGCGCCGCCGCGATTCGGGCCGTGCGTGCCGGCGATCTCGACCGTTTGTTCCTGCCCGAAAACCCGCTCGACATCCTGGCGCAGCAGATCGTCGCCACGGTGGCCACGGCGACGACGGACGGACTGAGCGAAGCGGAACTGTGGCAACTGGTTCACCGCGCGTATCCATTTCGCAACCTCGAGCGCAGCGACTTCGAGGCGGTGGTCGAGATGCTCTCCGAGGGCGTGGCGACTTCACGCGGCCGGCGCTCGGCGCACTTGCACCGCGACCGCGTGAATCATCGCCTGCGTCCGCGGCGCGGCGCGCGGCTGGCCGCCATCACCAGCGGCGGCGCGATCCCCGACACCGCCGACTACGACGTGATCGAGGAACCGAGCAGCACCTTCGTCGGCAAGGTCAACGAAGACTTCGCCATCGAGAGTATGGCCGGTGACATCTTCCTGCTCGGTAATCGCTCGTGGCGCATCCGACGCGTCGAAGCCGGCCGGCTGCGCGTCGAAGACGCGCAGGGGGCACCGCCGACGATTCCGTTCTGGATGGGCGAAGCGCCGTCGCGCACCGCTGAACTGTCGGCGGCGGTCGCCGATCTGCGCCGGCAAGTCGCGACGCGCCTGCCCGACGCGGCGAGCGCGACCGAGTGGACCGTCGCGGCGTGCGGCGTCGATCGCCCCGGCGCCGAGCAGATCGTCGCCTACATCGCCGAGACCCAGGCCGCGCTCGGCACCGTGCCGACGCGTGACACGGTGATCGCCGAGCGGTTTTTCGACGAGAGCGGCGGCATGCAGTTGGTCGTGCACGCGCCGTTTGGCGGCCGCATCAATCGCGCCTGGGGCCTCGCGCTGCGCAAACGGTTTTGCCGCACGTTCGACTTCGAGTTGCAGGCGGCGGCCACCGACGATGGCATCGTGCTGTCGCTCGGCGAGCAACACAGTTTTCCGCTCGAAAACGTCTTCGAGATGGTGCGCCCGGCCATGGTCGAGGAAGATCTGACGCAGGCCGCCCTCGCCGCGCCGATGTTCGGCACGCGCTGGCGCTGGAACACCACTCGCGCGCTGGCACTGCTGCGCCACACCGGCGGCCGGCGCGTGCCGATGCCGATCCAGCGCATGCGCGCCGAAGATCTCCTCGCGGCGGTGTTCCCGGCGCAGCTCGCGTGTGGCGACAATCACCCCGGCGGCCCGATCGAGTTGCCCGATCATCCGCTGGTCAACGAGACGATCGACAACTGCCTGCGCGAAGCGATGGACGTCGACGGCCTGCGGACTCTGCTCGACGCGATCATCGCCGGTGACATCCGCACGGTGTCGATCGACACCGCCGCGCCATCGCCGATGTCGCACGAGATCCTCAACGCCAACCCGTACGCGTTCCTCGACGACGCGCCGCTGGAAGAGCGCCGCGCCCGCGCCGTATCGCTAAGGCGCGTTGATCCCGATCTCGCCAACGGCATCGGCGCACTCGATCCAGCGGCCATCGACGAAGTGCGGGCGCAAGCCTGGCCCGATGTGCGCGACGCCGACGAGTTGCACGATCTGTTGCTGAGTGTTGTGCTGCTCCCTACCTCCAAGGACAAGGTCGACTTTCGTTTGGGCAACAGGTCCCTCCCTTTGAAAAAGGGAGGTCAGGAGGGATTTGTCGAAGAATCAGTCAAACAAATCCCCCTCGATCCCCCTTTTTCAAAGGGGGAAGGTTCCGCCGACCCGTCTTCAATCAATTCATCGACAGTCTCAACGGGAGAGCGCGGAGCCGACGCCGCGCGGTGGGCAGCCTTTGTTGATGAACTCATCGCCGAGCGCCGCGCCACCTGCGCACGCTGGGGCGAGTACCGGGCACTGGTCGCCGCCGAGCGCGTCGCACTCGTCACCGCCGCGGTTCCGGACGTGCAGTTCGATCCGCACCTAGCGGCCTTCGCCGACACACCTCACTGCGAGCCCGAAGACGCGCTGCGCGCGATCGTTCACGGTTGGATGGAATGCCTCGGCCCGACTACCGGTGCCGCGCTTGCCGCGCTTCTGGGTTTACCGGAGTCCAAGATCGACGCGGCGCTGCTGCGACTCGAATCGGAAGGCGTCGTACTGCGCGGACGCTTCACAGTAACACCCTCGAAGCCTTCCGAAGAGTGGTGCGAGCGGCGACTGCTGGCGCGCATTCATCGACTCACGATCAACCGATTGCGGCGTGAGATCGAAGCCGTGTCAGCGGCCGACTTCATTCGTTTCCTCATGCGCTGGCAGCACGTGCACGCGGGCACGCAACTGCACGGGCGCGATGGCGTGGCGCAGATCATCGGGCAGTTGCAAGGTCTCGAACTGCCGGCGCCGGCGTGGGAGCGCGACGTGCTCACCGCGCGCGTCGATCTCTACAATCCCGCCGATCTCGAACAGCTCTGCCTTGCCGGCGAAGTCGCGTGGGGCCGGTTGCGGCTCGCGCCCGTTGGCAATGGCGTCGACACCGACGATCCCGCCGATCATCTCACTGGCGTTGTCGCTCCCGTGCGCGGCCGGCGGCGCGCTGCGCCGACGCGTGCCGCGCCCTTGGCGTTGGTCCTGCGCGAAGCGCTGCCCGCCCTGCTGGAGCCAGCCGCGTCTGATGTCGATCTTTTCCGCGAGCTGTCGTCGGCGGCGCGCGACGTGATCGCGCACCTCGAACGCTACGGCGCGGCGTTTCTCGCCGACATCGCGCGAGCTACCGGCTTGCTGCCAACCCAGACGGAAGACGCGTTGTGGGAACTGGTCGCGCGCGGCCTGGTCACCGGCGACGGCATTGCCGGTTTGCGCACGCTGCTGCTCCCCGATGTGAAGCGACGACAACCGCAGCGGCGACTGCGCGCGCTGCGCGGCGGTTCCGCGCGCCGCCTGATGCCCGTCGGACGTTGGGCGCTGCTGCGGCCGCCCGGCCTGCCGTCGAGCGCCGACGATGTGTCGCACGATTTGATCGCGCGGCAACTGCTGCGCCGTTACGGCGTGGTGTTTCGCGAACTGCTCGCGCGCGAAGTGCGCGCACCAGCCTGGCGCGTGCTGCTCGGACTCTACCGCCGCATGGAAGCGCGCGGCGAGATCCGCGGCGGGCGCTTCGTCGGCGGATTCATCGGCGAGCAGTTTGCATTGGCGGAAGCGGTCGATACCTTGCGCGCCGTCCGGCGCACTGCCGCCGGCGGGGAGACGGCACTGATCGCCGCATCCGATCCGCTCAATCTCGTCGGCATCCTGACGCCGGGAACACGCGTCTCGCCGTTCTCGAGCCAGATGATCCTCTATCGCGACGGCGTGCCCGCCGACGTCGGCGAACGCGGCGCCGTCCTCAGCCGCATGCAGCGCGGCTAGCCTCGACCTGACAGAGCGGATTCACCGCAGAGCACGCCGAGACCGCCGAGCCAATGGAGCGGGAGAACATCAAGGAGCCGAACGAAAGCTCATCGCCAATGAGGCTGTCCAAAATGGCTTCGTGGGTCTCGTGGCGACTCTCTGCGCTCTCCGCGTTCTCGGCGGTGAGCTTTCTGTCTGACCAAGGTTAGTTCATCGCTCAACAAATGCTCCTCGGTGCTGACCCGGCTTGTTTTGCCTGCTACAACTCTCCGCCATGGATGTCGTTCAATGTCGCCGCGCGCTGTGTGCGGTCTTGCCATTGGTGTTGTTCGCGGTCGTCCGTGTTGCGGTCGCGACCACCATCGTTGAGAAGGACCTCGACGCGCTGGCCGCCGAGGCCGATCGCGTATTCGTCGGTACGGTCGCCTCGGTGCGATCGCATTGGGCCGACCCGGAACAGCACCATATCGAAACGATGGTGACCTTCACCAATCTCGATCCGTTGTTCGGTGTCGATACATCAGAGATCGAGCTGCGCTTCGGCGGTGGAAGCGTGGGTGATGTCACCGAGATGATTGCCGGTGTGCCGACGTTCACGGTCGGCGAACGCGTGGTGGTCTTCGCCAGCAATCAGCGGGCAGTCAGTCCGATCGTCGGTTTCAATCAGGGCTGCATGCGCATCGAAGGAAGCGGGGATGCCGCGTCGGTCACCCTAACGACGCGCGCCCGATTGGGTACGATGCGCGACGGACGCGCCGTGCTCGCCGACGCGGCGAGCGGTGAAGTCGCCATGCCGCTGTCCGAGTTCCTTGCCGACGTGCGCCGGCGCCTCGCAACGCGCGGAGCGATCAAATGAGGTATGCGCCTTTGATCGCGGTCGTGCTGCTCCTCACCGCCGGCTCGTCGTTCGCGTTCGAGCTACTGCGCACCAGCAACAACCCGTGCAGCACCGCGCAGCACCTGTTCTGGCCGAGTCGCCGCGCTGCGGTCGACACCCACTTCTTGCCGTCGCAGTTCGCGACGTACGCGACCACCGCGCGCGAGCGCTGGAACGGCGCCATCGGCAGCTTTCAGTTCGTCGGCGGTATCGGCAATCTCTGCGACCCGTCCGACGGGATCACCTCGATGGCCTTGTCGCGGACCGTATGTGGTGGCGGCGGATTCGGCGATGCCGTGAGCATCACCGTCTACCGCTTCAATACGAATAGCGGCGAGATGCTTGATGCCGACGTTTCCTTCGACTCGAGCGATTCATTCCTCACCACCGACGCCGCGTTGTTCACGCAGATCGCGATGCACGAACTCGGGCACGTGTTGGGGCTGGCACACTCCGACGCGTGCGGCGGATCGGGACAGGGCACGCTGATGCAAGCGGTGACGCCATTGAACGAGCCGCGGCTGAGCAGTCCGCAAGCCGACGACGTGGCCGGTGCGCTGGCGATTTATCCCAACAACGGCAGCGACGCGCCGGCCACTAACCCGGGCTGCGCACTGAGCCCGCCGAATCAGCCATGGCGGCCACCGTTGGAACTCCTGGCTGGCGCGGTCATTGCCTTGCTCGCTCGCGCGCTGTGCGCGCGGCCACTCACGACTCACGAGCACGAGTCACGATCATGATCCGCGCCGTCCTGTTCGACGCCGGCAACACGCTGATGCACCTCGACTACGAGTTCATCGCCGAGGTGTTGGCGCAGCATGGCCACCCGACGACCCCGATGGCGATTCGCATCGCGGAGTACGGCGCCAAGGCGGCCATCGATCGCGAGTTGGCACCCGAGATGGCGGCACCGGAAAGCGTGGCGGAAAATGTGGAGGGACTGTTGTGGCCGGACGAGTCGGGAGAGCGGCCGTCGTACTTCGCCGTCGCGCTGCATTACCTCGGCGTTCCGCGCACCGCGATGAAACCGATGCTCGAAGCCCTGCGCGAACACAACGCGACGAGCTGCCTGTGGCGCGTGGTGTTGCCGGGCACCACTGACGTGCTCAGCGCGTTGCAGGCGCGCGGCTTGACCCTCGCGGTGATCTCCAACGCCGACGGCCGCATCGAGGGCGATCTCGAGCGGGCGGGATTGAAGCGTCACTTCGCGACGGTGGTCGACTCGCATGTCGTCGGCGTGGAGAAGCCAAACCCGGCGATCTTCCACCTCACGCTCGATCGCATCGGCGCCGCGGCCAACGAAGCCGTCTACGTCGGCGACGTGTTCGCGATCGACGTGCTCGGCGCCCGCAAGGCGGGACTCGACGCCGTGTTGGTCGACACGCTCGACCGCTATCCCGGACGCGTCGATTGCCCGCGCATCAAGGAACTAAGCGAACTGCTCCGGCTGCTGCCAGCGTAAGCGGTGTGCCTCACGCCGCCCGCGACTTCGCCGCCTTCTCCAGCAGCTCGTGGATCAGGGTCTGATACGGCTTGTCGCGCTGTGCCGCGAGCTGACGCAGCTTGGCCAACAGCGCGGGACGGATGCGGATCGCGATGAGCTGCTTCGGTCCGTGACTCGACTTCGGCCGCCCAACTCGACGCGCTCGCTTCAGCTCTTCATCGGTCGACTCGGGGATGTCGGAGAAGTCGATGCCGTCATCCGAAGTACGCCGCACGCTCCTTGCGGCTCGCGCGCCGCGCGCTGATGATCCTAATCGCTTCGTTGCCATCTCTCATCCTTCTCGGTGTGTACACTACGAGCAGCATCCGCCCCTGGTTAGAAACGCCGAGGCGCTTGAACCGCGGCTCGCCGCGGGAGTGCTGCCAGTCTTGCCAGTCAAGACCATCCGGGTCGCGAAAGACCGTTGACGCTTCGTCGAAGGACACACCATGCTTCGCCCGGTTGCTCACCGCCTTCTGCACGTCCCAGAGGAACACTGCTGTATATACGGCAATTGCGGTGAGGCTGTCCAGCTCGACGGCCGAGGGGCGCGGACCCTACAGAACGCGTTGCGGACCAAGGTCGCGTAGGGTCTTGCTATGCGGACGCGGATTCTACGCACCCGACTGCACGCGAACCGATTGCGCCGTGATTGTTGCGCCGGTTTGCCGGCCGCTGACTTGGACGTGGGCGCCGGCTGCAAGGTCCGTACACGCGCCGGCGGCGCCACTCGAGACGAAGATCACGGTGTCGGTCTTGATGATGACCAAGATCGTCAGCCCGCCTTGGTCGAGCAGTTGGAATCGTCCGCCGCCGTTACGGCACAACGGATCGGACGCGATCGTCCCGCTGTTGAACTGCACGATGAACGAGCCGTCGCCGCAGGCGACCACTGCGAACATCAACAGCGCAACCAGCGCAGTCTTCATTGATCACACGCTTCCTGCTCGGCGGTGGCAAGTCAACGCACCCAGGTCACGTCCAGTAGCGAGTCACTTTGAAGTCTAGCGCAACCCGTTCGCTCGGTCATTGCGAGTCCCACAAGGGACGAAGCAATCTCGATGCTCCAGGTATCGCGCTCAGGAGTAGGACTGCACCCACGCGACCAGATTGCTTCGTCACTCCGTTCCTCGCAATGACGACTTCGCGTACGTTCAAACTGACCCCCTACCACTCAATCGTCCGGGTTGATTGCCGCGGCGGAGCGAGTACAAACGGAGACGCCGGAGGTGTGCATGATCAAAGGATACGCGGGCCGCGTGCTCGAAGTTGACCTGGCGAATCAGACCTTCGTCTTCAAACCGCTCGACGAGGACATCGCCCGCCTCTACATCGGCGGCAAGGGGTACGGCACGCGCTTGCTCTACGACCTGACCGCGCCCGGCATCGATCCACTCGGTCCGGAGAATCCGCTCATCTTCGCCACCGGCCCGCTCAACGGCTCGGTGGCACCGCAGTCCAACCGCTTCGCCGTGGTGTGCAAGAGCCCGCTCACCGGCGGCATCGGCAACGCCGCGTGCGGCGGCTCGTTCGCCTACGGTTTGAAGCGCGCCGGGATCGACATCGTCATCGTTAAGCATCAGTCCGCCAAGCCGGTGCGCCTCGACATCGACGGCGATCGCGACGAGGTGAAGTTCATCGACGCGGCGGATCTCTGGGGCAAGGGCACGTACGCGACGCAGGAAGTTCTCGGCAAGAAAAAGCATCACGCTGTAATCGGACCGGCGGGTGAGAACCTGGTGCTCTATGCCGGCATCGTCTCCAACGAGCGCATCGCGGGGCGCACGGGGGTCGGCGCGGTGATGGGATCGAAGCGCCTCAAAGCCATCTCCGCCACTGGCTCGCGCAAGTTGGAGATGGACGACGAGGAGAAGTTCAAGGAGTACACCAAAACGGTGCGCGTACTGTTCCGCGATCACCCGGTGCTGGGCGAGTCGCTCAAGCGTTTTGGAACCGCCGGCATCGTCAACACCACCAACGCGCGCAACATCATCCCGACACACAATTTCAAGTACGGTCATTTCAAAGACGCGATGTGTATCTCCGGCGAGCACATGGAGGAGCACGAGCTGGTCGGAGTGAAGTCGAGCTGCATTCATTGCCCGGTGACGTGCGGACGCGACGTGATGGTCGAGGGCGTCGGGCGCGCGAAAGGGCCGGAGTACGAGACCGTCGGGCTGATGGGGAGCAATTTGGAAATTCCGGATCTGAAGAAGGTCTCGGAGTGGAGCTACCTCGCCGACGATCTCGGCATGGACACCATCAGTCTCGGTTGCACGCTGGGCTTCGCGATGGAGTTGCAGGAGCGCGGCATGCTCGACGCCGGTCTGCGCTTCGGCGATCCCAGCGGCATCAGCGACATGATCAAAGACATCGGCCATCGCCGCGGACTGGGGAACGACTTGGCCGACGGTGTGAAACGCATGAGCGCGAAGTACGGCGGCCATGACTTCGCGATGCACGTGAAAGGCCTCGAACTTTCCGCGTACGATCCGCGCGGCTCGTTCGCACAGGGGGTCGAGTACGCCACCACCAATCGCGGCGGATGCCACGTGCAAGGCGCGAGCATGTACATGGAATCGACGGGGCCGCTGACGATCAATCCGCAGAATTTGAAACTCAAGGCGGAGATTCCGGTGGTGCAACAGAACCTGGCCTGCGCCATCAACTCGATGGTGCTATGCATCTTCACCACCTACGGCATGATTCCCAAGGCCGTGCACAACTTGAGTCCGAACTCTTTCACTTACAAACTCGCGACCACGCTGTTCGAGAACAGCGGACCGCTGTTGCCGATGGTGATGCGGATCAAGGGCCGGCCGATGATGTGGTTCGAGAAGTGGTTGACGTACATCACCGGCGAGACGTTCTCGTCGGGACATTTGCAGGAGATCGGCGGCCGCATCTTCAACCTGGAGCGGATGTACAACCTGCGCGAAGGTATGACGACCGGCGACGACACGTTGCCGCCGCGCATGCTGCACGAGTCGACGTTCAAGGACATGACCAGCGGCCATCCGCTGCCGCAACTGTTGCCGCGCTACTACAAGAATCGCGGCTGGAGCGCCGACGGTGTCCCCACCGTGCGCACGCTGGAGCGATTGCAGGTCAGAGTGTAGTTCGAGAATCCTTCCGCGAGGGAGCGCACCATGAGCATCACGATCGAACTCACCTACGACATGAGCAAGGCGTTGGGCACGCGGCGGTTCGAAGTGGAAGCGGCGCCGACGGTCCAAGATGTCGTGCGCATCACGCGTGACAAATTCGGCGAGCGCGGCGATGCGTTCGAGAAACTCACCCGCATCGCGGCGGTCTCGGTCAACGGCGTACTGATCAACCACAAGCGCGGCATGAGCACCCCGCTCGCCGATGGCGACACCGTCACCTTCCTCAAGGCCGCCGCTGGCGGGTGAGTGCGCGCTGCGCACTGACGCGCATCCGCACAAGTGGTCCACGCGTAGACCTCGCCGGTGATGTCGGGCGAGCGACGTGCAATAGCAAGCTACGCGCGCCGAAGCGCAAAGGCTCCGAGGGCGAGAAGTAGCGCGATCGTGGCGCCGGTTCCGGCCGATGAGAGCGTGGGCGCCTTCAGATCTTCGACGAATACGGTCGCTTGCGCGGTGAGCGGCAGAAAGCCTGGAACCGTGAAAACTCCGGTGTCGACCTCGGTCTTCTCGACGGAATGGCCCTGTTCAAACCTGGCAGTCGAGCCCGGGCATACGCCGCTATTACCGACCGGATTCGACTGACCGTCGATGACGTCGCTGACGGATAACGGGAGGCAACCACCGGACGTGCGGTTGTCGATGATCTGATAGCAAAAGACCAGATCGGTGCCCGCACGCACCTTGATGCTGGTGGCGGTACCGGCGCACCCCACATCAATATCGGGGCTGCTAGTGCGGCTTACCGTTTTTGACACGGTAAACGGCGGGACCTGCGCCGAAGCGAGTGCGGCCAGGGATAGCAGGATCACCGTCACTGCGGCGGTCAACTTGGTCGACAGCATATCGCCTCCCTCCGAGCTACCGGTGCGCCCTCTCGCCCAAAGTCAGCCGAAGGGTGCAGGCTCGATAGCACGATTCAGAAGGCGTTGCCACGCCTTGTCCGAGAGACCCCGACGCGCGATTCACCGTCATGGGGTTCCTACTTACTACGACAGTGCCCAACTGCCAGCGGAGCTGACGGATGAGATCGCTACGAGGGCAACCCGGCTCTCCGACTCAGTTTGCGGGACACGTGCCGAGCGCCAGGTTCACCGCGATCACCAGTTCATCGACGGTGACGGTGCCGCTGTTGTCGGTGTCGAACGGCGGGCAGTCGCTCATCGGTGAAGCGCCGAGCGCGATGTTCACCCCAATGACGAGTTCCTCCACCGTCACGCTGTAGCTGTCATTGCAGTCGCCAGTACAGGGACGTGGGGTTTTGGTCGGCGACACGGACGGCGTCGGGGTCGTCGCCAGGGTCATAGTGGGTGTCGGTGTCGCGAGCCCCATCGGCGCCAAATTCACTGCCGCCATCTGCGCGCCGATGTAGTTGCCGATATCGCCAGCCACCGGGTTGGATTCGTTTTCCGGCAACGCCTCGTGCGATTCGGCGTCATAGGCTCCCGTGTACTCGTAGAACTCGTACCGGCGCGTGACCGACTCGTGGCCGGCGCCGATCTGTCCCTCGTTCACCAGTTCATTGTTCGCCTTCGGCCCGGCCTGCAAGAGCGCCCATTCGATTTCCGTTTCACCCGCCTCCTGCGGCACCAGCGGATCATCAGTGACGAGATGATGCAGCTCGACCGGGTCCGCCGACTCGGTCACGAAGACCTTGACCCAATGTGCATCACCGTATTGCGCGTTCGCCTCCGGTGGTTCAGCGGGAAGGACCGCTTGCACGACCGGATTGCCGCCAAGTTGCGGCGGCGGCGATACGTTCCAAATCGGCGCCGGAATGCTCACCTTGGTGCCAGCCGGTTGCAAGGCACCGGGGTTGTTGGGATCGGCGATCAGCCATCGATAGACGGTGTTGGTCGGATTGCGAGTGGTGCCCAAACCGAAGTGTTCGCAGCCGCTCGTGAGATAGTTGGCCGACCCACCCGTCCAGCAGGCGTGACCGCCGGTGGGCGTAATCACACTGGGCGCCAGCGGAGTGGCCTGGGTGAACACGTGGTTCACCGCATCGTAAGGGCTCTCGTAGCGGATATAGACCCCGCCCGCGAAGTCCAACTTCGTCGGGTCTCCATAGCGCTGGTAAGGGCTGCCGAAGGTAAAGGAAACGTCCGCGCTCGAGACGCCGTCCACCTCGATTTCGAAGCCGTGGCATTCTTGCCCGGTGGTGTTGAAGACGTCGAAGTTGCTCAACGATCCGAAAGTCGTTTGAGCAACCCCCGAACCGGCAGCGACTGCGCAAAACACAAGGACGACGAGCGTGAGGTAAGGCCACAACGTCGATCGGTGCAAATGCGGAAGATAAGGATTCATCTCGCGCTCTCCCTCTGGCATCCGCGTAGCCCCGTTCGCTGGCGATGGGCAGCGGAAACCATGTCTTTGTTAACGATGAACAGCGGAGAGCGCACTGATCTTGGTCATGCGTGGGCGAGACATTTGGAGCGATAGGTTGACAAGCGCCGCTCGGACACGCTACGGGCCACATGCTGGAGGACGATGCATATGCGGCAAGCGATTCTCGGGGTGGTGACGGTGGTGGGGTTGACGCTCGCCAGTGCGACAACGGCGCACGCGGGACGGCTCGTCTACATGGGACTGGACCCGGCCTGCCACACTTCTCATCCGCAAGCGCCGCAGTTGGCCGCCAACGCGGTACGCTGGGCCGGCAACGGCAACGATCCGCGCATCCTGCTCGTCAACGCTGGCTGCGGCGGATTGACCATGCTGCAGAACGCCGGGTTCACTCAGATCACGGCGATTGGTCAGTCACAGTTCTTCAGCCAGACACTGAGCAACTTCGATGTGATTTATATCACGGGTTTCTTGGGAGCGGAAAATTTCACCAGTTCCGCCGGCGCCGTCTTCAAGTTCGTCAACATGGGCGGCGGCCTCGTCACCGAAGGTGGCACCAGCTCGTTGGCCTGGGCACCGTTGGGCAATGCGATTGGTCTGACCGGTGACGGCAGCAACACGGAGTTCATCGTCGACTCGCTTCATCCCATCATGGCGGGACTCACGAACGCGGGTCTGTCGAATTGGCACAGCACATCACACTCAAATTTCACGATGCCCACGTCGGGACAGTTCATGACGCTGGCCATCGATGGACAGCGGGTCGCGAACCTCATTGTGCACGAGGGAGTCATCCGCGCCGACACCGCACCGGTTGCCGGCTGGCAAGGGATGCTGGTGTTGACCATCGCGCTCCTCGGCTGGGGGTTGTATCGCCAGCGCCGCGCGGCGTGAGCGATCGCCGTCGCCGCTCAAGTAACCTTGACACGCGGCACGCTGCTCGCGCAGCATGCCCGGCATGAACTCCGAACGTAGCCAAGCCTACCCGTTCATTTCTCGTCCCGGCTCGACACCCTTTGCGATCGCTCGCGCGGAGGGGGCGTATCTGATCACGCCCGACGGCCGCCGCATTCTCGATGCCGCCGGCGGCGCCATCGTCGTCAACATCGGCCACGGCCGCCGCGAAGTCGCAGAGGCCTACGCCCGCGCCTGCATGGAAGTGAGTTACGTCGTCCCGACGTTTGCCACCGACAGTCGCGTGCAACTCGTCGAGCGCTTACACGCGCGCTGGTTGCCCCCTGAATTGACCCGTATGTTCTTCACCAGTGGCGGCTCGGAGTCCATGGACGCGGCGATTCGCCTGGCGCGTCAGCATCACGTGAGTGCCGGGCGGCCGAGCCGTTGGAAAGTCATCGGGCGCGATCTTTCCTACCACGGCACCACGCTGGCGACGCTTTCCATAGGCGGCAATACCAAGCGCCGCGTCGGCTTCGAGCCGTGGCTCGCCGATGTTCCCAAAGCCCCGGCGTGCTACTGCCTGCGCTGCCCGCTCGGCATGCGCTATCCCGATTGTGGCGTCGCCTGCGCCGACGAGCTTGAACGCATCATCGAGCGTGAAGGCGCCGACACCATCGCCGCGTTCGTCGCCGAGCCGATCGTCGGCTCGACCATCGGCGCCGTTGTGCCGCCGGACGAGTACTGGCCGAAGATCGCCGACATTTGCCGCCGTCACGGCATCCTGCTGATCGCCGACGAAGTGATGACCGGCTTCGGTCGTACCGGCCGGCGCTTTGCGGTCGAGCACTGGAACGTCACGCCCGACATTCTCGTTGGCGGCAAAGGCCTCACCAGCGGCTACGCGCCGATGGGCGCCATCTTCACGCGCGACGACATCGTTGCCCCGATCGCGGCCCGCGGCGACGAGTTGATGTTCTACACCTACTCCGCCCATCCCGCGTGCTGTGCCGTCGCCGACACGGTGCTCGACATTCTCGAACGCGAGCATCTCGTCGAACGCGCCGCCGAGATGGGACGCAAGTTGCGCGAGCGGCTCTCCACGCTCGAATCGCATCCCCACGTCGCCGACATCCGCGGTCGCGGTTTGCTGCTGGGCGTGGAACTCGTGAAGGACCGTACCACCCTCGAGCCGTTTCCCCGCGAGGTGCATCTCACCACCAAGGTCGTCGCGGCGGGACTCGCGCACGGCAGCTTCTTCTACCCTGGCGGAAGCGACCCGGCACGCGATGTCATTACTCTCGGCCCGCCGTTCATCATCACGGACGAGGACATCGAGCACCTCGTCACCAGCCTCGAAGCAGCGATCAGCAGCGCCGTCGCGCGCGTGACGTGAGACCCGACGCCTTACCTTCAACCGTGCCGACCATCGTACCAAGTGTCGGTAGACTTTACCGGAGGGCCTTGAGTCCGGTGCGCTCAATCTCGTAAGGTTGCTGCGTCCCGCGGTTGAGAAGGAGCACGAGTGCCGGCAAAGATCCTTGTCTTTGGTGTCGACGCGATGGAGCCCAAGCTCATCCACGACTGGATTGAATCGGGAGACCTCCCGAATCTCGCGCGGCTACGGGCTCGCGGTGCTTGGGGCCACGTGCTCAACCCGCCCCGGTTCTTCAGCGGCGCATCGTGGCCAAACTTCTACACCGGCGTGAGCCCTGCTCGTCACGGGCAATACTTGCGCACTCTCTACGACCCGACCACCTGTGTCCATCGACCTCTTCGGCCCGCCTGCCAAACGAATCCATTCTGGTCAGGCCCTGACTGGCAGAGGAAGAGAGCTGCGATCCTCAACGTACCTTACTGCGGTCTCGATGAAACCATCAACGGCCTGCACGTGGCCGACTGGGGCCAGCACGATAGTCAGAACGACCTCAGCACACTCCCCCATGAGGTCGCAGAGGATCTCCTTTCCCGGTTTGGTTGCGACCCGGTCGGGGACTGCGAGGGCTTCGAGTGTACGACATCCGCTTTGAGTGACCTTCGACAACGCCTGATCCGTCGTGTTCAGCGGAAGCGTGACATGACTTCTCACTATCTCGCTGGCGAAGATTGGGATCTCTTTCTCTCCGTATTCGACGAGACTCATTGCGCCGGCCACCGGTTCTGGCATTTGTACGACGTCACAAATTCTCGGCATGATCCCGATGCGGCAGCAACTCTGGGTGGAACAATCAAGGAAATTTATGTAGCGATCGATCGCGCATTGGGTGCCACTCTCCGCTTCGTGGACATTGATTCGACCGTTCTATTCCTCTCCAGCCATGGCATGGGGCCCGCCTTCGACGCGCTCCCCGTTTTCGACGAGATCCTCCGGCGCTTGGATGGCTTCACCGGGCGCCATCCTCAGTACGAAGAAAGACGCGCGCGGCGGTTGGCGACGGCGCGAGCCATTTCTGATTTCATGCCGAACGTTCTCCGACGTGGGTTGGCGCCAGTTCGACAGCGCTTTGGTCGCGGACACTTGAGGGATCGAGTTGACGCGGAGCGCAGGAACCGAAGATATTTTTGGCTTCCGACTCACGATACGTGTGGCGGAATCCGAATCAATCTGGCCGGTCGAGAAACGACCGGCATGGTACAACCCGGCCGCCAGTGCGCGGAACTCATCGAGCAACTCACGTACGATCTACACCAACTGCGGGATGGCCGATCCGGAGACCCGATCGTCGCCGAGATCGTGAGCTCGGCGGACATGGATTTCACCGGTTACGTCGGCGAATTTCCCGATCTGATCGTGCGCTGGTCGAAGGCATCGTTGTCGTGGATCGAATCCCCGAAGATCGGCCGGATCGAGCCCGTAGTCGTCAGTGGTCGCAGCGGCGATCACGATCCTTCCATGCGAGGAATATTCTTCGCTGCCGGACCACACGTCACTCCGGGGCTGCTTCCAGACCCGGTTCGCCTCGAGGACTTCGCGCCGACGATATCCAGTCTGCTGGGTATCCAGCTGCCGGATACGGAAGGGCGAGCGATTCCGGCGGTTGGACCGCCCGCGCACTGAGTCCTACGCAGCCGGCTACCTCGCGATCGGAGACGCCTTGAGCAGAGAGACGCACGACCTGCGCTGTCCTCAGGACAGCCCGCACAACCTCGCGGCGGCTGTATGCGAATCTTGTTTTTGATTCCCGATCTTCGCACCGGGATTGTCGCTCGCAGCCGCGAGCGCTTGCACCACCGCGGCGGTTTCGGATCGCGATTTGGGGACGAGCGGGGCCTGTGGACCACCGAGGTCTTCGGCGGGACGCTGAACATCATGCGGCAGTGCGCCCTCGCCCGCTCACTCGGCGCCGCCGCAGTGATGGCAACGCGAAGTGGACGAGATACCTACCGTTCGCGAGGTATCGGACAGCTCCCGTTCGTCGCGTGGGCGGACCGCCGTCGCGACGATGTCTGCATCGTTCCCGACGTTTACTCGCGCCTTGCAGACGAGGTCGTCGGCCGGGTCGTCGTATACATGCAGCATCCGAACCTGGTTCGCCCGGACTTCGTTCATGCACGTCCTGATCTCCGCCTGTGGACTTGCTCGCCGCTGATGAGCGAATGCTGCCGACGCGTCCTTCCGGGGAAGGAGCCAACGTTCGCACCCAACATCGTCGATCCGGAGAGCTTTCCGCTCATCCAGCAGGAGCAACGCGACGCGGGCCGCCTCGCGGCCCTGCCGCGGAAGAACGGCATGGAGTTCATCCAAGCGGCGTATCGCCGGTACCGCGACGACGGAGGCCGCTACTGGAAGCTCGATCTGATCGACGGTGTGCCCTTCAGCGAATTCGCCGCCCGCTTCCGCGGGCCGCAGGCCTTGCTGGTCGCGTCGGAGATCGAAGGTTGTGGACTCCCTGGAATGGAGGCGATGGCCGCCGGGATCGTCGTCATTGGCAGCAACGCCCGCGGCGCCAGCTTCTACATGCGCAACCGCGAAACCGCTCTCGTCGCCAACACGCCCGACGCGGCCGCCACCGCGCTGCGGGCAATTGAGGATCCGCAGCTACGCCAACAATTGTCGAGCGCAGGGTACGCATTCATCCAGCGGTTCTTCCCCGACGCTCAGCCGAAGCGCTTCTGGGAAGCCTTCCTCGCCGAACTGGAGCATACGTAACCGTCAAGGATTCAATTTGCTCAGCGACGACATCGAGCCCTTCGCCGCATCAACTTCGCGGCGGTGAGGCACGCTGGACATCCTTTCTGGCCAAGGGTAGGAGCCCATCCGATGCGTTCCAATCGCCGATGAGTGCCTATCGACCCTATCGTCCACTTGGACTCAGGCTGTTCAACGCCGCCGGCGGAGCGCTACGCGCGGCCGGCCTGCCGCTGGTGCGCCTCGACAAGCGCTCGCTGTTGGACCAGGCCGCAAGGAACACCGGCCTCTCTGACTTCGGCGACGAGCGCTTCCGCGAGCCGCTGCGCATCCTGCTCGACGCCTTCGAGCATGAGGCCGCGCTTACCATGCTCGGCCGTGTGATCGCCCGCAGCGACGCCGTTCGCACGCTGGAAAACCGTCTGCGCATGATCGATACGCATAAGCGTCATCCGGAGATCGGCGAGCGACCGATCGAGCGGCCGCTGTTCATCCTTGGTCTGCCTCGCACGGGCACGACGATCCTGCACGAACTACTCGCGCAAGACCCGGCCACCCGCGTGCCGATGACGTGGGAGGTCATGCACCCCTGGCCGCCGCCGGAGCGCGCAACCTACGAGACTGATCTGCGCATCGCGCAGGTGGAGAAACACTTCAGCGGCGTCGACAAGCTCATCCCCGGCTTCAAGTCGATGCACCCGATGGGCGCGCAGCTGCCGCAGGAGTGCGCCGCGCTCACGCAGCATGATTTCGCGACGATGATCTACCATACGACGCACAACGTCCCGAGCTACCAGCGCTGGCTCGAACAGACGGACATGCGACCGGTGTATACGTCGCATCGCCGGCAGCTGCAGTATCTGCAATGGCGCTGTCCCGCCGAGCGCTGGGTGCTCAAGTCGCCCGCACACCTGTGGGCGCTCGACGCGCTGCTCGCGATTTATCCCGACGCACGCATCGTCCAGACCCATCGCGATCCGCTCAAGGTGATCGCGTCGCTCGCCAGCTTGGTCAAGTTGCTGCGCGGCATGTCGAGCGATCGCATCGATCCGGTCGCGATCGGCGCCGACTGGACCGCGCGGCTTGCGACGGGCCTGCAGAAAACCATGACCGTGCGCGACAGCGGCGCCCTGCCGGACGATCGCGTCTTCGACATGCAGTTCGCCGAATTCATCGCCGACGAGATCGCGATGGTGCGGCGCATCTATCAACACTTCGACCTGCCGTTCACCGAGGCCGCCGAGACTCGCATGCGCCGTTTTCTCGTAGCGAACCCCAAGGACAAGCACGGCGCGCATCGCTACACCATCGCCGACGCGGGACTCGATCCTACAGCGGAGCGTCAGCGCTACGCCGCATATCAATCCCGACACGCAATCAAGTCGGAGCCACTCAACTAGACAAACACCGGGAAAGCGCAGCCCGATGACTCAGCGTACTCCACGGGCGCGCCGGTGCGGCGACCGCTTCCCCGTCGATGCGGGCGGACCAGTAAAGACACGGTCGAAGAACGCGAGCACACGCGTCGCGAACTCCTTGGGGTAGAGATGGTAGCAGCGCACGTGCGTGCCCCATGGCCCGGCCTCGCGCCAGAACGGGGCATCACGCGGAGGCGCCGGGGTCACCCAGAGTTGCGCGGCGAGTGAGTCGCTCAAGAGATGCCGCGCATCATCCACCGGCACGATCGGGTCGGCTTCGTTGTGGATGAGCAGCACCGGTAGCAACTGAATGTGCGACATCGCGTCGAGGGTACTATCGCGCTTGAACGAGTAACCGTGAAAGGTTTCGGCGCTCCACAGGATCAAATCAATGATGGACGCCGGCCAGCCGGTCGCCGCCTGCGCGTTGCGCAAGGCGGCGCCGCGCGCATCGACGTACACCCCGTCGGTGACCACCGCCTCGACGCGCGGATCACGCGCCGCCGCGTACAGCGCCACCGCGCCACCCAGCGAGAAGCCGACGATGCCGAAGCGCTGGGCGAGGCCCTGCTGCGTCAGATACGCAATCGCGCCAAGCACATCGTTCGCTTCCGCATTGCCCGTCGTCACCCGGCTGTCGGGCGCGGCATCCGATTCGCCGTGATTGCGCAAATCGAGCGCCAGCACCGAGTAGCCTCCGGCGACCAAGTCGCGGGCAAGTTCGAGACCATCGATCCATTCTAAACTCTTGTTGCCGCCACCGCCGTGCACCAGGATCAGCGCCGCGGTGGCGTGCGGCGCCGGCATCCACCACGCCCGCAACGTGATCGGCACGTCGGGCGGCGCGAACTCGACCGGCTTGAACGCCACACCGACATCTTGCGGCGTGCGGGTGAGCGGCTTGCGGATCGTCGACGTCAACAGGCGCGGGCTGAAGCCGACCAGGGCAACGACGAGTCCAACAACGGCCACGATGAAGAGGCCGATCGCGAACCCGCGCGCCCGGCCGGGTTCCACGCGGCGAGGCTCAGTCGAGCGCGACACTTCGTCCGGTCGCAGCGCTCCCCAGGATCCGCCCGCCTTCGGGCCGCGCCGTCCTTTCAGTGTGAATCTCAAGTCGCGTCTCGCATCGCTTCACGTGTCCAGCCGCTCATCCGCGTAGAGTGGCGAGCGGCACGACCTCACAGGTCGGATGCGCGGGTAACTCCTCGGCTTGCAGCCAGCGGCAGAAGAAGAGCCCGTCGCGGTGGCCGGTGGTCTCGAGCCAGTTGGGCACGCCGGGGTCACGCTGCGCGATCACGACGCGAAACGACCCGTCGGCTTCCAATGCGGCTTGCATCCCGTTGAGCGACACGCGGTGGTAGCGGTAGTCGAGCGATTGCATGTAGCGATTCCACAACTGCACGCCCCAATACACGCACTGTGGTGAGCGGCCGGTGATCACCAGCGCCTGATCCGCTTCGAGTTCGAAAGCGCCGAGTGCGTAGATGTTGTCCGGCGTGCCCCAACCGCGCACGGTCGGGCTCCATGGCATCGGCGGCATCAGCATGTTGGTCGCCGGCAGCGGAGGAATGGGCGCGAACTCGATGGTCTGGCGAACAAACGTCGCGACCGCGCGCAAGCGCGCCGCCAGCAGCGCGTCGCTGAGGGGCGCGGGCGGCGGCAGCGCATCGATCGCCTCGATGGCGAAGCGCGCCGGCTGCGCGGCGGTGAGGTCGGTGTAGTACTCGCGCGAGATGACACACACCGCGTCGGGTTCCAGCGCGACCCAGTTCGCCGCGCCCGCACGCGGTGCCGTCGGGCTCAGGATCAGCTCAAAGCTGCCGTCGGTCGCGAACGTGATCTCGCGCTGCGACACGTTCGCCACCACTCGCTCCGACCATTCACCGTCGGGCTTGCCGCCGTAGATGCAGAAGGCAAGATACACGTCGTTGCCTCGCCGACCGTGGATACGATAGGCGCGCGCGCCATTGATCGGCGCAAAGAAATAGCGCGAGTCGACGTTGTCGCCGAGAATCTTGCGCGTCGGTGACGCCAGTGGGGTGAAGCTCGGGCGTTCCGGGTCGCCTTCGAGATAGAGATCGAACGCGTAGCTGAGCAGATGGGTGAGGTGGCGATAGCCTTCCACCACCCCGAGCGCGTCCAAGCCACCGCGGGGGCCGGCGAGAAAGCTCTGGTCGGCATCCCGCAAGACATCCAGCAACTCACGGAAGGCCGCACCGCTCTGTGTCACGGACGTCGATGGCATCGCGTCGCTCCCTTCACACCACGAGCAGATCATCTATCGCCGCGCCCCGCCGCAGAAGACCCACGGCGAGGTCGCATCGCACCCGGCACACCATACAGTTGCGCGCGCCGCGTGCCGTCGTCGTCAGTATCACCAGAAGCGGCGAAACGCTCGCGCGCGGGATGTGTCGCCGCATTGTACCGCGCACATCACGAACCGAATGAGCGCGGCGAGACCGTGATCGCGGGGCGGAGCGCTCCACAGCGCGGATCGATCGCCTAGCTGGCACTGCCATTGCTCGTTGGATTGTTCGAGGAGAACGCGATGCACGACGCGAAGAGGTCGAACGGTTTCACTCTCATCGAGCTGCTGGTCATCGTGGCGGTCATCGGAATCCTATCCGCCATCGCGATCCAACAGTTCACCTCCTACCAGAAGCGTGGCTACGACGCGCAAGCGCACTCGGATCTGCGCAATGCCGTCACGGCGGAGGAAGCGTACTTTGCAACCGCGCAACTGTACAAGACGGGCACCGACGCCGCGCCGGGGAGCAGCTCGTTCCTTGATGGATTGCGAATCTCCCCCACGGTCACTCTGGTTATGACAGCCAACGGCAGCGCCGGCTTCAGCGGCACGGCTCATTCATCGAAAGGCTCGCGCACCCTGGCGTACGACAGCACGATCGGCGCGATCCAGTGAGGTCGCGCGCCGGCGCTCAGTTACACTTCTGCACGCAGTTGCCGTTGTTACATACCAAGGGACAGCTTTGGCTCGGGCCGTCGCCACCACAGGCGGCCAGCAGAGCCGCGGCGGCAAGAATCAGTGCGAGGCGCTTCATCACTTCTCCCCCTTCTCGGTTGAGTCAACAACGCAGCGCGCGCAGGTGTACCAAAGCCACGGCGGCCACGCCAACGGTTTAGCGAGCCGCCGTGCGAGTGAGGGGGGCAAGCTATTGAAGAACCAGACCGCCGGTCACGAGGCGGATGAATCGTCGCTGGTAGAGATAGGCGTCGGGACCGATCTGCAGGACAACCGTCACGCCGACGTGATCGGTCCCCGCAAACATCGTCGCATCGCCCCCGCGGGCGGTGAAACTCGTCCGCACCGAGCCGTCGGGTAGTTGATAGATTAGCATCGTGACCGCGAAGCCGTTCACGGTCCCACGGAAGAGTCTTCGACTCCCCAGCACGGGGAAATTTTGCAACAGGCCAAGATCGAAAAAGACCTCGTTGTTGCCATCGGTCACGCGCAGCGTCACCGGGCCGGTGAGACTCGACGGGGGCAGAATCAGCCCGCCCGCAAAACTGACTCGGCCGCGCACCCCGTTGACCGGTGCGATGCTCCCGCTCGGACGACTGAAGCCCTGGATGTTGAACGAAAACTCGTTCCCCGCCAGCGTACCGACCGTGTCGCTCGCCAAGAACACAGTGATCCCGTTCAACGACACGTCCAAGCTGACCGGGTCGCTGAGCGCCGCACCGAGGTTGGGGAACAGCGTCATCCGATACGCCCCATCGAGCGCCTTGGGTATCGAGACGCGCGCTTCGGGCTGCGTGTCGTTGTCGAAATCGCCCTGCTCATACGTCGCGCCAGGAATCAGGTTCAGATTGCTGCGGATGATGCGATCGAGCGGATCGCGCACTTCGGTATTCACCGGACCTTCCGAGTGTACCTGCAACTTCAGCGCTGGATTGTCGGCGAGGAAGACTTCGCGGCTCTTGTCCGCGTTACCACCCGTGATGTCACAGGTCGAAGTGAACGCGATGTGAGTGCCGTCGGCGCTGATGCGCGGGTTGGTGTTTGCGCAAGTGGTCGTGTCCGTGAGCTGCGTGAACGTCTTACGCGTCGAGTCGTAGAGCAGAATCTCGGTGTTGTGATCGGGATTGCCGCCGGTGGCATTGAAGGTCGCGGAGAAGGCCACCCAGCGGCCGTCATCACTCACCGTCGGCGTGTCGCCGTCGAAGACACCCGCCGCGGTCTTGCTGATCACCGAGGGGCGAAATCGGTTCATCAGAAAGATGGCGCTGGCAAAGTCGGGGTTGAGGTTGCCGATGTTACTCGATGACACGAAGGCAATGAACTGGCCGTCGGCACTGATCGAAGCGGGACCGCTGGCGCCATTGCCGGCCGGGTCGTTCGTCAGCTGGAGCACGCGACGCTGCAGGTAGTCGTACACCATCAACTCTTGGCTGAAATCGGCATTGTGGCCGACCAGGTCACTGGTGCTTTGAAACACGACGAAGCGACCGTTCGCACTGATAGCAGGTTGCAGGCTTTCGCCGTTTCCATCCGGGTCGTTGGTCACCATCAAGTTGTAGGGCAGCCGGTACAGAATCACTTCATTGCTGAAATCCGCATTGCGGCGCGTCAAGTTGCTATTGGTTTCGAAGGCGATGCGCTTGCCGTCACCATTCACCGATGGATGCGCACTCGCGCCGTCACCATTGATATCACGCGTGACTTGATAGAAGTGCCGCCCAATGCGGTCGTAGCGGACAATTTCATCGCTACCATCGGCGTTGGTCCGCACGTAGTCCGCGCTGGTGGTGAACGCGATCCAACGCCCATCGGCGCTGATCGACGGATCCTGTCCGCCGAGCGTCGTGACCAGCGTGTAGGCGTTGGTGAGCGATTCGTAGACGAAGACGTTGACGCCACCCGGGTTCAGGCCGGCGACGTTGCCGTTGGTGCTGAACGTCGTGTAACGCCCGTCGGCACTGAGGGACGGCACGCTCGTGGTCCGTGCCGCCGGTAGATTGGTGATCTGAACGACATCGGCCGAAGCCGGCGTGACCCCGGCCACAGCGAGAAGGGCTGCAGCCGCAACGGTGATGTAACGCATGGTTGAATTGGACCATCGCCTACCCACATCTGTCAAGTCGGAATCACGTGCGACGCACCGTGACTAGGATGCACGGACCTTCAAATGGCAAGCGGTATGGGCAAATGACAAGCGGCATGAAGTCTCCCGCCACGGCGGGCGTATGATTCCCTTCCGATTCCGCTCGGGCGCGGCGATGTCATTGCAATCGTCAGGCGATCGTTATAGCGTTCGCGCCCTTAATTCAGAACGGACACGCAAACGTCGCCGATGGGGTCGCTGCTGCTTTGGTGGGTCGTGCTTGAAGGGCTCGGCCTACTCGCGTTGCCGATCACCTTCCGCATCTTTGCCGCCGCTGACGACCGGGGCTACCCTTTCGCCAAAATTACGGCGATCCTCTTGATCACCTACGTGTCGTGGGTGATCGCGTTTCTCGGCGTACCGTTTCATTTTGCCCTGATCGTCGCCGTGGGGCTGTTGGTGGTCACCAGCGGCTTCCTCGCCGCACGGCAAGGATCGGCGATGGCAGCCTGGCTCAGCGGAGGCGGACGCAGCGCAGTGCTCCGCCTCATGGCGGTGTGGACAGCGGTATTCCTTTTCTTCGCCTGGCAACGGTCACTGGCACCCGACATCTTCGGCGCCGAGAAGTACATGGACTTCTCGTTCTTCAACACTCTGGTACGCACCGACGTGATGCCACCGCAAGATCCCTGGATGGCGGGCAAGCCGTTCAACTACTATTACTTCGGCTATCTCATGTTCGCCAATCTCGCCCGGCTCGCCCCGGGCCTGCCGACGCAAGTGTCGTACAACTTGTGCGTGGCCACCGTCGCCGGCTTGCTCGCCAGCGGCGTCGTCGCGCTGGCGTGGCGACTGACGCGGCGCTGGGGGTTTGCCCTACTCGCCGGGGCGATGGCGGTCATCCTCGGCAACCTCGATGGCTTCATCCAAGTGTGGGAGAAGAACTCGCTCACCACGCTCGACTACTGGCGCTCGACCCGCGTGGTCGCTAAGGGCGACACCATCAATGAGTTTCCGTTCTTCAGCACCATCCACGGCGACCTCCATCCGCACTTCGTCGTGCTGCCGGTCACCATGTTGCTCTTAGGATTGCTGCTCGACACCAAGCTGTTTGCGCCCCGCGAGGGCGATGACGCGAATTCGTTCGCCGCGCTGGCACCCTTCGGCTTGCTCGCCTTCGTCCTCGGCTCGATGATCGCCATCAGTACGTGGGAAGCACCGGTCGGGTTGATGGTCGCCGTGCTGCTCGCCGGCCGCTACCAGCCGTTGCGGCCGCTGCTCGCACGGCCGCGACTGACGCTGGCGTTGCGGACGGTCGGCGTGTTGATTGGCGGCTACGTGCTGTTCCTTCCCTTCTATCTCAACTTCACCGCGCCGACGGTGTC
Source organism: Deltaproteobacteria bacterium (assembly GCA_016178705.1). Lineage (NCBI taxonomy): Bacteria > Pseudomonadati > Myxococcota > Myxococcia > Deltaproteobacteria bacterium. The sequence continues at coordinate 129,032 of JACOST010000033.1, read as the reverse complement.
GCCCGGCGCGAACGAGCTGTGCGTCGGCGCGGCGTGCATCAAGTTGGCGCAGACCTCGCTCGCGGAGTTCCTCACCGTCTTCGGCATGCTGCTGTTCGCGCCGGCGCTGCTACTGATAGTGCACAGCAGCCTACGGCTACCGACCGCGGGCGAAGCGCGGCACCTGCTGTTGGCCGCGGTCGCCTTCGGCGTGGTAATCGCCGGACTCGCCGGCAACGCCGTGATCGTGTTGCTCGCCGCCTTCGTCATCGCCGCGTTCGCCTGCGCCTACGGTCCCGACACTGACACTGCGATTGACACCGACCGCGCCGGCTACTTGCTGGTGCTCGCCGCTGGCGTCGCGCTGCTGGCTTGCGAGCTGTTCTATCTGAAAGATCCGTACGGCGAGAAGTTGTACCGCATGAACACGGTGTTCAAACTGTACTTCCAGGCGTGGATTCTGCTCTCGATCGCCGCACCCTGGTCTTTGCAAAAGTTGTTCGAACGCGCGTGGGCGTGGGCGCCGACGCCGCGCGTGATCGCGGTCGCGATGAGCGTTCTGGTCGCAGCCTGTTGCGCCTATCCGCTTGGCCTGACCGCCAACCACGCCAACGGAGCGGCGGGACGCGCCACGCTCGACGGCACCGCGTATCTGCAGCGCGAGCATCCCGACGACTTCGCCGCCATCGATTGGTTGCGCAAGAACGTCAGCGGCCTCCCCGTCATCGTCGAGGCCACCGGCGATCCGTATTCCTACTACGCGCGCTTCTCCGCCAACACCGGCCTGCCAACGCTGATGGGCTGGGCCAATCACGAAGGGCTGTGGCGCAGTCACGAGCACGATGTCGAGCAGCGCAAGAGCGAGGTTCGCCGCATCTACGATGCCCCGACGCTCGCCGAGATCACGCCGCTGCTGGATAGCTACGGCGCGCAGTACATCGTCGTCGGCGAACTCGAGCGCAAGGACCATCCGCGCGGCGTCGACAAGTTCGGCGCATTGCCGGTGGCGTTCCGCCAGGGCAACACCGTCGTCTATCGACGAGGAAGCTGAAGGCACAAGCGAGAAGCTGAAAGGTCGTTGGTGCTGACCTCCGGCTTTTGCCTTTAGACTTTCAACTTTAGGCTTTCATCTTTGGACTTTCGACCCCAACGATCGCCCATGCGTATCTTGATCGCGCTCACCTACTATCGGCCGCACGTCAGCGGCCTGACCATCTATGCGCAACGGCTGGCGCAAGGACTGGCGCAGCGCGGACACACGGTCACCGTGCTGACGTCGCGCTTCAATCCGACGCTGCCGGTGCGCGAGCGTGAGATGGACGGAGTGGAGATCGTCCGCGTGCCGGTGGCCGCGAGCGTGAGCAAAGGCGTCATCATGCCGCTGTTCCCGTTCTACGCCGCCACGTTCATTCGGCGGCACGACGTGGTCAACGCGCACATGCCGCAGTTCGAAGCCGCGTTGCTCGCCGGCCTCGGCCGAACGATGCGCCGCGGCGTGGTGCTGACCTATCAGTGTGACCTCAGCATGCCACCCGGATGGCTCAATCGCGTCGTCGAGACCAGCTTGGCGCCACTCAACGAAGCGGCGGCGCGACTCGCGCATTCGATCGTCGTCACCACCGCCGACTACGCCGAGCACTCGCCGTTCCTCACTCGGCATCAGGCCAAGCTCGCAGTGATCCCGACGCTGATCAACACTCCGGTTCCCGAGCCCGCGCGCAGCGAACAGCTCGCACGCCGGTGGGGACTCGAGGGCGCGGTGACCATCGGCTTCGCCGCGCGCTTCGCCGCCGAGAAGGGCGTCGAGTATTTGCTCGAAGCGTTGCCACGGGTCGCGCGTGAAGTGCCCAACGTTCGCATCGCCTTCACCGGTGCATACAAGTACACCGTCGGCGAGCAGGCGTACTTGAAACATCTCGAACCGCTGATCGCCGCGCAGCGCGAGCGGCTGGTGTTTCTCGATCTGCTGAGCGACGACGAGATGGCAAATTTCTTCTCCGTCTGCGACGTCCTCGCCGTCACCAGTCTGAACTCGACCGAGTCGTTCGGCCTGGTGCAAGTCGAGTCGATGCTGTGCGGCACGCCGGTGGTGGCGACGGATTTGCCGGGTGTGCGTGAAGCCGTGCGCCGAACCGGCATGGGCCTGATCGTTGCGCCGCGCGATCCCGCTGCGCTCGCTGACGCGCTCGTGCGTGTTATCCGCGAGCGCGCACAGTTCCAACGCCCGCGCGCCGCGATCATCGCCGAGTTCAACCTCGACGCCGCGCTCGAACAGTACGAACAGGTGTTCGCGCAGAGTCGCCTGAGCGCATGACCGCGCACACCTACGACGAGCAGTACTACGACACCGGCCACATGGACGAGGACCGCGTCGCGCTGTGGTACTACGCGCGGGTAGTCCGGCGGCTGTGTCCGAAGGGCGGACGGCTGCTCGACTACGGGTGCGGCACCGGCCATCTGCTCAAACGACTGACGGCGCAATTTCAGACACTCGGCTACGACGGCTCGGCCTACGCGCGCAGTCGCGCCCGGTTGAACGCACCCGAGGCGGTGATTCTCGAAGAATGGGCGTCGCTGCGGCCAAAGAGCCTCGACGCGCTGGTGTCGTTGCACACGTTGGAGCATCTGAAACGGCCGCACGCGGTGGTGCCTCAACTCGCCAGCTTGCTCGACATCGGCGGAGTGTTGCTGTTCGTCGTCCCCAACACCGGCAGCCTGATGCGCCGGCTCAAGCGCGATCGCTGGTTCGGCTATCGCGACCCGACGCATCACAGCTTGCTCAGTCATGCCGAGTGGCTGAGCGTAGTCCGGCAAGCGGGCCTCGATGTCATCTGGGTCCGCGGCGACGGCTGGTGGGACGCGCCGTATCTTCCGCTGCTGCCCACGGTGATTCAGCGAGCGCTCTTCGGCTGGCCAGCCGCGCTACAAGTCTTCTGGCCACGCGCGCGGCCCTTCCTGCCGGTGTGGCTGGGTGAGTGTCTGATCATTGCGGCGCGGCGTCGTTGACACCGCTCGCTGCCTGTTGAAGAGACGCGGCCCCCTTCGAGACGGCGCTGCGCGTCAGGGCGAGCGGGAAAGTGTTGTGACAGGAAGGGGGGAGAACCTCTGATGCTGAGGAGCGCCGACAGGCGCGTCTCGAAGCACGTATGGATCCTTCAACGGGCCGTCCGACCCGCGCTTCGTTACTTCAGCAACCCGCCCCACATGATGGCATCGACCAGATGCTCGTCGGTGTGGCGCAGGCGACTGGCCATGCCTTCGAGGATGTGGAGCAGCAGGCGCGCGCCGGCTGGCGGGCAGCGCGTGATGAACTGATCGAGCGCGGCTCGACCAACTTCCAAGAGCTGCCCATCGGTCACTGCGCACACCGCCGCCGTGGTCGGACCGGGGTCGAGCAAGCTGATCTCGCCGAAGAAGCTGCCGGGCTCCATGCGGCCGAGTAATACATCGTGCCCTTTGCCACGCGCACGCACGTGCAGCAGCCCGGTCTCGACGATGAATAGCGACGCGTTACGCTGTCCTTGGTGCAAAACCTCCTCGTCCTTCTTGAACGGGATCAGGCGCGCGCACGACGCAAAGATTCGCAGCTCGTCATCCGTCAAATCCGCGAGCAACCCGGCCCGCTTGAGCGATTGCACATCCACGCGTCCTTCATAGGGACCGCCCGGATGGGGGTCAAGCGCGCGACTTGAAGACGCGCCGAGTCCCGAGGTATCACGGCGCCAATGGCAATCATGCAGCAACATAGGCCCCCAATGTACGAGCTGGACAAGGACATCTGGATCGCCGAGCGGCGGCAGAGCTTCTATGGGCTCGAAGTGGGGACAAGCATGACGGTGATCCGTCTCGCCGACGGGAGCCTCTTGCTGCACTCTCCGGTTGCGTTGAAACCCGAACTGCGGAGCGCGCTCGACGCGATCGGTCGCATTCGCTACGTCGTCGCCCCGAATCGAGTCCATCATCTGTACGCCGGCAAGGTCGCCGAAGCGTATCCCGAGGCGCGACTGTGGGTGGCGCCGGGACTCGATCGCAAGCGCCCCGACCTCGTGTTCGTCGCCGTGCTCGATGACGAAGCGCCCTTAGAGTGGCGGGGTCAGGTGGATCAGGTCTTCTTCCGCGGGCGCCCATACGAGAACGAAGTCGTCTTTTTTCACCGCGCCAGCCGTACGCTCATCATGTGCGATCTCGCCTTCAACTTCGGGCCGCGGGTGGCGGCGCCGACTCGCTGGCTGATGCGACTGCTGCGCAGCTATGGCCACTTCGGCCCCTCCAAGCTCGATCCGTGGCTGATCCGGGATCGTCACGCCGCACGACAGAGCCTCGAAAAAATTCTCGCCTGGGATTTCGATCGCGTCGTCGTCGCCCACGGTGATGTGTTGCAGAGCGGCGGCCGCGAAGCGCTGCGCCAGGGCTACTCGTGGCTGCTCGCGGGGTGAGGCAGAGCGGATCAAACGCACGCCATCATCTTATGGAGTCGCTTGCATCGGGCGGGTGACGCGCAAAGGCAGGCGCATCGCAGGTCCAACACTTCACCTCGGGCCAGAACTCCTTCAGCGGCTGCTTCAAGCCGCGGCAGACGTGAATCGGGATGCGCGCCCGATCGGGCATGCAGTACTCGCAGCTCACTATGGCGGCGAGATCGACGTGCTCGAACCATGGTTTCAACGACTCGCCAGGAATGTTTATCGTGATCATCACGTCGCCGGAGTAATCGTGCGGTCCCCACAGGTAGTAGTTTTGATGCCCGCTGATCGCCTTGGGGAGGCCGAAGGTGCGGCCGAGGAGGTCGACGGCGCTGGCGTCGCCATAGCTGCCGCCCCAGATTGCGCACCGAGACTTCTCGTCCGGGGTTAGGCCTTCGTACGCCTTCGCCACTGCCGCCACGGTCTCCGGCCACGCGAACATGTCGGCAAAGAGCTGCGGGATCTCTCCCTGCTTGCGGGTCTCGGGCCGGACCTCCTTCGTCTTCAGGAGCGCCAAGTACCTCGGCAGCGTCTCGATCGGCAGCACGGGCAAGACGAACGGGACAGTGATGGATCCGCCGATCAAGAGGAACGCCACCGTCGCTGGTCTGAGCCAGTTCCACCCGCGCCGTTGACTGAATCGCTCGGTGGCAACCGACCCGGCCGCGAACAGCATAGGATAGATCGGCGCGAGGTAGTAGGTCTTCGCCTGGCCGAGGAGCGACACGCTGAAAAAGATCACGAACGTCCATCCGAGCGCTCGAAACCTTCGTCCAGCGGCGGCGAACAGGTAGAAGCCCAAGCCCGCCAGCCACAACGGCAGGGTGAACGGGTGCATTGTCTGCAATTGGCCGAGTAGAAATTCCCCGGGGGTGACGGGCTGATACTGGTAAAGCTTGGCATTGCGCATCAGCTCGACGGTCGGCCAACCCCACGCCATCTCCCACAAAAGATTCGGCAGCAAGATGACCCCAGCCACGAGCGCGCCGAGCAGTGACCATCGACTGCGCAGCAGCCGGCGCTCCGGCGTTAACAGCAGACCGGCGATGAGGCAGGCTCCGAAGAACGCGACCGAGTACTTGTTCAGTAGCGCGACGCCGGCGATCGCGCCGACTACCAGCCATAGCGGTCGCCGGTCGGTCTTGATGATCACGATGACGGTGTACGTACACAGCGTCCACAAGAGCGGCTCGAACGCGTTCATCGTCAGGAGATTATTGAAGGCGAGGAACACAGGAACGACGATGACCGCGATGGCTGCCAGGACCTGAGCAAACCGCCCGCCGCCGAGCTGACGAGCGATCCGTCCCGTGAGATACACCAGCAGCGCTCCCGCAACCGCGGGAAAAAACCGAATGGCAAACAGCGAATCGCCGAGCAACCATCGTGTAACCTTGGCGACGACCGCGATGAGCGGAGGCTGATCGACGTATCCCCACGCGAGATGGTCGCCGCAGGCCATGAAGTACAGCTCGTCGATCCAGTAGCCGTAGCGCCCGTTGAAGAGAAAATGGAGGGCGAGCGTGGCTCCGGCGAGCAACCACAACACGGTGTCGTCGCTAGCCCTGGACTGCCCCAATCGCGATCGCGGGTTCATGCTCGTGTCTTGCTTCAGAGAATCGCAGAGTAGCTCGTCACCTCACCTCAACCCTCCTATGCCAACGTCGACGGCTGCCCTGTGGCTCCGTCTAAGCGATGTCGCTGCTGTAGGTCAACCCATCGCTCGCGTCGGTAGTGGGTCGTTTTGAGAACGACCCAACAAACCCATCATGTCATTCTGAGACGAAGGCGAAGAATCTCTCGTCCTGTCCAAGGAGTGCCGGCGCGTTTCACATGTTCAACACTCGACCCAATATTGGTGCGGTGATACCCGTCATTCGCGACGGAAACAGAAGGTTGGTTCCGATGACTGATCCGATACTCCTCAAGCGCATCACGGCGACGCCGGAGATCTTCGGTGGGAAACCGATCATCCGCGGCATGCGGATTTCCGTGGAGCTGATCCTGAGCTTGCTGGCCGCAGGGCGTGAAATGGTGCGAGAAAAAATTCGCTTCCCCGTCGGACCCTCTATCGCAGGAGGAGTTACGACTTCACGCGCCGCGCCCGCAGTCCCATGAGTGCAAGCACCCCGATCATAAGCGCTAGGCCGAGGGTCGACGCTGCCGGTACCGGGGTGGTTGAGACGGTTACGACCTGCCCCACCCGGCCCTGGCAGACATCGACCGCGAAAATGCGCTCGCCTTGCCGCAGCCGGGGCGACACCGCGATGCCTGGGTTGCCCATCGCGTCGACGAAGAGGCCGCTCGCGTTGGTGCCGCCGGTGCCGAGCAACGGATCATCGACGCTGCCCGGCGGACTGTCGGGCACGCCGTTCGGACCGACCGCGTAGATCAAGATACACGAGTTGCCCGGTACCGCGTTCGGCGTCCCCATCCCGAATACCCGCGTCGATCCCGGAAATACGCCCGAGCCTGCCCTCCCGCCGCCACTGTTCGGGTCGAATCCCGGTACCACCGGCTTCGGCGGCGGCTTGGTGACCGCACTGAGCCCATGCAGCTGCGCCCCGAACCAGCCGCTGTGCTCGGCCAGCCCGTCGTAGCTCAGCTCCCAGCCGGTGGTCGTGGGCGTGAACTCCAGCATATCTTCGGCGGTGAAGTTCACGGCGCCCACCGTGCCGCTGCCGTCGAAGGCGAGCAGCAGGCGGCCGTCGCTCGTGAGGATGTGCGCCGCATCGAGATCGAGGCTCGGGTCGATGCCGGCAGCCGAGCCGTCGAAGAAGAGGCTGAACATGCCGCTGTGAAAACGCACCAGATCCTCGTCATCGGCGGTGATGCTGCCGAGGGTCACGGTCACGTCAAAGGAGAGCAGCAGGTCGTTGGGGCCGATCTCGCTCACCGCATCGGTCATCACGCCCAGAGGAATGCCGTTGGCCGTGGCGTCGAACTCCAACGTGTAGGTGATGCCGTTGAAGCGCACGACATCGCCGGGGCGCACGGTGAGGCCGCCGGGCAGGGTGAGGTCGGTGTCGAAGGTCAGAAGCTGATCGCCGGTGGCGAGATGATCGTAGGCGATGATGTCGGTGCCGTTGGGATAGGTGCCGGCGGTGACCAGCGTGACGGCGCCGGCGAGGTTGTCTTCGGCGATGTTCTGCGGTGTGACCGTGATTCCGCCGAGCACGACGGTGATGTCGGGGGTGTAGCGGATGGCTTTGAGCGGTGTAGCCGCGTCAACAGCAGTGCCCGTCAATATGAGCACCGCCAAGGTTACCGATGTGAGGCGCACGTCAGGCCGACTTCAACCACACTCAGCAGACAACGCCGTTACAGAGGTTCTGGCCCAACGAAACCGGGGCCCCGCCGCCGACTGAACCTCCGGTGTTGCTGGCGAAGACATTGTGCGTGTAGCCAGCAGCGCCGCCACCGAAGGAAAACGCGAGTCCCCGCCCCCCATTTGCCGACGACTGGTTTCCTTGCACCAGCGAACCTCCGCCGGTGAAGATGCCATCACCCTTATTCGCCACCGTCGTGTTGTTCGTGATGGTGCTTAGATTGTTGCTGTATATCCCTTCGGAGCCATTGAGGGTCGCCGTGTTGCCAATGATCGTACACTCCCCTCCGCCCGCGTCGATGCCCCTAATGCCGTTATAGGCCGCAACATTCTGGCTGACCGTTGCGCCGCCGCCGGCCTGGATACCTGCCTCACCATTCAGCTCCGCGATGTTGTGAGTGATGAGATTGGAACTGCCGTAGTTTCCGCCGATCCCGCTGGACCCGTTGCTCACCACATGGACACCCTCGGCCCGCGAACCGCCTTGAAAGAAGATGCCTGCCGCGCCCATTCCGCGCACCGTCCCGTTCAGCACCGCGAGGCCCGCGGCGGTGCCATCTATTCCGCGTCCCGTTCCCGCCGGCATGCACGTAACCGGAATGGCGCCGACGCCCGTATACGTGCACACGGTTGGACCAAGGATCGCAAAGCCGTTGAGATCGATGGTAACGTTCTCCGCCGTTATCTGAATCGCCGTAGTGTTCTCGTTCGGCACCGTGAGGTTGCCAGTCAACCGGTAGCTCCCCGGCTGGCTGATGGTCACTGGGAAGCCCGGTGTTGTATCGCCCAGCGTCACACCGCCGGCCAACGCACGCGCCTGGTTGATCTCGATCACGCCGTCGACGGCGTAGGCTGGCACCGCGAGTGCCAGTATTAACGCGCACACCCACCCCAACGAGATCAACCTCTGCTCACAGTGCTTTCCCATTCGTCCGACCTCCTGCGACGACCAGCGCATCGCTTCGTAAGCGCGCATTCTTCCATCGGCGCTATACTTCAGACAGGTCTACACTGTCCACCGAACGACAACGGAAAACCCTGCGTCGGGCGCAGCCGTTCTGAGCTCTGGCTCATACCTCTCCGTTGCAAAGCGCACCGATTCCGGGTAGCCGCATGCGGGCATGGACGGGGCGGGAGCGCGTTGGCTGCGGAAGCCGTCGGTTTGGATCTTCGCGATCACGTTGTTCGCGGCGCTGGTCCGGCTGACCAACATCGATTTCGATCAACACCATTTTTTCCATCCCGATGAGCGCCGCATCGCCTATGCCATCGGCGACCTTTCGTTTCAGCCGCTGCAACTCAACCCCAAGTTCTTCGCCTACGGGTCGTTCCCGATCTACATCGACAAGGCCGCCAATAGCCTGCTCGGCCTGATCGACCAGCGCTGGCTGGGTTACGACAGCGCCATCCACACCTCGCGCGCTGTCTCCGGCGTGATGGGCACGCTCACCGTGTTGCTCGTCATCTTGCTCGGCTTCCGGCTTTACGACCGTCCAACCGGCCTGCTGGCGGGATTCCTGCTCGCCGCCTGCGTGCTGCACGTGCAGAACTCGCACTACGGCACCGTCGACATCACGCTGACCTTCCTCGTCCTGCTCGCGCTCTACCGGCTCACGCATGTGGTGCAACGCGGGTGGACGCGCGACTACCTCATCGCCGGGTTGATCATCGGCTTCGCCGGCGCCACCAAAGCCAGCGCGTTCCCGATCATGCTGCCGCTCGGCATCGCCGCCGTGTCGCGCATCATGAAGGGCGATCGACTGGTGCCGGTGCTGCTGCGCGTCGTTGGCGCCACGATCTTGGTCGGCGTCGCCTTCGCCATCGGCCAGCCTTACGCCATCCTCGATTTCAAGGACTTCACTCACGACCTGCTCGAACAAAGCGGCATGGTGCGCAACGCCGGCCAGTTCCCGTACACCAATCAGTACGTCGGCACGCCGAAGTACGGCTACGAACTCATCCAGATGATCCTCTGCGGCATGGCGCCACCGCTGGCGCTGGCGGCGATCTGGGCGAGCGGCCGCCACGTGGCCGGCGTCTGGCGCGAGCGCGCGGAAGAGATCGTGCTGCTTGCGTGGGTGGTGCCGTTCTTCCTCGTCACCGGTTGGTTCGAGGTCAAGTTCATCCGCTACCTGCTGCCGATCTATCCGCTCATGATCCTATGGGCGGCCGAATGGCTGCTGCGGGTCTATCGTCGCGGCGGTATTGGGCGAGTGGCGCTGCCCACAGTGGTCGTCGGCACCACAGCTGCGCTGCTGGCATTTCTGGCGATCTACTCGCGGCCGCATACCGTCGTTGCGGGCTCCGAATGGGTTTACAAATTCATTCCCGCCGGCAGCAGAATTCTCAGCCAAGATTGGGACGAAGGCTTCCCGATGCCGCTGCCCGGCGGCTTCAATCCGGAGCGCTACAAGATCGTCAACTTCGGATACTACGAGCCGGACAATCCGGCGAAGATGGCCAAGCTGGCGAAGGAGCTGGCCGACGCCGAGTACATCGCGTTCCAAACCAAACGGCTGTACGGCGCGACCACTCAGGCGGCGCAGAAGTTTCCGCTCACCAGCAACTACTTCTACCTGCTGTTCGCCGGTGATCTCGGCTACACGCTGACCTACGAGGAAGCGGCGCGCCCGAACCTGTTCGGGCTCGAGTTCCCCGATGAGATCGTCGACGAATCGTTCACCGTCTACGATCACCCGAAGGTACTCATCTTCCGCAATGAGGGCCACCTCTCGGCCGACGCGATCCTCGACAAAATTCTGCACGGCCTGCCGTCGCGGCAGATGACGCGCAACGAACTGCTGCTGGCCCGTCCCGGTGAAGCCACGGCGGGCGTCGCCAGCGAACCGATTCATTCGAGCTTGCCCGCGCTGTTCACCTTCGCGTTGCTGATCGAAGCGCTCGCCCTCGCCACCTATCCGCTCACCCGCCGCTGGCTGGCGGGCGCGAGTCCGTACGCGCTTGCCAAAGTGCTCGGCGTGTTGGTGTTCGCCTACGTCCCGTGGCTGCTGGTGAGTTTGGGGCAGGCCGACTTCACCCGCAGTACGCTAGCGACCACCGCGCTACTCATGGGTGGGCTCGGTCTGATGAGCTGGTTGCGCGCGCGGCGCACCGCGACGCCAAGCGATGACATCGATCGCGACAACGCCAGCCAATGGATCGCAGTGGAAGCGCTGTTTTGGGGCACGTTCCTGTTCTTCCTGATCGTGCGATCGTTCAACCCGGAGATTTTCTGGGGCGAGAAGCCGATGGACTTCTCGTTCCTCAACGCGCTGACGCGCGCCACCACGCTGCCGCCGCCGGAGCCGTGGTTCGCCGGCCACGATCTCAACTACTCCTACTTCGGCCACTTCATCAGCGCCGCGCTCGGCAAGGTCTGTCACATCGATCCGGCGATCACGTTCAACCTCGCCATCGCTTTCTTCGGTGGACTCACCGCGGTCGCCGCGTTCGCCCTCGGCCACGCCATCACCAAGCGTTGGCAGACCGGCGTGCTGGCCGGCATCTTGACCGTCCTGCTCGGCAATCTCTCCGGGCCGCGCGAGTACTACACGCGCGGCGTGATGAACTTCGACTACTTCTGGGCCACCTCGCGCGTGATCAAAGATACCATCAACGAGTTCCCGCTGTGGAGCTTCCTGTTCGCCGATCTGCACGCCCACGTGATGGTGATGCCGTTCTCGCTCACCTTCCTGTGTTTGGTGGTGGCGTGGGTGCGGCGGCGATTTGGCGAGCCCGACGGCGCGCCGTCGTCGCGCACGGCGCTCACGCTGTTGCTCGGGCTCGCGCTCGGCACCGTGATGGTCTCGAACGGATGGAGCTCACCGACGTACGTGCTGGTGTTTCCGTTCCTACTCGCCTGCCACTGGATCGGGGCCAGCAGCGGGCGGCGTTTCTTCACCTTCATCGGACAGTTCTTCACGCGCGTGCTGACGCCGGCGGTGCTCGTCGTCATCGTCGCGTACGCCTTCTATCTCCCCTTCTGGTTTCACTTCACACCGCCGGAGCGCAACATCGGCTGGGAGGTCGGTCCATACGCGCGGCCACGCGACTTCCTGCAGATTTTCGGATTGTTCCTCTACATCCTGATTCCGTTCTTCTTCGCCAACTGGCGCCGCGTGCTGATGCCGCAGCCGCGGCCCGTTGCAGCAACGCAACCACCACCGATGGCTGTCGAAATCGATCCGGCGCCCGCCGCTGAGACTGCGGACGATGAAGCGAACGCACCCGGTGCGATGGCGGTCGCCGAGAACGCATGGATCGAATCGCCACCGGAAGTTGTGCCCATCGTCATTCCGCCGCTGCCCCCAGCGGCGCCGCGCTTGGGCACGGAGCTACGTCTGGGATGGTTTCGCATTGCAGTGATCGGATTGGTGATCGTCGGCGCGATTGCCAGCTTGTTCATCTCGACGCGCGCCTTCGAGCTGATCATCGCGATGCTCGGCCTGCACTTGGCGCTGCACCCGCGCACTGACGCACACCATCGTGTACCGATCGCGCTGGCCGCGTTCGCGTGCTTCATCACCGCCGGCTGCGAGATCGTGTTCGTGTGGGACCGCATGAACACGATCTTCAAATTCTATCTCGACTCGTGGCTCATTTTCTCGGGCGCCGCGGCGGCGGCGGTGGCCGAGTTGTGGAGTGGCCGGGTGCTGAGCGGCGTGGCGCGGCGCGTCTGGCAGGCTGGACTGGTCGTGTTAGTAGCGGTCGCGGTGTTCACCAGCGTGTCCGGCACCTACGGCGTGCTCACCACCAATCGCGTGAAGACGCCGAAGCCGACGCTCAACGGCACGCTCTATCTCGACGAGCACGACCCGTACGAAGTCGCCTCGTACAAGTGGCTCAACGAGCGCATCAGCGGCATCCCCGTCATCGTCGAAGCCTTCGGACCGTCGTACCAAGAATTCTCGCGCGTCTCGATGAACACCGGCCTGCCGACTGTTCTGGGCTGGGAGTACCATGTGATCCAGCGCGCGGCGACGCAGCCGGACGTCAACCGCCGCAAGAACGACATCAAGCTCATCTACACCAGCGACAACAAAGACCAGGTGCGCGCCGCGCTCGAACGCTACCACGTCGCGATGGTGTACGTCGGGCCGCTCGAACGCCGCACGTATAACGGCGCCAACACCGAGCAGTTCAAAACGTGGAGCAACCTGCTGACTCCGGTCTACGAGAACTCGGCTGTCAGCATCTACGCGGTGAGCGGCAACTTCACCGGGGCGATTCCGGTGACCACGGTCGAAGAAGTTCCGCGCGTCACCGCCGATGAAGCCCCGGCCCCTGCCCCCGAACCAGAAGGCCAACTACATCAGCCGCGCGGCGTCGCCGTCGATAGCACCGGTGCCGTGTACGCCTGCGACTTCGGCAACGCGCGGATTCAGAAGTTCAACAAGGATCTCAAATTCGATCTCGCCTGGGGCGAGCACGGCGAGTTGCCGAGTCAGTTCAAAGATCCCTGCGGTATCGCCGTCGGTCCGAAGAACAATGTCTTCGTCGCCGACACTTGGAACCATCGCGTGCAGGTGTTCACCGACAAGGGGCAGTACGTGCGCGAGTGGGGCTCGGGATTCTACGGCCCGCGCGGCATCGCCATCGACGGCAGCGGAGCAGTGTTCGTCGCCGATACCGGCAACAACCGCATCATGCGCTTCTCGCCGACCGGCGAGTTGGAAGCGACCTGGGGCGCGCACGGCAGCGAGGACGGCAAGTTCTTCGAACCGACCGGTATTGCCGTCGACGGCAAGGGCAAGGTCTACGTCTGCGACAACGGCAACGGACGCTTGCAGATCTTCAGCCGCGACGGCGCGTTCGTCAGCAGCTTCCCCGTGCCCGGTTGGCTGAGCCAGGTTTACGCCGAGCCCTACGTCGCGATCGACTCCAAGGGTGCGATCTGGGTCACCGTGTCGGGCGCGAAAGAAGTGCGCGCCTACGACACCAGCGGCAAACTGCTGCGGACGATCACCGGCAAGACGATTCCGACCGCGCAGTTCGAAACCCCGATGGGCATCGCGTTCAATCCGGTGACGAAGGAAATGGTGGTCTCCGATCTCGAACACAAGCTCGTCCGCTTTGCGTATGGCGAAGGTCGGTGAATACGCCGTCGTTCGTTCCCTCCTGGCGTTGATCGCACTCGCCGCGGCGGTCGCCGGACAATACTCGCTCGCCGTTCAATTCAACGCGCGCCTCGCCGCCATCGGCTGGGCAGTCGCTGCCGCCGTCTTCGTGTTGCTCTACGCACTCGATGCGCGCGGGCGCGAGTTGCCGGCGGCGAGCGAATCGCTACCGGCGACGAGCGAGTGGCCGCTGCTGCTGGCCGTACTCGCGGTCGGCGCGTTCTTCTTCACCTTCCGGCTCTCCGAGTTGCCGTCAGGATTGAATCACGACATTGCCTGGGAAGGTTTGTACTCCGCCAGCATCCTGCGCGGCATTGCGTACACCCCGTACGTCGCGTCGGCGTGGGGACGCGAGACGTTGATGTTCTACTTCGACGCGCTCGCCATCAAGCTGTTCGGGATGGATCTCTTCGCGCTGACGCTGCCGGCGTTAGTAGCGATGTTACTGACACTGCCGTTCTTCTACGGCTTCGTGCGCAGTCAGTTCGGCGCACGCGCCGCGTTGGTCGCCACGCTCCTGTTCGCCACCGCCGGCTGGCCCCTGCTTTCCGCCCGCGTCGGGTGGCGCTCCGCCCTCCAGCCGTTGTTCACGACGATGACCTGCATGTTCTTCTGGCGCGGCATGGTGCACGCGCGCTGGCGCGACTTCATGCTGAGCGGCATCGCCCTCGCGCTCACGCTCAACACCTACAACGCGGCGCGGGCGTTCCCGCTGCTGTTCCCGCTGTTCGCGCTATTCTATGTGCTGCGCAACCGGCCGTTCGCCGCCGTGCTGCGGCGCTACGCGGCCGGCGTCGGCGTCATGCTGCTCGCCTTCGCCATCGTCATCGCGCCGATGGCCTGGTACGCGGCCTTTCACTGGATTGAGTTCTGGGGTCGCGCCAACTCGCTGCTCGCCAATCAGACGCCAGAGATGCTGGCCTGGACCGGTCCGCGCGCCGCGGCGTTGCTGTACAACTACTGGGGCAACAGCGATGACTTCTTCGTCACCACGCCCCTGTTGGAAGTGCCGGCCGCCGTCTTGTTCGTCTTCGGACTCTTGTGGTGCGTGCTGCGCGCCAGCGATCCGCGCGCGATGTTTCTGCTCTTAGGATTACTCGTCAATCTGCTCCCCGGCCTCGTCACCCGACCGAACGCCAACCGCGGCGTCGGCACGATGCCGTTCGTCTTTTGTTTCGTCGGCTTGGGGTTGCTGTACTTCGTTCGCCAAGCCCGCCGCCTCGGCCGCGCCGGTGGGGTCGCCGCGTGCGTCGTGATCGCCATCGCCGGCGCCGCGCAAGCGACAGCGACCTACCACGAGTATCTCAGTCAGTCGCGGCGGCGCATCTGGGGCTTCTATCCCGACGCCACAGTGGTCGGCCGCTTCATGCGCACGCTGCGCGGCAAGTATGCGATTGCGGCCGGCGGGGCGAATTGGCCGCGCGACACGCTCACCTACCTGACCTACGCCGGCGGTGACGATCCGTTTCAACGCGACTACACCTGGATCGACGATGTGACCGTGCTGCTGCGCGAGCTGCCGCAAGCGCCGCCGGGGCAAGGGCTGGCGCTGATCCTCGCCAACATCGACGCGTCGCCCGGCGTATTCGGCAAACTCCAGCAGCGCTTCCCGCAAGCGGAGGTCGTCGACCTGCGCTACCCCGACGACGGTCCGATCGTCGCGCGCGCGTTGCTGTTGCCACCCGACGCCGCGCCGCGCACGGCACCGGACAATCTCGCCGAAGTCGCCAAAGGCGCGAACATGTGGAGCGGTGGCCGCGGCACCGAGCCGGGCAAGTTCAACACACCGAAAGGAATCGCTCGCAGCGACAAGGGCGAGTTCTACGTTGTCGACACCGGCAACCATCGAATACAAAAGTTCGACGCGAAAGGTGTGCTGATCGCCGTCTGGGGTCAGTTCGGCAGCACCCCTGTCTCCTTCAATGAACCGCACGCGATCGCCATCGATCGCGCCGGCAACGTCCACGTCGTCGACACCTGGAACCATCGCGTGCAGAAAATCGCGCCCGACGGCAATCTCATCAAGATCTACGCGCCACCCAAAGGCTTCTTCGGCCCGCGTGGCATCGCCATCACCAAGGATCGCGTCTACGTCACCGATGGTGGCAACAACCACGTGGCGGTGTTCGATCTCGACGGAACATTCCTCAGCGAGTTCGGCCAGCACGGCAGCGGCGCCGGCGATCTCTTCCAGCCGGTGGGGATCGCCGTCGATCGCGACGGGCTCATCTGGGTGGTGGACAGCGGCAACAATCGCTTGCAAGCGTTCCACGCCGACGGTACGTCAGCACGCACCATCGCCGTGCCGGGTTGGGAAGGCGATGGCGTGAAGGAAGGCTACCTCGCATTGACGGACGATGGACTCATACTCGCCGATCCGGTTGGCAACCGCTTGTTCCGCGTGCACGGCGACGCGCTGAGCGAGATTCCCACCGACAACTTGATGGGACCGTCGGGCATCGCGTCGGACAAGACGACGCTGTACATCACCGAACGCGGCCGCGACGCGGTGACGCGCATACCGCGCAAGAAGGGATGATGGGAGTTGCACAGGAACTCCCGGCAGGTCCGTCATACCGGCGAAAGCCGGTATCCAGGCGGGGCGCGGGGTTCGCGGATGGATTCCGGCTTTCGCCGGAATGACGATTTTCGGGTGAAGCGAGTGACGCAATGAGTGGGGCCGAGCAAACCGCAGCGATGCCGAACGAACTCGAACTCTCCGTCGTGCTGCCGTGCCTCAACGAGGCGCTGACGGTCGGGCCGTGCGTGCGCCTCGCCGTCGAGACGATCCGCAGGCTCGGCATCGCGGGCGAAGTGGTGGTAGCGGACAATGGCTCCACCGACGACTCGGTCGCGATCGCGGAACGCGAAGGCGCGCGGGTCGTGCATGAGACGCGGCCCGGCTACGGCAGCGCGTTGATGGGCGGCATCGAGGCCGCACGTGGCCGCTACATCATCATGGCCGACGCCGACCAGTCGTACGATCTCGGCGATCTCGAACGCTTCGTGCTGAAGTTGCGCGAGGGCTACGATCTGGTGATGGGCAATCGCCTGCGCGGACGGATTGAACCGGGTGCGATGCCGTGGCTGCATCGCTGGATTGGTAACCCGCTACTGTCGGGACTGCTCGGCCTGCTGTTTCGCCCCGGCGTCTCCGACGCGCACTGCGGCATGCGCGGCTTCAGCAAAGACGGCTATCGCCGCATGCAGTTGCGCACGACGGGAATGGAGTTCGCGTCCGAGATGGTGATCAAGGCGGCATTCGCCGGGCTGCGCATGACCGAGATTCCGATCACGTTGCATCGCGACCAGCGCGATCGGCCGCCGCACTTGCGCTCGTTCCGCGACGGCTGGCGGCATTTGCGTTTCATGTTGCTGTTCTCGCCAACCTATCTGTTTCTCGTTCCCGGGCTGGCCGCGATGCTCATCGGATTGCTGACGCAGCTGGCTTTGGTGCGCGGGCCGCAATCGCTCTTGGGCTTGCGGTTCGACGTGCACTACATGGTCGTGGGCAGCTTGCTCACGCTACTCGGCTTTCAAACCATCGCCACCGGCTTCTTCGCCAAGGCGTACTCGCACGCGGCGCGACTCTACGCACCCGATCGCACGCTGAATTGGATCAGCCGCTACTTCAACCTCGAACGCGGCTTGATCGTGGGGGCGGTCGTGCTGCTGCTCGGGTTGATCATCAACGCAACGATCTTGGTCGATTGGCTGCGCAGCGGCATGGGCGAGCTCAACGCCGTACGGCCGGCGCTGCTGGCGTCGACGCTGATGGGTCTCGGCGTGGAGATCATCTTCTCGTCATTCTTCCTCAGCATGCTGGCGATCGATCGCCGGATCGATTGAGTCTGCCGCGAGTCGATATGGACCCCGTGTCCGCCACGACACCGAGTGACGACACGCAGTCGTTGCTAGGCGTGCGCCTCATTCTGAGTGGGATCGGCGTCTCGCTGTGGTGGTGGGGCGTCGCGAATTGGCCACGTCTACCGACTCCATACGGCATCGGCTTCTGGGCGTGGGCCGTCAGTTTCATCGTATTGCTCGCAGCGTGGGCACCACCACCGCAATGGCGCCGGCTCCACATGACGGCGACCGGGTGGATCGCTCTCGCCATTCTGATCGTCGCAGCGATCCCGCGATTCTATCGCGTCACCGACATTCCCTATGCGATCCACTTCGACGAGAACAACGCCTTCCCCGCTCTCGAAGCGATGCGCACCGGCACCGCTGAGAACATTTTCAGCCGCATCGATCGCTACTCGACCGGCAACCCCGGCCTCGCCGTCGCGCTGCAGTGGTTGCTCGGCTTCGTGTCGCCCAACTGGTTCAGCGCGACGCGCTACAGTTGTGCGGCCTGGGGCGTGTTGTCGATCGCCACAACCTACGCGCTGGGGCGTCGACTGAGCGGCCCGGCCATCGCCATCGCGACAAGTTTGGCGCTGACGGTCTCGCATTGGCATCTGGTTGCGTCGCGCTTCAGCCAATCGCTCAGCGCGGCGTTCGGCGCGTCGCTGATCTGGTGGCTGCTGGTGCGCGCATGCGACAGTGGACGGATTTCCGACGCGATCATTGCCGGCATCGCGGCGGGGCTGGCCTTGCAACTCTACGACCCGATCAAGGTCGTCTTGGTGACCGTTCTGGTGTGGTGGCTGTGGCACGCGACGGTGACCCGCGGGTTTGCACGACGTACGACGCTCATGATCGTGGTCTCGGGCGCGGTGGCCAGCATGGTGTTGATACCGATGCTCCGAACGGACAGTGGCCTCGGGTATCTAGACCGTGCGCAGGAGATCACCGCACTTGGTCCCGCGTTCCGTGCCGCGCTAGTCGCCCGCTACGGCTCGCTCCAACAAGCATTGCTCCATCAGCTTGAGCAGCTCGCGCGCATCGTGATCGGTGGTGCCGAAATGGCCGCGAACCACAACGACACAGAACCATTGGTGGACACCTGCGAGCTGATCGCCGCAGCGTTGGGAGTGTTGGTGTGCGCCGCACACGCACGCGATTGGCGCTTCACGATCGCGCCGCTGTGGCTAGTGTTGACACTGGTCGCGGTGGCACTCTCTTCGGTGCCCGAGGCCTCGTATCGTCTCGCCGTCGCGCTGCCGGCGTTGGCGATCCTGATCGGACTGGGAGTGGGCACTCCCCTCAACTGGCTACGCCGCCGACTGCCGCGCGCCGTCGGATTCGCGCTGACCGCAGTCTGCACACTCGGCTTCTTCGGCTACGACGCGTGGATCGGCGGCGCCCGCACGCTGCACTACTTGACCGACATGAACCACGCGCACGAGGTCGACACGATCGCGCGCACGATCGCCGCGGGTCCGACCACGCCGGTGTACTATGTCGAGAGCGGGCCGGCGATCGTCGGCAATCATACGTTTCAGGCACTGACCCACACACACAGCGTCGTCAACATACCCAACCTCGTCGATCAGGTTCCGCGAGTGGTGGACGTGAATCGACCGGCGGTCTTCGTTATTCCGTACTGGTCGCAAGAATACAGCGTCGCGCATGTGCAGCGCGTGTATCCTGCAGGCGTGCCACATCCTCTCACCGAGCCCAGCGGGTCAGTGAAAGGCTGGAGTCTCGCCGTCGACGCTCCCACGAGTTCGCAACATGCGGATCGAACGAGTGCGGCCTGCGGTCTCCGTCGCACCGGGTGCGCAGGCGCCGAAGCCGTGATTGACGCCTACCTTGCCTTCTTCGATCTCAACTCGCTCTGCGATCCGCACCCCCCACAGCGCATCGAGTGGCACGGCACGCTCATAGTCCCGGACGGTGTGCCCACCGAAGTTCAGCTCGCTCAGGCGTTCACGACGGCATCGCTAACGATCGACGGCGCGGCAGTCGGTTCGCCGCTGCGCGTAGTGCCTGGTCCGCACGCCATCGGCATCAGCGCGGAGATCCGCAAAGGGCCACCCGCGACGCTGGTACTGTCGTGGCGTGGTGCCGACCAGACGGAACGCCCCATTCCTTGCGAAGCATTGCGACCGACGCCGCAAGGATGAGCCTGGTAGCGCGAACGCGAGTGTCTAGGTAGCGATGCCAGACCTGATGGGACAAGCCAACGACCGTGAGAGAGGGCGGCCAATGACGTTTTGGACCAGCCGCGCTCTGCTGGGCGCCCTCCTAGTCGCCTCGCTGGCCGTGCGCGCCCGCCATCTCGCCACGCCGTTGGTGGAGGAACACCCGTTTCGACAGGCACAGACCGCCATCACAGTGTGGGCGATGGTCGACAACGGCATCCGCCTGTTCAACTACGAGACCCCCATCTTCGGTCCGCCGTGGCAGGTACCATTCGAGTTCCCCATCTTTCAAGCCGCCGCCGCACTGTTGGTGAAGGCGGGCGCCGAGAGCATCGACGCCGCGTGCCGGGCGACGAACTTGTTCTTCTTCTATCTCTCCGCCGGTTTTCTGTACGCATTGTGCCGGCGCCACTTCGAAGAGTGGGCCGCCAGCGCCTGCATCCTGATGGCCTATGTATGGATGCCCTTCACCATCTTCTGGAGCCGCACCGCGATGATCGACTATGCGTCGGTAACCTTCACGCTGGCGTACCTCTACTACCTCGAGGGGTGGGTGCTAAATCGCGGCGCGCGCCTCTACCTGATTGCGGCAACCGGTTTTGGATTCCTCAGCCTATTGACGAAGCCGACCACGACACCGATTGTCGCCGTCGCAATTGGGTGGGCTGTCGTGCGCCGCCTAGGAGATGACCTGCGCGGTGCGTCCACTGCGCGTGACCGGTTGCGCCGCGTGCTGACGTCTGGCCTCGGACTCGGCGTCGCTGGTCTTCTTCCACTCATGGCGGTCTACGCATGGACCACCTTCGCTGACCGCGTGAAGGCGGCGTCGCCGGCAACCAGTTGGCTCGTGTCGGGCAGCCTTGGGTTGTGGACCTACGGGACGTGGGAGCAGCGAACGCAATGGGAGGCGTGGCAGACCGTCTGGCTGCGCATGTGGGACAACTTTGCCCCAGAATATTTCGTGGTGTTTCCCCTCTTCGGCTTGGTTTGGGCGATGACCAGCGGGCGAACTGGGCGCAGCTTTGTGCTGACGATGCTGCTCGGCGGGGTCCTCACGCAAGCAACCTTCTTCAATCTCTACTTCCTTCACACCTACTACCAGATGGCGATTTCGCCGACGGCCGCAATCCTGGTTGGGGTCGGTCTCTATGCGTTGTGTGTCGAGTCCGTACACAACCAAATCGCCCGCTGGGTCATTCCGTTGCTGTTGCTCCGGATTTTGTACGGCCAAGGCAGCATCTTGGCGGCGCCCTTCGGTCTGACCTACGAGGGCGCCCCGGCTTACCGAATCGGCAAGGTTCTGCAGGAAGCAACCACGCCCGACGAGCGGGTGATCGTCGAAGGACGCGATTGGTCGGCCGACTTCCTCTACTATGCCCGGCGACGAGGGTTGATGATGCGGGGGAGCATCGCGGATGTAAACCCAGCGGAACTCGGCCCCTGGTTGAAGGCCAATCAGTTTACCACCGTGCTGTCGAACCTCGATCCACCGCCGGTGGTGAGGTTCTGGAATCACAATCGCCTAGTGGCCGAGGCCGATACCTTTCGAATCTACAAGGTGTGGGACTAGCGATTGCGATCTGCGTAGAACGCGGGGTGCCACTCTGGTCATCACCGCGGGCCACGAGGAGACAGAGTGGTCGGCTGATGCATCGCCGCCGCCCGTACTAGTCGCTTCGTGAGTTCCTCAGCGATCGTTTCGGATGCCTGCTTGACCGTGTCGTCGGTGCGATCACCATGAACGAACCGGTCCCAGCACGGATGAATGGAGTGGTGTGAATGAGGGTCAAGCCCCCACTGTTGCTCCAGGTTGCCCAGCCATCCGTACTGTCGCCATAGGAATACGACTGACCCGAGGTCACGTCGAGGAAGATTCGCCACTTCGAAGGGCTGACGCGCAAGAGGACCGGTCCCTCCGCTCCGCTGTTACTTGCGATCCAACCGGCCCAGTCCGCAGACTGATGCTGGCGTTCATAATTCCGAAGACGTTTTCGCAGGCAAGCAAGGAGTTGTACTCGAACGCGACCCAGTATTTGCCATTGTAGTGCATGAGCGAGTCGGCGATCGTACTCAATGACGTACCGACGCCTCCCGGACCGGGAAACTTTGCGATTGGAGCAGAGCATCCCGCGGGCAGCGTGAAGTTCGTCGCATCGGTGGTTTCGTAGATGTAGAGATCGTTGGGGTCGCCGTGGTTGAACGTAGAGAAGTAGAGCGGTTGGGTCCAGGTTGGCCGGGGAGTAGCGGTCGGGGTTCGAGTCGGCGTTGGCGTTGACGTGTTTGAAGGTGTCAGCGTGCCCGTTGGGGTGTTCGTCGGCGTCGGCGTCGCGGGGCAAGAAGCCCTGTTGATCGTGATGCCGTACTCCGAACCAAGGCAGCCAATCGCCGCGCACCGATCCGCGTCAGATAGCACCGTGTCCCACTGGACAGCTTGCGCAATGTCCCCCCTGAAAAAATGCGAGGTCGCGATGTTGGCGTATCCCAGATGAGCGGTCTCGGTATGCGAAAAGGTTCGGACGCTGGTGTTGATCCCGTCAGCGGCACCGTCGAGGTAGAATCTGACGGTGGTTCCGTCGTAGGTCACGGTCACAACATGAAAGGCCGTGGTGGCAATCGCCGTGGCACTCGAACCGAGACCTTGCAAGAATGTTCGAGACAGTAACTGCGTTCCCCCCGGAGCGATGCTGAAGTCGCGGCCGTCGTAGGAGTCGGCAAGGATCGACATGGTCTGGCTCAGGTCCGCGGGCCGCACGACCGCAATGAACGTAAAGGTCTGCGTCGACCGCGGAAGCGCGAGGTCAAAGGCGCCACCACCGTGGACATCAAAGCGCACGACCGGCAGACCGTTGATAACGGCGGTCTGGTAGGTCGGAGGCGTGCGGCCGACCACGGTCGCTGTGTTGAGGCTGCCGCTGCTGTCGGCCCATGTTGTCATCGTGCCGCCGTTGCTGGCGCTGATCGAATCGGCGGTCCACCAGCCAGTGTTGGCACCCCAAGGATTGTTCGGCATCGTCGAACAGATGGCCGCAAGCAGGCTGCGGGGCAGAACCAGCAGCGTCAGCACGAAGGCAGTGAGCAGTAGTCGGCGCGTCGTCATTCTCCTCAGTTGCACACCCAGGTGTGAAGCGACGTCCGGGCAAGTCTTCCTTAGACGTCGCGGCATGCTGCACTTAAACTCCCGTTGCGGCTCCGGCTGTCTGTCAGACCCACTGCGTTGCTGTCAAGAAACGTCCTCAAGCAATTCTCGCCTGCACAGTTTGCGTTGCCGACGTCCAGTGAGCCGTGTAAGAGCGCCGTAGTCATGAACGTGACCAACGCGCCCGCTAGTGCGGGCACGGGCCGGCGCCACGCGTCGCGATGGACCGCATGGCTCCTCGATGCCACCCGACGCGTGAGTGCACTGGCGTGCCTGGCTAGTGCGTATCAGTTCGCCGTCACGTTGTTCGATCCGCGCTGGCTCGCTGCAACAGCGATCACTGCGGCGATCGCCAACACTGGCGCCCGGTGGTGGGCCGACACATCGCAACCGCCGACACCTTTGACGTGGCCCAGCCGCTGGCGATTCTGTGGCTGGCTGTTGCCTGGCTGGTTGCTCATGGCCGGCGCCGCTGCGGGAAAAGCGACGCACCAGTCTCCGCGGCTAGTCCTCGTCGTCTGGCTCATCGGATTGGCGTGGGTGCTCGGAGGCGCGTGGCTCTCGGCCGGCGTGCCGACGGGGCGACGCGCCACGGCCGGCGTCTGGATTACTGGCATCGTGATCGTCACATTCGCCGCGGCGATCCGGTTGTGGTCGATCGATACCGTTCCGCGCGACATCCACTGCGACGAGGGGACGATCCCCATGACGGCCCGTGCACTGTGGGCGAAGCCCGACCTTGATTGGTTCGCGCCGCCCGCGCGCGCCGGCGCGTACGCGATGATGCAACTGCACTTCTCTCTCGCGGCGCTCGGCACACTGCCGCTCGGATTCAACCTCGTCGGCGCCCGCATGTCCGATGTCGTGTTGGGCATCTTGTCGATCGCCTTGCTCTTCGACGGGGTCCGGCGCGTCACCAATCTGCGCGTGGCTGCCGTGAGTGCGACACTGCTCGCTGCGAACCACTGCCACGTTGCCTTCTCGCGTATCGCCTCGGGCTACATCCAGAGCGCGTTTGTGGTGTCGCTCGCCTTTGCGGTGCTGAGCCGCGTGTGGACCGCGCCCACGATCTTCAATGCCGTGCTGCTCGGGATCGTGATGGCGCTGGGGGTGCAAACGTACTCCGCCTCGGTGATGTCGCTGCCGTTGCTGTTCGCGGCGCTCGGGCTGGTGATGCTGCTGCATCCGAGTCGACGACGCGCGTTGCTCGTCCCGCTCAGCTTGTTCGTCGTCACCTTGATCACGGCCGCCGCCCCGTTCGGCGTCGCGTTGTGGCAACAGGGCGATGAGATGATGGCGCGCTCGCGCGAGATCAATATTTTCAGCCCGGCGATGATGGGCGGCCTCAAGAGCGGCGTCTACCACACCGAGTCGACTGCGGCGGTCGTTGCGTATCAAGCCTGGAACGCGATCCGCGGCTTCCATATCGGACACGACGCGCAGCCGCAGTACGGCATCGACGTGCCAATGGCCGACGTCTACACGGCCGCACTCATGATCCCGGGCGCTGTGTTGGTCGTGCGCGGGTTGCGAGAGTTCGTCGCCATCAACGCACTGGTCTTCACGTCCGGCTATCTGCTGCTCGGCCTTGGGCTGCAATATGCGCCCGGCTTCAATCGCACGACCGGAGCGCTGCCGCTGGGGATGGTGGTGCCGGCGATCGCCGTCGTGCAAAGCGCCGCGACTTTTTGGGCCGGACGTTGGCGCTGGTGTGGCTGGGCGCGTGATCTCACCCTCGCCGCTGTCGTCGTGTTGTGCGTCGCCGCGAACCTACAGATCTATTTCGTCGGCTACGGACGCGGGTGGCTATTCGGCGATGTCGGATCGGAAGCCGGCTGGGTCGCCCGCCAGTATGCGTCGCAGTACACCATCCATCTGCCCAGCTTCCCGCAACCGGGGCCGGAAGGACTGCGCATGATCATCGCCGATCTGCCGATCACGTTGCCGCCCAACCCCGATGCGCTGACCAACGTCAATCTGACGGAGCCGACGGGAGCCGATCTGTTCGTCGTGCGATCCGAGGACAAGGCGGCACGCGAGGCATTGCTCACGCGCTTTCCGGACGCGCGCTTGCAGGAGTACCGCCGCCACCCGGTGCACGGGCCAACACTATTCCTGATCTTCGTCGGTCAGCCGCGCACAAAAGGTGATCTCACCGCAGAGACGCCGAGTCGCAGAGAGGAGGGCTGAACGAGACGAGAGAAGAAATCCAAAACATACGCAAACGCAAAGTCACAAGGGCGCAAACGTGCAACACGAGTATGTGACGAGAGGCCATTTCTCTGAAGGGCGTTACGGTGGCGTTCGCTCATGCAGAGTCGTCGGACCAAAGCCCCTTGCGTCCTTGCGCCTTGGCGACTTTGCGTTGAATTCTTTTCCTTGGATTGAAGTTCACTGTCTCTACGGGTTCCTCACGATCCACCAAGCCCCGACCAACCCGCTCGCAGGAGCTGAGATGTGTCGGCCGTCAGAAATCGTTGCGGTCGATCACATCAATCACCAGCGTGGTGTTGTTGTTGGAGGCGTCGGTGTCACCGCCGGGGCCGGTCGCTGTCAGCGTCGCCGTGCAGCGCGCTGGTGACTTCGCGTTCGCCGTCGCGAACCCACTCGCAGTGATCGTCAACGGCAGTGTCCCGCGCTTCGTCCTACCCCCGTCGAGCGTTGCGACATTGGTTGTCCCGTCCATTCGCGGTAGCCCCACGGTACCGACTGGACAGTCCCCGTCGCTCGCGGTCACCGTGATCGCATCCCCCACATCCCGCGGCAAGATGTCCGCATTGACCACCGTCGGCAGCGCGGAACGGGTCGCACTCGCCCGACCGCGGGCGATCGTCACCAATATCGGCAGCACACTCTTGATCACGCTCTCGTGCTGCACGCTCTGCTCCGGATCGTTCCTATCGATCACGTTCAGCTCGATCGACAGTACGTTGTTACCCGGCGTCGGGTCGACGTTACCCGGCACCACAGTGCTGGCGCTCAGGAGCAGTGTGCAGCGATGCGGCGCCACGTGATTGAAGGTGGTGAAACTGCCTTGGCTCACATGCACCGGCACGCGCGCCACCTTCGTCGCCCCACCCGCGACCACTATTGCATCTTGCCCTCCGGGTGCCGCAGCATCGAAGTCGGGCAAGCCAGCCACGGTTCCCGTCGGACACGTCCCATCGCCGGCGCTAAGCTGAATCACATGTCCCCGCACCTCGGTAGTCGGGAGCACATCAGCGTTGCGCACCGTCACGGTCAGCAGGACGTCCCGGGAGGTTTGCCCTAGCGGAATCGTTACCGCCAGCGGTCCGCGCGCCACCACCACCGAGTCGTGGGTTGGCACTGCGGTGGGCGTGGCGGTTGGGACGGCGGTCACCGTCTGAGTCAGCGTACTCGTCGGGGTCAAACGCGTCGATGTCACGGACGGTGTCACTGTCACCGTCCGAGTCGGCGTAATCGTCGGCGTCAAACGCGTCGATGTCACAGTCGGTGTCGCTGTCGGCGGCTGCGTGGGCCCGGCGTTTCCAAACGGGTCTTTGTAGATGAGCACGCGCGACCAGTTCTGGTCTGAGGCGTACAGGTTGCCGTTCTTGTCAAAGAACCAGCTGCCGTCCGGATAACTGGTCATGTCGCCCAAGGCCAATTGTGGGACTTGATCCTCCAAGGGGCTGAGCCACAGCATCGGGAAGCGTGACGTGGCGTAAGGATTGTGCCCCGCGATCATGTAGCCGCGCGGATGCATGGTCGGCTTGAATGGGCTGATGTACGGATCGCTGGCGGCGTATTGACCGTTCACGTCGAACGCGCCGCCGGTTCCAAACACATGCGTCGCGTTCGGGCCAAGGATCGCCTGCGATGCGGGAGCAAGCACGGCGGCATCAAATTCGAGCAAGCGTTTGTTGGTGCCACCCTCGCCACCGTTGTCGGCAACGTACAAGTTCCCATCGGGATCGACAGTCGCGCCATAGGGAAGGCAGAACGTATTCGCATCGGGTGCACCAGCACCACGATTGCATTGAGTTGCGGTGGGATCGTCTTGCCCCAAGAGCGCGTCGACCTCGGGTGCGCCTGGTCCATTCAGATTGGCAATGCGAAAGATGCGGCTATTGTATCGATCGGCCACCCACACCGCATTCCCAGATCGCTCAAACGAGAAGTCGATCATGTCGCCTGCTGCAGCCGCTACGGTCGTCCCAGGGACGCCGCGGACCGGGTAACCGGAAAACCCGTTCCCGGCAGAGAGCTGTAGTGTTCGCACCGGCGTCGATGGCTGCGCACACCGTCCTCCAGCGCCACCGCTCTGCGAGCCACACAACGGATAGGCAAACGCCAGCAGCTCGGTGACTCCTCCAGACTGCTTCGTCACCCACAACACGCCACCGGACACTTGCGGAAACGTAAAGGAGTGCTGATTGAAATTGCTCCCATCATCCAGGGCCGCCGCGCCGAAGACGTCATCCGCCGCCTGCCCGTTGCCCAGAGTGCTGACGCCAGCATCGTTCCAGATCAGGAGCCGATACGTGTCAGCGACGACGAGTTGATCGCCCGAGAGCAGGGTGGGATCACTCAACAAGGCGACCCCGCGGGCAGAAGTGAATGCGTCCGCACTAAAGCCCCCGCCGCCAAGCGAGCCGATCTGAGTGAACACACCTGGGGCAGTGTCGCTTGCTACCACGGTGGGGAGGGCGGGAAGACCCGCGCGCCTGATGCGTCGCAGGCCCGAGTAAATGTCGATGAAGAAGAGGTTGCCGCCGCCATCAACGTCCACACCCCGCAAAGGCCCGGCAGTCTTCAGCACGCGATTGAGCGGATGCCCAGTGCTGACATCGAGCAACTCCAGGCATGCATCGCCCCCGTACCGAACCCACAGATTCGGGCTCTGGCTGTCCATCGTGATCTCGACCGGCCGGCTGTCGCAGATTTCTGGAGGTGTTCCGGGAAACTGCGTCGGCCGCAGCAGAGGCAACGCCGTCCCCGCCATGCCGGTCGCGAAGTCCCCCGTCTGCGAAGGCGTGAACGCCACGATTCGCGCGGCCCCGTCCTCATCATAGTCCGCGACGTAGAGAATGCGCCGAGGTTTATCGAAGGCAACATCTAACGGAAAGGCCAGTTGATCGAGCCCACGCCCGGCACCGCCGCGCGTCGCCGCAGTACAGCTCGCTTGCCCAAGAACCACGTCTGCCGCCTTGGCATGCTGTCCAGCGGTAACGCCACTGCACACCGCGCTGCCGCTACGCGGACACTTCGGAAATCGGAGCACGCGAGCGTTCTGCGAATCGGCGATCCACAGGTTGCCTTCGTCATCGATAGCAACACCGGCGTGCGGGGCGCCCCCCTCCAGACACAGCGTCGTGCAGTCAGCAGCGCGCCCCTTGTTGCATTGGTTGCCGGCAAAATCGTCCTGGCCCCAGACCGTATCCGCCACGTTGTCGGTGGTAAACGGATCATCATACTTGACCACGCGGTTGTTGAACGTGTCGGGGACGTACAAGGCGCCGCTGCCATCGAGGTCCATCATCGAGCCGAAGATGACCTCCGCTATACTGATCTGGAGTGGGGGAACGAGACACAAGGAAGCGGCACTCGCCGCGGCGCGAGCGGGAAAGAGCTGCCCGGTGCCGTCGCCGTTGCAGGCGGACTTATCGACGAGTGCATCCTGACCGAGCACGATCGTCGGCGTGAGATTCGGATAGTCCAGCGCGCAAGCCGCCCCGCCACAATCCGCGTCGGTAGTACACATCTGTCCGGTTCCACAGTGACCGATATGGTCAACACCGAGAATTCGATTGTGGTTCGAATCGACGATGAAGATGTGACTGGGTGCACCAGTTGGCCGCTTGTCGACCAGCACGCCACTCGGCAGCTCCAATCCCTGACCGGTCGTCTTCAAGAGGGAGTTTTGCCCGAAGTCCGGCTTGCCCAGCACCACGTCCGCCCACAAATCGCCTGCCAATCCCCGCACGGGTCCGGTGGCCAACTGAGCACTCACACAGTTGGACAATTGCTCCCCGGCCGGGGTCGCGGCTCGCACGCGGTAGAAGTATGTGGTTGCAGGCCTCAGCCAACCGGTCCTTGAGCCGAAGGGGCAGGCGTCTTCAGGAAAGAACCGGCACCGATCATCCGGCGGTGCTCCAGTGTCACCGAATGCAGTGATCGACCGAGAGAGTGCGTACTCGGTGGGGCCATGCTCGCCAAGGCGCCAGTATGCCGCAGGTGAGTCCGCCAGTATCGCTGCGCGATACGTCGCCGACTGCGCGCCGTTGTAATGCGCTTGGATGCGGTTCGCAGCCAGCACGTGACTATAGATCGCTACCTCGTCAATGGCCCCGTCGAAGGGATAGAGCGGGCCAGTTCCATTCTTCGTTCCAATCCCAACCGGGTCGGGGCTTCGAATCGGCAAGGTCAGGCTCACTCGCGTTCCTTGGCTGACCCCGTTCAGCCACAGCTCTACAGTGCCACCTGGAGCATGTGTCAGGACGACGTGGTACCATGTGTTCGTCGTAAGGGAGACCGGCCATACCTGAGTGTCATAGCCGCCATTGGCCGTGAAGTACCGAATCTGCACACCACCAGCGATGTCGAGAGCGTAGTTGGCGTTGAAGTTGGTTTGCTTACCGATGACGGTCGCGTATCCGGGAAACGATCGCGAATTGACCCACGCCTCCAGCGTCAGTCCGGTGGCCTTGTAAGTAATGTCGATGCTTGGGTTGTTCCCACCGTCGACGAACCCTGTCGATCCGTCAAAGAGTACCGCCGTGTTGCCGTCGCCGGTCACCCCGCCCGAGACACCCTGTGTAAGCCCACCTTGATAGATGCCGTTGTTGACCCCAACCTCGTCAACGGCAGTATTCGTCGCGGCCGGAAAATCACAGATCGTGTCGCGTTCCAGGACGTAGCCCGTCGCGCCGACTACCGCGTCCCATGCGATCGGGATCTCGAAGGTGGTCCCCACGCCGGTGCCGGCGTCGAGCACTCGCGCCCCAAAGTCGCCTCGACACTGTGTAGGATCGCAGCCGCGAGCAGGGGGCGGCGACACAAACAGCACTACTGTCAGCGCGCAAATGGTTGCGGCCGTGGTGCTACTTCGTGGTCTCCTCAAGCCTCCGGCCGCACGCATGATGTCAAGTATTGTAGGATTCAGCTATCACCGATCGTGGCTCTCTCACAAGGAAAAATGTTGGAATCCAAAATCTGCTGCTCTCGTGGTACCACCAAGCGCAGTAGGCCCTCCCACCCGCAACACTCACCCACGCCCTCTCCCGCATGTAATGCAGGAGAGGAAATCTCGACTCCGGATGCTGTGCGGGCTTCCTCGACGAATTGGTGGATCACTAATTGCCGTCGAATTGCACCAGGCATTGCGCATCGACGATGGCGAGCCGATAGAACGGGACCAACTCGAACTCCTCGCGTCCGGGGCGCCGCCACGACAGCCGCGCGGTGGGTTCGAGGATGCGTGAATTGAATCGGCCGCTCATCGACATGGAATGCGATCCGCCACTCAACGCGAGCGGCGTCGCCACGCCACCTGGCACCGGCTTGCCATCGATGACCGCATTGACCTGCCCTTCATAAGACTCGGGCAAGAACCAGTACTCGCCGGCTGTGTCGATGCTGAACTTGCCGGCCCACGTGGCATCGATCCAACGGCCGTCTTGCTCATGATGCGACACGGCTTCGCGCACCGCGCCCAGCCACGTCGTGGTGTCGATGAACGGAACGACCTGCTCGATGGTCTGGATGACAGCGCCGTTTTCACCCCGCAAGATGAAACGCGCCCGCACGCCGGTGCAGCGTACGGCGCGATACACCGGCGAGTGCATCGCCGCGGGTGGTGCGGTGAGCGCACCGTAAGCCATGCGCACATGACCCTCTGGCCCGAGGCGCGGTTCGAGACGAAGGCCGGGCAGGATGGATTCAAGATAACCGGCGACATCCATGACGGTCTTCGGCGTCGAGATGATCAACATGACTTCGCCGTGCTCCCCGCCCAACTGATGGAACATCTCACCGACATCCCACGTCGCGATGCCACTGACATCGGGGCCACGCAGCCATGAGGCATCGTTGTCCATGAACACGACGAAGCCGCCGTTGGGTAGGAGACCAACGACACGCCGGCCATGCGCGTTCTCGCGGAGCCAATCGGACAAGTAGGCAAGGTCGCTGCGGTAGTCTTGCCGAGTGATCGGCGAGGTCCACAGCTTGTACAAGAGATCGCCGTTCCAGTACGCCCCGTATGCGACGCCGATCGCGAGCAGTCCCCCAATCACCAGATACCCGATGCGCCCAAAGCTGCGTCGCACGCCGGCGACGGCCGCACCCGCGCCCACGGCCGCGAGCGTGTAGACGTAAGTGATCGTCGCCTGCACGCGGAGTACGTCGAGATTGCTGGTGGCGATGGCGGTGCCGAAGAACGTAATCGCGAAGCCCGCCAACACCAAGCCGTAGAACCCGCGCCACCACATCACCGCGCCGTAAGCGACGCCGAGCAGCATCAAGCCGCCGGTGAGCGGATCGACCTGCGGACGGCCGTCGGGGCTATGGGTGCGGTTCGCGTCGCCCTCCGTATAGAAAAGCGCAACCGCTTCGGCGGTGCGGACCCAGCGTTTGCGCAACATCCCCGACAGCGGTTCTCCCGGCGTGTAGTACTCGGTGTTGCCGTGCGCGCGGTTCCAACCGTTGAAATATTCGAAGGCGAAGTGATCCCCCAATTTGAACACCACCGTCAGGAAGATCCCCGCCATCAGACTCGCGACCAACGCGGTGGCAATCGTCGCCCTCGGCCACTGACGCGATCCTTTCTGAGATCCTGGCTGAGATCCTGGCCGAGATTCTGTCGGCGATGCTGGCCGCGATTCCGATCGCGCTAGGTTGGCAATGAATGCGCCCGCTAAGGCCAGTCCGGCGAGCGGCCGGAACGCGATGTAGGTCAGCGTCGAGTACCCGGCGAGCAAGCCGATCCACGGATACGCCGCCCAATTGCCACGCGCCGCCGGACCTGCCAGCAGCGCGAAGCAACACATCGCGACGAATCCGTCGGGATGGCCGGGGATGCGGTTCACGACAGAGTCCCACCCCGACACGGCGAGCAACGCGGTGCCGACCATCGCTCCAGCGGGACCGGCAAGGGCGCGAAACCAAAAATAGGCGGGCAGCACTTTGAGCAGATTGATGGCGGCGAACGCCTCGCGCACCGCTTGCAATGTTGGACCGCCGAGCCAGATGCCGAGTCCTGATATTGCCGCCTGCGCCGCGAACTCCCAGCGCTCGCGTACGCCGGCAACAAACTGCGCGCCGAACATGCCGGCTTGCAGCTCTTCGACCTGCGACACTTCATCGCGCGGCGGAAAGTTCTCGAAGTTGCCCAGCTTGTAGGCCGTCGCCAGCGCGCAGATGAGCACCAGCGCGATCCATTCCCAACGCCGCAGGCGATCGCGCGCAGTGGTCAGCGGTGTTTGTGCCACGCGAAAGCCGAGGCTCATCACCGCGGCAGCTATCACCCAGGTGATGCATGAGCGATCGAAGTTCGGCACCCACTCGATTGCGAGGCGGCGTGACGCATCGAACCATAGTGCGGCGCCGAGCAGCACGATCGCCGCACCGCCAACGCGGCGCATCGCTTGTGGGTGCAAACCCCAGAGCCGTCCACTCGCTTGCCGCCAGTCCGTGATCGGCAACCGCCATTGCCACAGCGGCGCGACCACCAGCGCCGCCAACATCAGCCACCATCCGGTCGGGCGCCACTCGGGATCGGCGAACTTCCACTGCGCCGCGGTCACGAGCCCGATCGTCACCACGCACGCCAGCCCGCGCGCGATTCCGCCGCGCGTCATTCCGGGTTCTTGATCCTCAGTGGTCCGCTCCCCCGCCGTCATCCCAGCGGCAGCTTTGCCATTCCGATCCGCGCAGGGCAAGGAAAGACGCCGTCGGTATTCGGCGTTGGGAAGCACTGACCGCAGATTTGGCCAGGCGCCGCAAGTAAGATATCGTCCAACGCGATGACACTGCGGAGAGTATCGTGAGTTCATCGACGCCAACCCCGGCGCCGGCGCGCGATCCGAAGCACGACGCGCGCGCGCAGGTGCTGCAAGCGGCGCGTGCATTCTTCGACGTGGCGCACGCGCCAGCGCCGTTCGTTGCCGGCACGACGTACATCCCGGTCACCGCCAAGGTGCTCGATGTCGAAGACCTCGTCCACCTCATCGACGCCTCGCTCGATCTGTGGCTGACCTCGGGGCGGTACGGCACGCAGCTCGAACAAGCGCTGCCGGCGCGAATGAACCGCCAAGGCAACGCGTTGCTCGTCAACAGTGGGTCGAGCGCCAACTTGATCGCGATCAGCAGCCTCGGCGCGCCGATGTTGAAGACCATCGATCGTCGCCCACTTGCTAAGGGCGATGAAGTGATCACGGTGGCCGCGGGCTTTCCCACCACGGTCAACCCGATCTTTCAAAACGGCTGGGTACCAGTGTTCGTCGACGTGGACTTTCGCACGCTCGACGCGCAGCCGGAAACCATCATGGCGGCGCGCACGCCGAAGACGCGCGCGGTCGTCCTCGCTCACACTCTTGGCAATCCGTACCGCGCCGACATTCTCGCGGAGTGGTGCCGAGCCGAAGGACTCTACCTCGTCGAAGACTGCTGCGATGCGCTCGGCGCCACCATCTCAACCGGCGCCACCCAGACCGCGGCGCCGGTTGGCAGCTTCGGCGATTTCGCCACCCTCAGCTTCTATCCCGCGCATCACATTACGACTGGCGAAGGTGGTGCGGTGATTCCCGCCGACGGCCGCTGGAAACGCGTCGCCGAAAGTATGCGCGATTGGGGACGCGACTGCTGGTGCGATACCGGCAAGGACAACACCTGCGGCAAACGGTTCGCCTGGGAGTTTGCCGGACTACCGCGCGGCTACGATCACAAGTACGTCTATTCGAACATCGGCTACAACGCGAAGATGACCGACATGCAGGCTGCAATCGGCCTGTCGCAACTCGCCAAGCTCGATCGCTTCATCGCGGCGCGTCGCGCTAACTGGCGCACGTTGTACGACGGAGTGACCAGCTCACCGCGGTTGCGCGCCGGTCTGATTCCGGTCGAGCCGACAGCCGGCACCGAACCGAGTTGGTTTGGATTCCCGCTTCACTGCGCCGACGGCATCGATCGTGAGCGGCTCACCACGTTTCTCGAAGAGCACAAGGTCGGCACACGACTGATGTTCGGCAGCAATCTCACTCGCCAACCTGCGTACCGTGACGCCGAGTTCCGCATTCATGGCGAGCTAACGGCGTCGGACGAGATCCTCAAGCGCACCTTCTGGATCGGCGTCCATCCCGCGCTCGACAAGGCACGTCTCGCCTACATGCTCGAACAGCTCGAAGCGGGAGTGCGCGCGCAACGATGAGCGCGCCTCTCGTGGCCGCGGTCACCGGCGCATCGTCATTCACCGGCCTGTGGATCGCGCGAGAGCTGCAAGCGCGGGGATGGGAAGTCCACGCGTTGTGCCCGCGCGCCGCAGACGAGTACGCCGGCCTGCGGGGCCTGCGCGTGCAGCTACTGCAGGAATCTGTGCGGGTTCATTTTGACGTGCGGGCTGAGGACGGTGGCTTTGCGCGCTGGGTGCGCTCTCATCGGCCGGCTGTCTGGGTGCACCATCATCACTGGATGGAAGCGTTCCGATCGCCGGACTACGACGTAGCAGCCGCCACCCGAATTGGACTCGATCCGCTTCCCGACCTCGTCGCCGCGCTCGCGGAATCCGCAGCGCACGGGGTCATCTATTCCGGTTCGTTCTTCGAACCCGGCGAAGGCGGCAACTCCGTCGAGGCAGCGGCGACACCCTACGCACACAGCAAGCGCGCGGTGTGGGAAGCGCTCGCGCGGCTCGCCACGTCGGCCGGAGTGCTGGTGTCGAAGATCGTGATTCCCAACCCGATCGGTCCGCTCGAAAACGACGAGCGGGTCGTGCCGACGCTGATCCGACACACGCTGACTCGCACGAAGTTCGTGCTGAACACGCCCGCGGCGGTGTCGGACTATCTGCCATGGTCTCACCTCGCGCGCATCTACGAGCAAGTCGCGCGCGACCTCATCGACGGCCGCGGGCGCATCGTGCGGCCAGCGGGACTGCTAGCAACCGCGCGCGAGTGGGTTGATATCGTGCGGCGGGATCTGATCGAACGCCGGCTGCATCTCACTCCTTGCGAGGTGGAAGCGGCTTCCGGTAGCGCCGGCTCGTCGTTTCGCAATCCCGACGATGAACGCACTGCGATTGAGTGGGACCACGTGTGGGACGACTACGCCGCGTGGATCACGCGGCTCGACCTGCTCCGTACCTGGGCAACCGACTAAGCACCTCTCACCCCTGACGCAGCGACCAGTCGTACGGAATCTGCGGGCTGAAGGGATCCAGGCGGACGATCTCATTCGGATCGTGCGGCAACGTTGCGCAGTTCGCGACGATCGACTCCGGCGCCAATCCCTTGAACCCGTTCCACACCTCCGGCGGCACGACCACCAGCACGTAGTTGTCGCGGCCGAGGAAGATCTCTTGCACCTTTCCGCGCGACGGCGATTGCGCACGATCGTCGTAGAGCACAAGTTTGATCCGCCCGACGATGCACGCGTAGTTGAGCGTCATCTGGTGGTGCAGGTGCCAGCCCTTGATCACGCCTTGGTAGACGCTGGAGAAGTAGATCTCGCCGAACTCGCGGAAGTGCGCATCGGTGCGCTTGAGCATGTGGAAGATCGTTCCGCGCTCGTCGGGGATGCGCTTGAGCGGATGGATCGCAACGCCATCGATCATCGCAGGAACTCGCGGTACCACTCGATGGTCCGCGTCAGCCCATCTTCGAGGCTGAAGCGCGGCCGCCAACCCAACTCCGTGCGCGCCCGCGCCGAGCTGAGATATTGATTGCGGATCTCGTTGACCGCTTCGTTGCGGATGTCGGGCTCGACCTGCACGTTCATCGCCGCGAGGATTTTGTTCACCAACTCGATCACCGTCAGCGGCTGCTCGTACGAAAAGTTCCACGCCTGACCGCGCACGCTCGGATCGGCGGCCAGTCGCTCGGCGAGCAGCATGTACGCCGCAGCGCCGTCTTCAACGAAAAAGTAATCGCGCACGAACTGCCCATCGGATCGAATGATCGGACGCTGGTTGCGCACGATCGAGCGGATCGTGCCCGGAACGATGCGGTTCCAGTTCAGATCGCCGCCGCCGTAAAAGTTGCCGCAGCGGGTGATCGCGACCGGCAACTGCCAGGTGGTCGCGTAGGTCAACGCGATCAGATCCGCGCACGACTTGCTGACGTCGTAGGGATGCCGTCCGCGCAGCGGTGTGGTCTCATCGTACGGGAGTGTCTCCGCTTCGCCGTACGCCTTGTCCGACGAGGCGATGACGATCTGGCGCGCCAGGGGACTGTGGCGACACGCTTCGAGCAATCGCCACGTCCCGGCGATGTTCGACTCGAACGTCGAGATCGGATTGCGATTGGCGACGCCAACGATGGTCTGCGCCGCCAAGTGAAAGATCGTGTCGATCTCGTACTCGCCGAGCGCGCGTTCGAGCGTCAACTGATCGGTGACGTCGCCGTGAACGATCTTGACCCGATCGATCAGCCCGCTGCGCCACAGCTCGCTTTGCGGCACCCGGTCGCGCACCAAGCACACGACGTCCGCGCCGGCCTCGGTCAAGCGGCGGACGAGCCAGGAGCCCACCAGGCCAGTGCCGCCGGTGACGAAGGTCGGCCGATCGCGCCAGAAGTCGGCGGCACTCATGTCCACGTCTTCCATGGCGCTGCTTGTTCGTCCCACAGGCGCCGGAGCAATTTCAGATCGCGCATCGTGTCCATGCACTGCCAGAAGCGCTCGTGCTTGTAGGCGACGAGCTGGCGCTCCGCCGCGAGCCGTTCGAGCGCTTCGTACTCGAAGTTCGACGCGTCGCCCTCGATGTACTTCATCACGCCGGGTTCGAGCACCATGAAGCCGCCGTTGATCCACCCCTCACCCATCTGCGGCTTCTCGCGAAACTCAGTGACCATCGGGCCGTCAAACGTGAGGGCGCCGAAGCGCGCCGCCGGGCGTACGGCGGTCAGTGTCGCCAGCCGTCCTTGACTGCGATGGAACGCTACCAGCTTGGTGAGATCAACGTCCGCCACGCCGTCACCGTACGTCATCATGAAGGTTTCATTGGCGAGCAGCGGCGCCAACTGCTTCACGCGCCCGCCGGTGTTGGTATCGACGCCGGTGTCGATGAGATGAACGACCCAGTCGTCGATTTGGCTCCCGTCGTGAAGGCTGAGCGTGCCGTCTTTCAGCGACACCGTCATATTCGTGCTCAGCGAACGATAGTCGAGGAAGAATCGCTTGATCTGCTCGCCCTTGTAGCCGAGCGCCAGGTAGAACTCCTTGAAACCGTAGCGCGCGTAGTGCTTCATGATGTGCCAGAGGATCGGCCGGTGACCGATCTCCACCATCGGTTTCGGGCGCACCTCGGTCTCCTCGGCCAGACGCGTGCCCAACCCACCCGCGAGAATCACAACCTTCATGACGCCTCCGCGTCCCTTGCCCGTCCACCCGGCAAGCGGAGCCCGAGATCCAGCACTGTACGCAGCGCCCGCACCACTCCGATGTTGCATTTTTCCTGCAGGTAGTCGAACAGCCGCGTTGCCAACTGCCGGTCACGCCCGGGAAAGGTGGCGGCGAAGCCGGCGATCATGAGCAGCAAGGCGGCATTGCGGCGCGAAGCAACGAGGTCGTCGGGCAGACGCAGACAGCGCGCGTACAGCGGGTCACGCGCTTGTTCCTCGCGAAAGGCGAAGAAGAAGTCTTGCACCTGCGGATCAGAGAGCGTCGCTCGCGTGTATGATGAGGAGTGAGAGTTGTAGTCGCACAAGACTTCGTCCACCACGAAAAGGTCCCAGCCACTCGCCAGCAGGCGCAGCATCGGTTCGATGTCGAACATGCTGCCCACCACCGGATCGTTGCGAATTCTGCCCACCGTACGATAGGCTTCGAGTCGCATCAGTAACTGTGCGCTGCCGCCGATCATATTGGATCGACGGAAAACGAACCGCACGGCGGCGGCGCCGGGACACAGCCCGCCACGCATTTTGAGCAACGGATCGTACAAACGAAACAGCGCGCTGTCGCTCAGCCGGCGCCGCCGCGCGGTGGCCACCGCCACGCGCGGGTGGGCCTCCAACGCGGCAACCTGCTTCGCCACCAGCGTCGGATAAGCGTAGTCGTCCGAGCAGACGATCTTGAAATATTTGCCCTCAGCTAGTTCGCCACAGCGTTCGAAGTTACCCTGCATCCCCACATTCGAGTCGTTCACCACGAAGCGGAATCGCTCGGGCGCCTCGCGCTGAAACTCTTCCAGCAGCGCGACGGTTGCGTCAGTGCTGCAGTTGTCGACGACGACGACGCGCAGGTTCTGATACGTCTGCGCCAACGCGGATCGGATCGCCGAACCAAGCAGGTCGGCTCGGTTGTAGGTTGGGATGCAAATCGTAACCAGAGGCGCTTGCGCGGAACTCACGTTCACCACTAACCGACCGTGCCCCCATAGTGAGTTGATCGTCGCGTTGCAATCGCGGCCGTTCCGCGACGCGCGCGGCGATGCTAGAGAGGGGCGCCATGCAGTCGACCGAAGCCGGCGCGATGACCCCAACTCGCCAGCGGCCACGCGCGCTGCGGATCGCGTGTGGCGCGGGCTGCATCGCGGCGCTCGTTCCGCTGGCGTGGCTCGACCCTCAGCAACGGCAGGTCGGGCTGTATTTCAGTTGGCTCGCGGCGATGGGACTGTATCTCATGCAGTGGCCGGTGCCGCGCGGCTGGGTGCGCTGGCGACCCCCACCCGCGCTGATCGGCGCACTGGTGGTCTACGTCGGACTGGTGCTGTTCACCTTCTGTCGCGTGTACGACAACTGGCGCTGGGCGGTCACTGGCGACTCGCTGAATTTCTTCGTCATCGGCCAAGACCTCGCGCGCGGCAACCCTGCTGTCAATTGGCTCAGCGTGCGCGGGGTCTTCGAGCAGTGCACTGTCGTGCAGGCAACGCTGCAGAGCGTGTTCATGCACCTCTCCGAGTCGCTGTTCGCGCACCGGCTCGGCAACGTGCTCACGTCGGCGCTGATCGTGTTCGCCGCCGCGGCGTTCGCCGCCGAAACCAGCGGCGCAACCGCCGCGCTACTCCTCGCACTGTTTCTGCCGCTGCATAGCGTCTTCGACTACTTCACCCTCATCAGCTACCCAAACCTGTCGGGGCTGCTGCCCTACTTCGCTGCCTATGCGCTGTTCGGCGCGGCGTGGACCGTGTGGGAAAGCGGCTTCCTGTGGGCGGCTCTCGGTCTCGTGTGCGGACTGGCGGGCTACTTTCTGCCGCTGTGGTTCGCCGCGGTCGCGGCTGTCAGCGCTGCGACCGTGCTGTCCGCGCTCTACTGGCGCACACCATCGGTCTTCCTCATCTGGGCCGGCGGTGTCGCCATCGCGCTGATTCCCGCCGCGCTGCAGTTCTCGACCTTTCTTCACGTCCTGTTCTGGTTTCAACCCGGATCGGGTCTCAGCGTGAGTTACATCCTGGCCATCGCGCAGCAGGCTGCCCTGCTGCCGTTCACCTCCACGCTCGGCGGCTACGGCGCGAGCGGGCCGTGGCTGCGGCCGCCGTTCGGCTATCTGTGGTCGGCCGGCGTCGGGCTGGCCGCGATCAGTGGTGTGCTCGCACTGCTGCGGCGGCCGCGTGGCCGCGTGCTCCGTCACGCCTGGATCTGGCTCGTGCTACTCGCCAGCGACGTGGCGGGTTTGTCGGCCGCCAACAGCGGCTATCCGGTGGTCTCGGTCAAGCGCGCGATCGTCATGCTGCCCAATATGACGTTCCTGATGATCCTGCCGTTGGCCTGGGTTGCAGAGCGGATCGGCCGCACGTGGGTCACCGGCGCGCTCACGCTCGCGGCGTTGCTGCCGTTCGCGTACCTCAATCTGACGACACTGTGGACGTTGGAGTCCGGCTACAACGTTCCGGACGGGATGATCCGCGCCGTGCAAACACTCCCCGGGCAGTTGCTGCTGGTTTCGCAGCATCCGGATCTCCACAACGACTTCGGCCCATCGCGGCCTGATCGCGATCCGGTCCAGGAGCTGTACCACGTACGCGACCGCACGATCGTCACCAGCGTGATCCCGGCGCAGCGCGGCGACTTCGAACGCGTCGTCTGCTACTCGCGCCACGTGGATGGTCTGGAGTGGGGCGCGCAAGTGCAGGCTGCTCTCGCCCAACTCTGTCCGGGTAAACCCGTTGAACAACTCACGGCGCAATTGGAGTGTGTGACCTGTGATCCGGCGTAGCAGCTCCGTACTCCGGCCTTGCCCAGCAAGCCGCAGAGGTGGGTCCGTCATACCGGCGAAAGCCGGTATCCAGGCGGAGCATGGGGCGTCGTCTTGGATTTCGCCGGAATGACGAGTAGGGAGGTCGCTCCATTCTTGCGAAAAGCCCCGCACCCCCGAGATCGAAGGCTCGAGTGCCCCGATTGATGCACGACACGACACGACACCGGGTGTTGCTGAGCGTGGGCGCGATCGCCTTGGTGTGGGCTGAAGCATCGATCCACGCCCACAGTCAGTGGCCGCTCGCCAGTGCGGTGTTGGTGATCGCCGCGCTCGCACTGGCGCGACGGCTCGGTGCGCCGCCTGCGGAGTCGGACGATATCGTGATCATGCACGCTCGATCGCAATGGCGGCGGGTCGCCGGGGTTGCCGTCGCGCTCGCTGGCATGGTGGTGGCCGCTGCCGCGACCAACCGGCTCGCCGAGCACTGGGAAGCGAGCTTCGATCGGTGGGCACCGCTCGCAGTGTTGGGGATTGCGCTGTGGTCGATCGGCATCGCGCTCGCCGATTGGCGCGAGCGGCCGTTCACCACCGGGCGCGACGCGATGCCGGGCTGGGAACGCTGGGCGTTGCTCGCAGTCGTCGTGCTCGCCTTCGCGTTGCGCTTCTATCGTTACGGCTACTTCCCGCCGCCCGGCGGCATCTGCGCGATCGAGGAGCCGCAGACCGGCCAAGCCGCGTGGGACATTCTCCGCGGCGCGCGGCCGTGGGAGTTTCTGTTCGACCGCTGGCTGGCGGCGGCCGGGCTCGCCATTGGCGGTGCCAACCTCACGGCGTTGCGGGTGCCGTTCACCATCTTCAGCGCGCTCACAGTTGTGCCGCTCTATTTTCTATTGCGCTGCCTGGTCTCGCGCACGGTCGCGCTCGCCGTCGCGTTGCTGTTCGTGGTCTGCCACTGGCACCTGATCTACGCACGCTATGCCCACAACATTTACTTCACGACCTTCCTGGTCGTGGTCGTGCTCTACCTCCTGGTGCGGGCGCGGCGCGA
This sequence comes from Deltaproteobacteria bacterium, assembly GCA_016178705.1. Taxonomy (NCBI): domain Bacteria; kingdom Pseudomonadati; phylum Myxococcota; class Myxococcia; species Deltaproteobacteria bacterium. Next base: position 87,617 of record JACOST010000033.1, on the reverse strand, counting down.
CAGCCGGCTAGCGTTCTACCCGTGGATCGGATTCATTGCCGCCTCCACGCTGTTCGCTTACGCCGGTTACCGCGGCACGACGGTCCTGGTCGGCATTTTCCTGCTGGGGTCGCTGATCGTCGATGTGCGACGGTACCGTGCGGCCCTGACGCCGTCGCGACGACAGCGGACGCGCACGTGGCTGCAGCGTCAAGTCTTAGCCAGCGGCATCGTCGCGCTCGCGTATCTGGTGCCGGCGATTCCGTTGCTCAACGTCGTCAACCGCTCGCCCGGCGGGCTGACCTACTATGTCGAGGCCGCCAATCGCTCGCTCGCCGACTCCGACTACTACAGCCAATCCTTCGCGCACGTGATGAAGCAACGCCTGGTGCGGCTGCGCGACAGCGCGATGATCTTTCACCACGTCGGGGAAGATTGGGTGACGATGAACCTGCCGCGCGCGCCGATGCTCGATCCGGCCAGCGGCGCGCTGTTCACGGTCGCGTTGTTTTACTGCCTCGGCTACCCGCGGCGCCGGCAGCAGGGCTACATCGCCGCCGTGTTCCTGCTGATGATGTTGGGCGGCGCGGTGTTCGTGCACAACCTCGACGTGCGCCGGCTGCAGCAAGTGATTCCGATCATCTTCGTGTTAATCGCGCTCCTGCTCGAGCGCGTACGCGAGGTCGTCGGCACCAACGCGCGTGGGCAACGCGTCTTCCTCGGACTGCTCGGGATTACACTGGTGGTCGGCTACGCGCGCAACATCGACGTGTACTTCCGCAAGATGATCAACGCGCCGGAAGTGCGCGCGGGTTTTCACAACCAGTACACCGTGGCTCTGGAATACCTGCGCGCGCTGCCGAACGACGCGTATCTGTTGTTGGTAGCGGACATCGACAACTTTTTTCTCCCCAGCGACTACGAATGGCTGCGCGGTAGCCGCGTCCCGGGCATGATGACCACCGACCTGCAGCCGCTGCTCGTCGACCAAGCCGCGCCGTGGCGCGGCCGCAACTTGTACGTCCTGATGGAAGACCCGTACGCGTCCAACGACCTCGCCGCGTTCCTCACCGAACAGTTTCCCAACACCGAGTGCGAAGCAATCAACGCGCCCGATCATGCGGGCGTGCACTTCATCGGCTGCCACGTCGTGCTCGCCGAGTCGCGAACTTCCGACCCCCACATTCAATGGATCGGTCAAGGCGGGGTGCGCGCGCGTTACTATCACGGCGAAGAGGCCGAGCCGTTCCTTGATCGTATCGAGCCGGTGATCGACTACGCGCTGATGCCCGACGCCTGTCGCATCACCGAGAGTCACGACCCGGCGCCCTGCCGCGTCACCTGGGAGGCGATGTGGGGCGTCGAGCAGGAGCTGCAGACATTCGTCCGTTTCGACTTCCGCCAATCGCACGCGGAGCTGAGCATCGATGGCGTTCGTGCGGCCGGCAACGCGCTACATCTCGCGCCCGGCGCGCACACGATCACGATCACCGCCCACATGGAGACCAATGAAAGCCCCGGCCTACGTGCGCGCTGGCGCGCGCCGGGCGCGAATCATTTGGAGCTGCTGCCGTTCTATCGCGTCACCAAACCGCGGTGAGCGACTCTCCGGCTTTGCACAGTGAAGCCCTCGATACGATCGCCTCGCGATCCACTCGGGCGAACGCGGAAGTGGTGCAAGAAAGAAACCGTTTCCCCGAGTAGCGGCACCGAGTAGATGCCGAAGGCATCGTACCGAGGCGGTGCGCATCGAGGGGCGTCGGAGGTTTGTGACTGAGGACGGTCCGCGCAGCGGACCCTACGAAGGCTGCTTCCCACCAGATGTCCCGGTTCCTGTAGGGCGACGCATGCGTCGCCCGCGAATTGACGTGTCCAGTGTGGAGAAGACGGAGGGCGATGCATGCATCGCCCCTACGCTTCAAAGAAGATCGCGTGTTGCCGCAGTCAGCGCGGGCTTTCGCGAATTTCCAAAATGATCGCCTGCAGCACTAACTGAAAGCCCACCAAGAACGGCAGCACACTGAGCATCACGGTGCCGGTGGTCGACACGTGACCGGTCGCGATCGATTTCGCCCACGTGTAGAGGCCGAAGGCCACGCCCCATGTCAGCAGCGGCGCGCCAGCGCACCAGAACACGCCGATGGCGGAGAAGTCGCGCACGACATACTTCTCGTAGACGCGGAACCAGAAGCCTTTGAACAACGACCAGGGGAAGGTGAACAGCACGCGCTCGATGCGGAGTTTCGATTCCTCGCTGCCGTACTGCGCCGGGATCGCCACGTCCTTCACCCGACAACTATGGACGTTGAGATGAATGAGCACGTCGTTCTCGAAGAAGAAGTCGCGCGTCAGCCGATCGAGGTCGAGCCGGCGTAGCGCGTCGGCGGTGATGGCGACGAAGCCGTTCTGGGGATCGAAGATGCTCCAGTAACCCGACGCCAGCTTGGTGAGGAAGGTGAGGAGAAAGTTGCCGAGCAAGCGCACCGGCGGCATCTGGCGCAACGCCACCGTGTCGAGAAAGCGATTGCCCTTGGCGTAGTCGTAGTTCTGCTCGATCAGCGGCGCGAGCAACTCCCCGATGCGCTCGGGCGCCATCTGCCCATCGCCATCGACCTTCACAGCGATGTCGGCGTTTACGGCGAGCGCCTGACGCCAGCCCGCCACCGTGGCGCCGCCGACCCCTTGCCGTTGCGGATTGCGGATCACCTGCACGCGCGCATCGCCAACGTCGACGGCCACGCGCGCGGTGTCGTCGTCGCTGCAATCGTCGACCACGACAATGTCGTCGATCCACTGCGGCATGCGGCGGATGACTTCCGCGATGTGCCGCGCCTCTTTGTACGCCGGGACGACCGCCGCGACGCGCCGCCCTTGGTACATCAGGTCCCCTCGTTTTCCTTCCAATCCTCGCGGCCGACGGCGGCCGCGGCGGCCGGCGTCACACCTTCGTGCGCGGCCGTGTCACGGTAGTCCTTGATCATGAACCACGCGTGCGGCGGTCCGCTCGAAAACACCACCTTGAGGTCCAACGGTTTGCCGGGCGTCACCGCCGACGCCGGCACGGTGAGATAGACGACGCCCGAATTGCCGCCGGCCATGGCTTTCTGCACGAACACCCAGCGGTAGCCGTTGCGCTCCGCGAGGTGCAGGCCGGTTTGATCGTCGGTTTCGAAGCTCAACGCCAACTCGCCATTGACGTACAAGTCGGCGGCGCCTTGCTCCTCACCCAACGACGCGGTGAACACGGCCACCGTCGTCTTCTTTGCGGGCACCACCGCGGTGCGCCATTCAACCTGAGCGTCGGCGTCGCCCATGTACGACCACCACGATTCAGTGCCGCCGCGATAGTCGATGTAGGGATTCTGGGTGTGGCCAAAGTGCTCGATGCCATCGAAGCCTTCGATCACTTGCACATCGGCGGCCGGCGGTGGCGGAGTGTGCGGCCGCTTGTGTGCGGCCGTCTCGGGCGGGAAGTCGGCGTGACCTTCGATACCGGGGATGTCGCGGCCTTCATTGTCGGTGATGCGAGCGGCAAAGTACCAATCGCCGACGCTCTCGCAACTTTTGAGCAGCAGCGCGTTGTCGCCCTCGACCAAATCGATCGGCCGCCGTTTCGGCTTATCGCCGAGCATCAACGGCGCCGGGGTCAGCAGCGTGCCGTTGAGCCAGATGCGCGCGTAATCGTCCGAGCCAATCAATTCGAGGAACACCGACTGCGTCTTCGGCGATCGCACCGAGGTGTAGTTGTAGGCGCACACGTATTCGGGATTGCCGGGATGGCGTTTGTCGGCGGATTGATAGAACTGATTGAGATCGATGCGCAGATACGCCTGTTGCACGCGCCGCCAGTAGATATCGCCGAAGACGCCGGTGAAGCGGTCTTTGCGGACGTCGGACGGTTGGATCTCATCGCGGCGCAGCCCGGCGCCCTCCATATTCTCGAACAAGCCGAGGCTGAGCCACTGCGTCAGATAGGTACGGCGCGCGCGCACTTCGGCGATCACGAACTCGGTCTGCCCGCCGGGTGCGACGATGCGTTGCTTCACCGTGTAGTCGCTGAAGAAACGCAGCTCCGACTCGCGCAGCGCGTAGAGGATCGGCGTCGAGAGGTCGTAGCGCGTCGTCTCCATCGGCTCGAGGATGAGGTAACCGGGGTCCTGCGCGTGACGGAACTGGAGCGGATCGGTCTGGCGATAGAAGAGCGCGAAGATGTAAGGCTGATTGACCTCGGTCGCCGTCCACATGAGCTGCCGGTAATTGCCGCGCTCCGGCTCCATGTACTTCACGAGGTCGCGATAGCCGTACTGAAAGCCGCCGTAGGTCGGCGCCGAGTACTTCGGGTACTCGTTGAAGTAGAGATCGAGGTAGTGCAACACCTGCGGCACCAGCACATAGCCGGCGGCGGCGAGCGCAGCGGCTTGCAACGGGATGATGATGAGCCGTTTGCGGCCGATCCACGCGATCGCCCACAGCACGCTGCCGGCGCCGAGTCCGGCCAAGATGCAGAGCGGCACCACGCCGATGAAGCCGCGGGTCGCACTCGGGATCTCGTTCATCAGACTCGCGCCGCCGGGATAGAGTGCGAGCCAGAGCAGCACCAGCTTCGACGCCCGATCGCGCCGCACCAGCGCCACCAATCCACCGAGCAACAGAACCGGGAGGAACGCCGGGTAGAGTTCGCCGTGACCCTTCACCGCGTGGCGCGAGATTTCATCGCCGTGCTGGAATAGAAACACCGGCGAGAAGAACTGCGCATAGTTGCGGGCAAAGTGCCGCGCGATTTCTTCTAGCGGCATGCCGGGCCGCAGAAACGACGTGGTGCGGAAGTACTGGTCGCCCTGCTGATGGGTCAAATCGAAGTGGACCACCGGGGCGACCGTGGCGGCGAGCACGATCGCCGCGAGAAAGGTCTCGCGCCAGCGCTTCAACAACTGATCGATGTAGAGCAGCCCGAACCCGACCAGGAACACCGGCACGAACAGTTTGGCGATCGCATAAGCGTACAGGCAGGCGCCAAAGAAGAAGAACGCCACCGCCAGGGTTCGGCGTCCTTTCGTATAGCGCACGAGAAACAGCAACCCGAGCGAGAACAGGAACGGAAGCGAAATCAGCTCGAAGGCGATGCGACTGAAGTGCAAGTGCCACGGACAGACCGCCAGCGCGAGCGCCGCGAGCAACCCGACGCCGGTCGAGAACAGTTCGCGGCAGAGGAAGAAGACGACGATGATCGTGCCGAGTCCGAACAACGCCGAGGTCAGGCGCAAACTGAACTCGTCGAGTCCGAACAAGCGAATCGGCAAGATCGCCGAATAGATGTAGACGGGATTCTTGTAGCCGCCGAACGACCAGATGAATAGCGGGAAGTGCTCGCCGTTCTCGTCGTAGCCGGTGGTGCCGATGGCGAACGCGTTGTAGCCGAGCGCGGCCTCGTCGCAGAACAAGCCCGCCGGCGTGTCGCGCAGGTTATAGATCCGCAGCACCGCCGCGAACGCCAGGATGACGAGCAGCGCCAACAGCGCGAGGACGGGGGTTCGCTTGGTCACGCGCGCACCGCTACGCCGGCCGCGTCAGGCGCGCGCCAACGCCCTTCCACGCGAGCAGCCCATAACCCGCGATCGTGCGCAGCGCGCGCATCTTGCTCGGGCTGGCCTTGAGGTCGTAGCGCAACACGAACGGGATCTCGGCGCAGCGCGCGCCGCAACGGCTCAGCTTCCACAGCACCTCAGCCGTACAGATGAATCCCCACTCGCGCAACTCGATTAGCCGGCCGCCGAAGCGCCGCAGCGCCGTTTGAATGATCGCCGCGCGCATGGCGCGGTAGCCGCAGGCGTAGTCGCGCACACCGGGAATGTGCAACGCGCTCTGCAACACCATGTAGGCGCCGGTACTGAACAGTTCGCGATAGTGCGGCACCCCGCGCACCTCGGCGCCGGGCTCGAAACGCGAGGCAATCACCACGTCGGCGCCGGCATCGATCTTCTCCAACATCGCCTTGACGTAACTCGGGTCGTGAGTGTCGTCGGCGTCCATGGTCACGATGATATCGTCGGCAGCGCAATGATCGCCGACCCACTCGAAGCCGTCGCGCAACGTTTCACCCAGTCCGCGATTGTAGCGGTGGGTGACGATCTCGATCGGCAGGCGCGCTTGCCAGCGGATCAAGATCGCGTTGCTATCGTCGCTGCTGCCGTCATTGACGGCGACTACTTTGCACGCCCATGACTCCTGTTCCGCGGTCGCGCGAATGCGTTCGAGCAGCGCGTCGAGACCGGCCGCCTCGTTGTAGACCGGCAAAAGGAAGACCACGGTTCGCATCAGATGTGAGGCGCGAGGAAGCGGCGATTCAGCCTGAGCAAGTTCGGGCGCGCTGGGCGCTGTCGTCATATGCGGAGAACTCGGGCTTGGTTGACAACCCGTAGGTCGCTAGATAGACACCATCGCCTTTGTACGTGCCGCATCGCGGGCGCGGCAAACTGCGCATTGTATGACAGAGAGTGTGCTCGATCGCAAATTTGTCGGCCGGCTGACCGTCGAGCAATGTCTCTATATTGGCGTGCTGCTGATCGCCACCTTCCTGCGCCTCTACATCCTCGGCGTGCGCCCGTATCACCACGACGAATCGATCCACGCCTTCTTCTCCTGGAAGATCACCGACCAGGGCGTCGGCGACTACAACTACGACCCGGTCTATCACGGACCGGTGCTGTACTACTCCACGGCGCTGGTACTCTGGCTGTTTGGCGACAGCGACTTCACCGGGCGGCTGAGCGCCGTCTTCTTCGGCATGGGCATACTCGGCTTCGCCTGGCCGTTGCGCCGCTACTTGGGACGCAACGCCGCACTGATGTTCCTGGTGCTGGCCACCTTCTCGCCATCGTTCAACTACTTCACCCGCTTCATCCGGCACGACATCTATCTCGCGCTGTGCAACCTGATCGCCGTCTTCTTCGCCTTCCGTTACGGCGAGAGTCGTTCGGCCAAGCATCTCTACATCAGTGGCGCCGGTCTCGCGCTCGCCTTCTGCACCAAAGAGGACATGTACGTGGTGACGCCCGTCCTCCTCTTCGCGCTGGTGCTGATGATGGTGTGGGAGGTCGTTCACGGCTCGAAGACGGTCGGCGCGATCGTGTCCGAGAGCACCGAGTTGTTGCGCCGCGCGCTGCTGCCGTTGATCACCACGGCGGTGCTCTTCGCCGCCATCTGGCTGGTGCTGTATACGTCGTTCCTCACCCATCCGAAAAACTGGAACGGCGTCACTCGGGCGCTGTCGTACTGGTGGGGGCAGCATTCGATCAAACGCATCGGCGGCCCGTGGTGGTACTACGTCCCGCAGCTCACGTTCTATGATCCACTGATATTCTTCGGTGCCGCGGCCGTGGTGCTCGGACCGTTCTTCAATCCCGCGAAGCCGGACCCGGCTTTGCGCTACATGCGCATCGGCGCCGGCATCGCCATGGCCGCGTTCGTCGTGCTGCTGGTGCAGGGCTCACCGGCGGCGCCGATTGTGCTGATCGCCGCGCTCGGCATGGCGCAGATCGGCGTGGCGCGCGTCTGGCTGCCCGACCGCTTCACTCGCTTCGTCATCCTGTGGACGCTCGGCACCCTTTGCTTCTACGGCTGGGCGCAAGAGAAAGTGCCGTGGCTCCTGGTGCCGCAGGTCATGCCGTTGACGATCCTTGCCGCCATCTGGTTCGGACAGCTGATCGACACCGGCGCGATCAAACGGCCGGCAACCGCGCTACCATTGGCGGCGGTGGGCGCGCTGACCGTGTGGATTCTGATCGCGTCGAATTACTTTTACGATGCGCCACGCCCCGACGAGAACGCCGAGCACCGCCACGGCGAGATGCTCGCGTACGTGCAATCGACCTACGACATCAACATGATCATGCGCCGCGTCGACGACATCGCGAAGACGCTCGGCACCGGCACTCAAACGCGCCTCGCTGTCTCGGGTGACGCGACCTGGCCGTTCAGCTGGTACCTCCGCCACTATCCGGTCAACTGGGCGGCCGACGTGCGCAACGTCGATACGCCCGTCCTCATCGTCAACAAAGACGTGATCAACGCCCTCGATCAACCGCTCGGCGACAAGTACGACAAGGTGCCGTTCCAGATTCGCGGCTGGTGGGAGCCGACGTGGAATCAGATGAACCTGCCCAAGCTGATGCGCTGGATCTTCACGCGCGAAGCCTGGAGCGGGACCGGATCGAGCGACGCGGTCGCATACATCGCCAAGGACGTGAAGCCGGGGATGACCTTCGCGGCGATTGCGGTGAATCCACCGCCAGCAGCGAAAGGTTATCCGCAATCGCCGAAGTTGATCACCGCGGAAGCCATCTGGGGCAAACAGGGGTCGAGTCTGGGCGAGTTCAACGAACCGCGTGGCATCGCGGTTGACGCCGGCGGCAACGTCTTCGTGATGGACACGAAAAACAACCGCGTGCAGAAGCTCGGTGCCGACGGCCATGCGATCACCGCGTGGGGCCACGAAGGCAACGGGCCGGGCGAATTCAAAGACGCGTGCGGCCTGGCGATCGGCCCCGACGGTTCGGTGTACGTCGCCGACACCTGGAACCACCGCGTGCAGAAATTCGACGCCAACGGAAAATTCCTGCTGCAATGGGTCGAAGAGAATCCGAGCCTGTGGGGGCCACGCGGTGTGGCAGTCGCACCCGACGGCACCGTCTACGTCACCGACACCGGCAACAAACGCGTGGTAGCGTACACCTCCGACGGCAAGCAGAAGGCAGTGTGGGGCAAGGATGGATCGAAGCCGGGCGAGTTGATCGAGCCGGTCGGTATCGCTGTCGACGCCGAGGGCCGCGTGATCGTCGCTGATACCGGCAACCACCGCGTGCAGATCTTCGATGCCGCCGGCGCCTTCAAAGAAGAGTTCCCGGTCTTCGGCTGGGAAGAATTCTACACCGAGCCCTACCTCGCCGTGATGGGCACGGACCTGTACGCCACCGACTCCAACAACCAGCGCTTCACGCGCTACGCCGGCCACGAGTTCAACGGGGCGTGGGGCAAGAGCGGTTCCGGCAGCGGCGACTTCAACCGCCCCATCGGCATCGCCGTCGACACCCAAGGCAACGTCTACGTCTCCGATACGATGAACCACCGCATCCAGAAATTCGCGAAGCCGCAGTAGCGGCGTTCTCCGCTTGAGTGTAGAGGCAACGCACGCGTCGCCCCAGCCCATCCTCCTCGACAAGGTGCCCGCCGGCGCGCTGTGGCCCGCGGTTGAGATGGGGTTCTGGACGTGAGAGAGTTTGCGAGACTTACGGAGCGTATCGGTTGACCGTCAGGAAGCAAGACAAGCAGCCGGGAGCTTACAAGGAGGCGGCATCGAAACCACCGATCGTCGCTGAGCCCGAGTTTGTACCCGAGGACTACGGCCTGCGCGGTGCGCAGACACCCAAGCAGCCAACGCGCGTCGCGGGTGTTGCCGCGGCGGGCTCCCCAAGGCGCGCAAAGAGTCTGTTGCGGCAACGGAACTGCAGAACCGCGCGCTTCACGTCGACCGATCAAGCGTGGCTCGACGCTTATCGCGTTGCGCTCGCTGCCCAATGCACGGACGCCGTGAAGCAATTCCTCATCTACGGCTCGAAGGCGCGCGGTGAAGCGACCCGCGACTCCGATCTTGATGTCGTGCTCATCGTGGACAACCGCTGGAAAGCGCGCAAACGTGACCTCCGCCGCATCGGCTACCAGCTGGCTTCAACTTCGGATGTCCTACCGTCGATCGTGGTGTACACAGAAGAAGAGTGGGAAGCCCGGAGGCAGAGCGGCTCGTTCTTCCGGCGCGCGGTGGAACGTGATGCGATTGCGATCCGATGAACCGCGCGATGGTGCTGGCGGAGTGGCGTCGCGCCGTCGAATCGCTGCACGCTTCTGAGCTGTTGGCCGCAGAAGGCTTCGAAGCGGACGCGGTGTCGCGTGCGTACTATGCCGCCCTTCACGCGGCCAAAGCGGCATTGGCCGTCCACGACGTAAGCGCCGACAGCCACGCCGCCATCAAACGATTGTTCGGTCTGCACCTGATCCGGCCGGGCGCGATCGAACGCGAGTGGGCCGCGCTTCTGGTTGAAAGCCTGGATGATCGCCTGACTGCCGACTACGACGTGGAGAGTTCGTTTTCGACCGACGACGCCGATGCCGAGTGCCGTCGAGCGCGAAGGTTCCTCGGCCGCATCCCCCGCTATCTGCGCCCGCAAAAGTTGACTGCCAACGATCTCGGCACGCTAACTCGACGACGCGCTTGAGCTTGCAGAGCAAGTGCGAGAAAGGCCCGCGGTCGCGTCAGCCGTCGGCGACGATCTTCTGGCGTAGGCGCGCGAGGTCGTAGAAGGCGCGCAGGATCACGCGCAGGTGCGCTCCCGTCTGCACGCCGGCTTCGCGCGGGTAGTGATGCACGCCGACTTCTTTGATGCCGAAGCCCTTGCGGATCGCGCGGCCGTACAGCTCGGCGTTGATCAGCGCGCTGGTCGACTCCAGCGTGATCCGCTCGAACACTTTCTTCGGAATCAGCTTGAAGGCGCAGTTGAGGTCGCGCACTTTCACTCCGAGCATGATGCGGACGAGAAAGCCGCCGAATAGTTTGGCGTTCAACCGTCGAACCAATGGATCGCGCCGTTCGATGCGGTAGCCGGTGACGATGTTGTCGTCGTCGGTCGCTAGCGGCAGAATCACCGCGAGGTCTTTGATGTCGAACTGCCCGTCGCCGTCCATGTAGAAGACGAAGCGCTTCTGCGCCGCATCAAAACCGGTGCGCAGCGCGGCGCCGTAGCCGCGATTCTGCGGATGGTGCAACGGCCGCAGGCGCGGAAACTCCTTCACCAAACCGTCGAGGATCGCGCCGGTGCGGTCGCGGCTGCCGTCGTTGACAACCAGCAACTCGTAATCCAGGCCGAGCGATTCGAGATACGCCGCGACCTCGCGCACGACGCGGTCGACGTTCAGCTCTTCGTTGTAGGCCGGCAGCACGACCGAAAGTTCCGTGACGGCTCCCGTCATTGCTTGGTTCTTGGGTTGGCTTTTGCTCTCACTCCCCATACAATCCCCCGCCTGATCGGACGTGCTCCCATGGTTATCCAGTGCCCCTATTGTGCCACGCGTTTTCAGCTCGACGATACCAAACTGACCGCGGCGCACCCGATGCTCAAGTGCTCCCGCTGCCGCCACATCTTTCCCGGCCCGTCGACCAGTACCACCCCTCCCCAGCCGCCGCCCAAACCATCAGTAGTGGACACACCGGAGAATCTTTCGTTTACCTTCTCAGAGCAGCCGGCGAAAGAGCCAAGCGCTCCCGCTCGCGATCTGACTATCGACGAACCCGAGCCGGAGTTCGAGCTTGGGACCGACGCGGCACCATCGACGCGGCACCGTGAGACCGCAAGTCCTACCTCCCATTCGTTCGCCGAAGAGGAAGAAGACGAGGCGCCGGCCGTCACGCGCTCCGCGAATGAGTCGCTCGACATTTCGCGCGACGACGACCTCGATTTCAACGAGCCCGAGCGTCCAACGACACGGATCGCGCGCGAAGAATTGGAAGAGGATGAGCAGGCGGCAGCGGACGTGTCCGACGAGTTCGACGAGCCGTTCGAGGAGGAACGCGTCATGCCGCGGGGAATTTCGGTGCGCCCGGTCGTCATCTTTCTGGGCTTGGTGGTGGCGGCATACGCGGTGATCGCGTGGACGTTGCGGGCCAATGTGGTCTTGGCCGATTCGCTGTTCCACAAACTCCCGTTCATCAGTTCGCTGACGGAAGATCGGCTGCTCAATCGCAAGCTCGTGCTCAGCGACGTCACCGGCGGCTACCAACGGATCAAGGACGGCCAGACCGTGTTCGTCATCACCGGCCGCGCTCTCAACAACGCCACCGTCACCGTGCGCAACGTGCAAATCGTGGGACGCCTCTACAGCCGCGACGATGCGCAGCTTGACGAGAAGAGCATTTTCTGCGGCAACGTGATCTCGATGAAGATCCTCAAGTCACTCACCCAGCGCGAGGTTTCGATTCTCGAAGATCTCAAACCACCGAAACGGTTTGGGATCGCGCCCGGAGAGGAATCGATCTTCGTGATCGTCTTCATGCAACCGCCCAACGGTGTCACCGAGTTCAGCAGCCAAGTGGTGGCCGCGCAGCGTCAGGCCTGAGGCTCGCCGCTCTCGGGCTTGGGTGGTTCCGGCTTGGCCGCGCTCGCCGACGGCGGCGTCACGTCGATCTCGTCGGGTGTCTTGACCGCCTTGCGAAAGTTTTTGATCCCGCGCCCCAACCCTTCACCGATCTCCGGCAGCCGTCCGGCGCCAAAGATGATCAGGACGATCACGAGGATGACGAGGAGTTCTCCGATGCCAAGTCCGAACATGCGCCACAGTCTCCGCGTGGCTTATACGCGAAGCGTCCGGCCGCGCGCAAGGCGATCGTCGCTCGCCGGCAGCGCTTATTGCACCACTGAACGGGAAGCGCTTTAGTGGACGGCGATGAGCGATCAGGCGCGGCTCTCGTGGGCGTTGGGCATCTCGCTGCTCGTACACCTCATGTTGCTGGCGTTGCTGCCGCTGCTGCGTCGGATGGAGTTGCCGGTCATCACGCCACCATCGATCGACGTCGACCTCACGCAGCTGGCGCCGCGCCCGCCCGCGGCCAAGGCTCCGGCCAGTCAGGCCAAGCCAGCACCCGCGGCGCCCGATGCGCCGGCCCCACCACCGCCACCCGTGTTGTTGCCGGAGCGACAGATCGTCTCACCGCCTGATGCGGGCGAAGAACGCCCGCCAGACAAAACCCGCCTCCTCAGTGACCGCGACAACACGGTGAAAGATGAAATGCTCAAACGGGGCCAAGCCGCTCCGGGCAGCGGCGAAGCCGCTGCGCAACACGAGGCGCCGCCGCAAGACCGGCCGGCGCCTCCACCGCCGCCGAAGCCGGCCGCAAAGGCGCGCGAGCAAGTCGCCTCGCTTCCCAAACTCGATCAGTTGCTGCCGCGCGCTGGCGATCTGATTCGCGAAGGCCGCGTGCAGTCAAGCAGCGAGGAAAAGCCGACGCCGACGAGTCGCAATCTGCTGGCGGCTGGACAAGGCGGTGCCTTCTCAGCGCGTCCGGGCATCAGCGACTACCTGCCGACAATTCGCGAGGGCGATTTGACGCTCCTCAATACCAAGGCCGAGCGCTTCGCGCCGTTTGTGCGACGGGTGGCGGCGCGCGTCTTCCAAAATCTCGAGATTCGCCTCAAGCAGTCGCGGCGCAGCGGCGCGTCGGGCTCGGGCCGCGAGTACGCGGCGGTGGAAGCGGTGATGAGCAAGAAGGGGCAGCTCGTCAGCGCCCGCGTGCTCGAACGCGAGAGCAACACTTCACTTGCGGCCTATCGCGAGTTGCTCGGCCTCGCCGAACCAACCATCTTCTTTGACTCCAACCCACCACCAGGCGCGGAGGCCAGCGACGGCAACATTCACTTCATCTTGGTGATCGACTTGATGGTGCAAACCTATGTCGACCAGCGCACCGGCGTCCCAAGCCTCGGCTATCAAGGCATGGCCGGCGTTGGACTCGACACCGAACCGGGCAAGAACTGATCCCACTCACGATTCCCGACTCACGACTCCCGACTCACGCCTCCACCGCAACACCGGCCGCCGCGCAGCGCGCGCTTCGTCGAGCCGCGTGACCGGCGTGCGCGTCGGGGCATTGCGCACCGTGTCGGGTGACTCGCGCGCCTCGCGCGCAATCTGTTGCATCGCGGCGATGAACTCGTCGAGGGTCTCCTTGCTCTCGGTCTCAGTCGGCTCGATCATCAGCGCGCCGCTGACCACGAGCGGGAAGTAGATCGTCGGCGCGTAGAAACCAAAATCAAGCAATCGCTTGGCGATGTCCAGCGTCTTCACCCCGTGCGCTTCCATCCCTTTGTCACTCAGCACGCACTCGTGCATGCAGACCGCCGGCACCGCAACGTGGTACGTCGATTCGAGCGAGCGGCGGATGTAGTTCGCCGCCAGCACCGCCATTTGTGTCGCCAGCGTGAGACCATCGCCACCGAGCGCGAGGATGTAGGCGTACGCGCGCACGTGCATGCCGGCGTTGCCGTGAAACGACCGCACGCGGCCGATCGATTGTGGGAACGCCTCGCTCCAGCGAATCCCGTTGCCGTCGCGCACCAGCCGCGGCGTCGGCAGATATGGCATGAGTGATGCGCGCACACCGATCGGACCGGCGCCGGGGCCACCACCGCCGTGTGGCGTCGAGAAGGTCTTGTGCAAGTTGAACTGCAACACGTCGGCGCCCATGTGGCCGGGCTTCGCGATCCCCATCAGCGCGTTGAGATTCGCGCCGTCGAGGTAGACAAGTCCACCCTTTGCGTGCACCACTTCGGCGATCTGGACGATCTCGCGTTCGAACAGCCCGAGCGTGTTCGGGTTGGTGATCATCAACGCGGCGACGTCGTCGTCCATCGCGCGCCGGACGGCGTCGGTTTCCAGCAAGCCGACGCGATTGCCTTCGACCGGCACTACGCTGTAACCCGCTAGCGCCGCGCTTGCCGGGTTGGTGCCGTGAGCGCTGGCAGGGATCAACACTTTCTTCCGCGCGCGCCCGCGCTCGACATGATACGCCCGCACCATCTTCATGCCGCTTAACTCACCCTGCGCACCAGCCGCGGGCTGCAAACTGATCGCGTCCATGCCGCACACTTCGGCGAGGCAGCGCTCCAACTCCCACATCAACTCCAACTGCCCTTGCGCCAACTCGTCCGGCGTCAACGGATGCAACCGCGCAAAACCCGGCAGCCGCGCGATCGCTTCGTTCACTACCGGGTTGTACTTCATCGTACACGAGCCGAGTGGATAGAAGGTCGTCGCGGTCCCCAGATTCCACTGCGACAGGCGTAGAAAGTGCCGCAGCACTTCGGGCTCGCTGACTTCGGGGAAACCGTCGATCGACGCACGGCGCAACTCCGTCGGCAACAACTGCTCCGCCGACTCCACCTCGCCTTCGAGCGCAAACGCCGCGCGACCGGGGCGACTGCGTTCGAAGATGAGCGGCTCTTCGAGCAGTAGCCCGGCTTGCTTGCGAACGGGCTCAGTCATCGCAGCACCTCGGCGAGCATGGCGATGTCGGACTCGGCGTGTATCTCGGTCGCGCACACCAACACGCTGTCGTCGAGTTCTGGGTACCACGTGCCGAGCGGCACTCCGGCGAGCACGCCGCGGCCGCGCGCCGCGTCGACGGCGGCGCGCGCGTCGCTTCCAGCGATGACGAACTCGTTAAAGATAGCCCCGGAGAAGCGACGCGTCCAGCGGTTGGTCGCACACAACGCCGTAGCGGCTGCATGTGCTCGTTGTAAGTTCGTGAGCGCTAGTGTGCGCAGCCCCTGGCGCCCGATCATCGAGAGATGCACGGTGACCGCGAGTGCCATGAGGCCTTGATTGGTGCAGATGTTCGAGGTCGCCTTCTCGCGCCGGATGTGTTGTTCGCGGGTGGCGAGCGTCAGTACGTAGCCGCGGCGGCCGTCGCCATCGACCGTTTCGCCAACCAGCCGACCCGGCATCAGACGCACGTGCTCGCTGCGCGTTGCGAACAGGCCGACTCCGGGCCCGCCGTAGTTGAGCGCGCCGCCGAGGCTCTGTCCTTCGCCCACAACAATATCGACTCCGCTGGTGCCGGGCGCCTTCGCTGCTCCGAGAGCCAGCGTCTCCGCCGTCGCCGAGACGACCACGGCACCGCGCGCGTGCGCGGCGGTGACGATGGCGTCGAGCGGTTCGAGCACGCCAAAGAAATTCGGATACCCGACGACGACCGCCGCCGTCCCGTCATCGAGCGCGGCAGCCAGCGCGCCCTGATCGGTGGCACCGGTGGCGTCGAAATTGATCTCGATCACTTCGACATCGCCGGCACCTTCGAGATAGGTGGTGATCACTTGGCGATACTGCGGATGCAACGCGCGCGACACCAGCACCTTGCGCCGCTTCGGACGGACGCGCAGTGCCATCAACACTGCTTCGGCCGTCGCCGAGGCGCCGTCGTACATGCTGGCGTTGGCGACATCGCAATCGAACAACATCGCCACCAGCGACTGAAACTCGAAGATCGCTTGCAGCGTGCCTTGGCTAACCTCGGGTTGATAGGGAGTGTACGCCGAGTAGAATTCAGCGCGCTGTAGAATCTGATCCACCACCGCCGGCACGAAGTGCGGATATGCGCCGGCGCCCAGGAACGAGAGGCACGCCGCGCCGGGATTGCGGGCGGCAAGCGACTCCAACCGCGCGCGCACCGCAGACTCGGAGGCGCCCGGCGGCAGATCGAGGCGCGCCCGCTCGCGCAGCGCGGCGGGAACGTCGGCGAATAGTTCCGCCACCGAGGCCACGCCGACCGTGGCCAGCATCGCGCGCACGTCCTCAGGCGTGTGGGGTATGAAACGCATACGACTTCGCAGTGGTGAGCGAGCACCCGATCCAGGTCCAATCCGGCCACGATCCGGAATGGACGGGGCCGGCGGGCGCGATCCGTCACGCCGGCAGACGGCGCGAGTTACTCCTTCTCCCGCGCGACGAACTCCTCGTACTCCGCAGCGGTCATCAGATCGTCGAGGTCGGTGGTATCGCTCATCTCGATCTTGACCATCCAGCCATCGCCATAGACATCTTCGTTGAGCATGTCCGGGCTGTCGGGCAGATCGTCGTTCACTTCGAGCACGACACCCGACACAGGTGCGTACACGTCGGAGACGGCCTTCACCGATTCGACCACGCAGAACGCATCGTCCTTGGTGACCTTGTCACCGATCGCCGGCAACTCGACAAAGACGATGTCGCCGAGCTGTTCCTGCGCATAGTCGGTGATGCCGATGGTGGCGACGGTCCCTTCGACCAACACCCATTCGTGCTCTTTCGAGTATTTTAGTTCCTCCGGAAACTCCATGCCCGCCCTCCTAGCGGCGATAAAACGGGAGCGTAACCGTGATGGCCGCGACGGCTTTGCCGCGGATGTCAATTGCTAGTCTGGAACCCGTATCGGCGCAAGCAGCCGCCACATAACCTAGTCCAATTGCTTTGCCAAGGGTCGGCGACTTCGTTCCGCTTGTCACCGCGCCGACCACCGCACCGTCGTGCAGAATCGCATAGCCTTGCCGCGCGATGCCCGGCATGACCATCTCGAAGCCGACCAACTTGCGCGTCAGCCCACGGCGCTTCTGCTCGCGCAGTGCATCGCCGCCGATGAACTCGCCTTTGTTCAACCGCACCACCCAAGCGAGGCCCGCCTCGAGTGGCGTGGTTTCGGAAGTCAGCTCGTGTCCGTACAGCGGTAGGCAGCGTTCGAGGCGCAACGTGTCGCGCGCACCGAGCCCGCACGGCAGCAGGCCGTGGGGCTGGCCGGCGTCGAGCAGCGCGGCCCAGATCGCGGGCGCGGCCGCCGGCCCGCAGTAGATCTCCCACCCGTCTTCGCCGGTGTAGCCGGTGTGTGCCACCAACGCGACGTGTCCGGCAACCGGCCCTTCGCCAAAGGCAAAAGGTGGAATCTGCTCGAGCGGAAGCGCCGTCAGTCGCGTCAGGATCGCCGTCGCCCGTGGCCCTTGCACGGCAATCTGGGCGAACTCGGCGCTGCGGTCGATCACCGTCGCGTTGCCGCGGTGCTCGTACATCCACGCGAAGTCCTTCTCAGTGTTCGAGGCGTTGACGCAGAACAGGTAGCGATCCGCCGCCAAGCGGTGCACCATCACGTCGTCGACCACGCCGCCGGTCGGCAGGCACAGTAGCGAATACTGGCACTGCCCATCACGGAGACGCGCCACATCGTTCACCGTCAAGCGCTGGCAGGTTTCGAACGCCGCCGCGCCCGACACCTCGACCTCGCCCATATGGCTGACGTCGAACAGACCCGCGCGCGTGCGCACGGCGACGTGTTCGTCGATGATGCCGGAGTACTGCACCGGCATCTCCCAGCCACCGAACTCGACGAAGCGCGCACCGAGAGCCGCGTGCGCGGCGTGCAAAGGGGTACGAAGCGGCATTGTCGGGTCTCTAGTTTGTGGTTCGTGGTTCGTGGTTTGTGGTTCTTGGCACTGCCGACTGCCCCCTGCCGACTGCTCGCTGCCTACTGCTTACTGCCTTCAGCAGCGGTGACGGTATTGCGCAGCAACATCGCGATGGTCATCGGGCCAACGCCACCCGGTACCGGCGTGATGAAGGCGGCGCGCTCGCGCGCCACAGCGAACTCGACGTCACCCACCAGCTTACCGTCGGCCTTACGATTAGTGCCAACGTCGATGACGATGCTGCCCGGGCGAATCCACTCGCCGCGGATGAACTCCGTTTTGCCCATCGCCGCCACCAGTACTTCGGCGCGCGCCACTTCGTCGGCGAGGTCGCGCGTCCGCGAGTGGCAGAGCGTCACTGTGGCGTGGCGTTCGAGCAGCATGACGGCGATCGGCTTGCCAACCAGATTGCTGCGGCCGACGACGACCGCCCGCTTGCCCTTCAACTCGACCCCAGTCGAATCGAGCAACCGCATGATGCCCAGCGGCGTGCAGGATCGCAGTCCGGGCAAACCCATTAGCAAGCGCCCCTGACTGATCGGATGCAGCCCGTCGACGTCCTTCCGCGGATCGATGGCGTCGAGGATCGCGTGTGAGTCGATCTGATCGGGCAGCGGCAGTTGCACGAGGATGCCCTGCACGTCGTTGCGGCGATTGAGTTCGCCGACCAGCGTCAGTAACTCCGCTTGCGACGTGCTCGCTGGCAGCTCGTTACCGATCGAGTTGATGCCGGTATCCGCGCAGGCCTTCCGTTTGCTGCGCACGTAAGTTGCCGATGCCGAATCATCGCCCACCAGCACCGTGGCCAGACCCGGAACTATCCCGCGCTCGCGCAACCGTTCGACGGCCTGACGCACTTCGTCGCGCACCGCCGCCGCCACCACCTTGCCGTCAATAACCTGCGCCATGCGTGTCCCGCTACAACGCGAGGAGCGTGATGTAAAGGTGGACGCCGCCATTCAAACGGACGCAGACGCGCTTTACGTTTTGCGAGTGGCGATTTATTCTCCGCCCATGATCATCGGCGTCCCAAAGGAAGTCAAAGCGGAAGAGAATCGCGTCGCCATCACGCCCAGCGGCGTCAGCGCGTTGGTCGCGCATCGGCATCGCGTGGTGATCGAGCGCGGGGCCGGGTTGGGCAGCGGCATCCCGGATCAGCGCTATCGCGCCGCCGGTGCCCACATCGCGTCGCGGCAAGACGTGTGGCGAGGCGCGGAGATGATTCTCAAGGTAAAGGAGCCGCTGCCGGCGGAGTATCGGTATCTGCGCGAGGGGCTGATCCTGTTCACCTACTTGCACCTCGCGGCGGTCGAGGGACTGACACGCGAGTTGAAGCGCAAGAAGGTGACCGCAATCGGCTATGAAACCATCGAGCTCGACGACGGCGCACTGCCGCTGCTCGCGCCGATGAGCGAAGTCGCCGGACGACTCTCGATTCAAGTCGGCGCGTGGTGTCTGCAAGCACAGAACGGCGGCTGCGGCGTGTTGCTGAGCGGCGCTTCCGGCGTGCGACCGGCAAAGATCGTCGTCATCGGCGCCGGGGTCGCGGGCGCCAACGCGTGCCAGGTCGCCGTCGGCGTTGGCGCGCACGTCAGCATCATCGACAAGAACCCGGCGAAGCTGCGCTACATGCACGACATCCTGGGCGGCCACGTCACCACGGTGATGTCGAACCCGGCCAACATCGAGGAAGAAGTGACCACCGCCGACCTGGTGATCGGCGCGGTGCTGATTCCCGGCGCCAAGGCGCCCAAGCTGATCACGCGCAAGCTGTTGCGCGGGATGAAACCGGGCGCCGCGTTTGTCGACATCGCCATCGACCAGGGTGGGTGCGCCGAAACCTCGCGACCCACCTCGCACCACGACCCCATCTACGTGGCCGAGCGTGTCGTCCATTACTGCGTGACCAACATGCCCGGCATCGTGCCGCACACCTCGACCTATGCGTTGACCAACGCAACGCTCTCGTACGCGATCGAACTCGCCAACCAAGGTCTGCGCCGCGCGGTGCACGGCGACGCCGCGCTGCAACGCGGCGTCAACACCTTGGCCGGCCACATCACCCACCCCGGCGTCGCCGAGACGTTCGGGCTGGAATGCACGCCGGTGCAGCGACTGCTGTGATGGATTGGTCGCAGCGGGCCTCGTACCCGCCCCGACCGCGGCAGCGTCGTCCGCCCTACTTCATCGCCGGGTGATAGAGGACCAGCATCGTGTAGAGCAGCGCCGGACGGTCACTGCCGGCGACGTGGACGGCGATCTCTTGTGTGATCTGCGTGCCCTTCGGTTTGGGATCGACGGCCACTAGCCGCGAACGCGCGTGGATCTTGCTGCCGGCAGGCACCGGGCTGACGAAGCGCAGCTTATCGGCGCCGTAGTTGGTGGCGTTGCCGTAGCCGCTGATGGCGAACTTGGCGCCGGAGCGCAGCGTCGGCAACAAGCTGAGCGTCAGGAATCCGTGCGCAATGGGCGTCTTGAACGGACTCTCGCGCTTGCAGCGCTCCACGTCGACGTGAATCCATTGGTGGTCACCGGTGATCTCCGCAAACTTGTTGATCATGTCTTGCGTGACCTCGGTGTCCGGCCCCCAGTCGCCGAATTCCTCACTGACGTGCTTGCGCAGTCCTTCAATGTCATCGAAACGAATTTGTTCCATCGTGATCGTCTCCTTCCCAGATGTTCGCCGCCGTGATTGGGCTGCGGTCGACTAAGGTCGTTTGCCACAGTGGCGCCCGCTATTTCAACGGGGTGGCGATTGCACGCTGCCAAGCGCTCGCCGAGTGTGTAGAATGGGCGCGAGGAGAGCCGCCGCCATGAAATGGGCCTCGACCGTTTCCGATGCTCCGCAACTCGCCACCGCCATCGCCGATGCCGGCGCCGCCTTGCGACTTCAGCTCGGCGGTGCCACGCCCGATCTGATCCTGGCGTTCATTTCGGCGCATCACCATGGCGAGTACGAGCGCGTACCCGAATTGATCGCCGCTCAATTTGGCAACGGGTTGCTGCTCGGCTGTTCGGCCGGCGGTGTGATCGGCGGCGGCAAGGAGATCGAGCAACGTCCCGGCGTCTCGCTCACCGCCGCGACGCTGCCAGGGGTTGATGTGGCTCCGTTCCATGTCGATGCGGGAGCAATGCCGACGCCCAACGATCCACCTGCCGCGTGGGAGCGGTCGCTCGCTGTACCGAACGCAATCGATCCGAATGCGACGCCGCACTTCCTCCTGCTGCCCGATCCGTTCAGCATCGACTCGGAGGTGCTTTTGCGCGGCCTTGATCGCGCGTATCCGGCCAGCACCAAGCTCGGCGGACTCGCGAGCGGCGCGCAGCAACCCGGGGCGAACGCACTCTTCCTGGGCCGCGCGCTGCACCGAGCCGGCGTCGTGGGTGTGGCCCTGAGCGGCGACATCGCGGTCGACACCATCGTCGCCCAAGGCTGCCGGCCGATCGGGCAACCGATGTTCATCACCCGTTGTCAGCAGAACTTGTTGTGGGAGTTGGACGGCCAGCCGGCGATGCAGGTGCTGCAAGATCTCTACGAACAACTCGAACCCGAGGACCAAGCGCTGATCCAGCACTCGCTCTTCCTCGGCATCGTCATGAGCGAGCACCAGCAGCAGTACCGTCAGGGCGATTTTCTCATTCGCAACTTGATCGGTACCGATCCGACGCGCACTGCGCTCGCCGTCGGCGCGCTGCTGCGCGAGAACTCGGTCGTGCAGTTTCACCTGCGTGACGCCAAGACTTCAAGCGAGGATCTGCGTCAGCTCCTCAGCCGCTATCGCACCCAACTGTCGACCGCGCGGCCGCGTGGGGCGCTGCTGTTCTCATGCCTCGGTCGGGGGGCGCACTTGTACGGCCGTCCAGACCACGACACCGATGCCTTTCGCCAACACATCGGAGACGTTCCGCTCGGCGGGTTTTTCTGCAATGGCGAGATCGGCCCGGTGCACGGCAGCTCATTCCTGCACGGGTACACGAGTTCGTTCGGCGTGTTTCGCCGTCGGCTGAGTGACTGAGGGAGGGACGCGGCCCCGCCGCGGAGCGGGGCCGATGGGTCTAGACGTTGACCAGCTTGGCCTGCATCGTCTCGTTCTGAACGGCGATCTCGAGCAGGGCGGTCTCCGCCGTGGTCTTTGCGCCCTTCCCCACCGCGGTCTGGCAGCGCGCGATTGCATCGCGTTGCGCGCTCAAGTCGCCGGTGAGTTCCCGAATGATACGCGCCGGTGCCGGCTGGTCCTCGGCGGCTTGGTTGCGACCGACTTCCACCAACCAGGCGTAGGTAATCGCCGCGGTGAACAGGAACGGCACGCGCAGCAGCGTGCTCGACGCCCACAGCGATTCACTGCCTGTGACCGCTACGATCGCCGCATACACCAGCATCATGCCGGCGCTGGCCGCGGCGATCACTGCCAATCGCAGCCCGGCGACCGCCATAATCAAGATGCCGAGACACAACACCACCAACTCGATCGACAGTTGTGCCGCCGCATACAACGAGATGGTGATGAGCACCGTATCGAGCACCGCCACCCCCAGGTTGAACTGCGGTGAGGTCACCACTGCGGGCCGCAACCGGCCCACCACCAGGTTGGCAACGAGAAAGGCCACGATGACCAACGCGCCCAGCCCGACCTCTCCCGGTGATCCGCTGCTGAATAGGACAAGATAGGCGCAAGCGATCGCCAGCGCCCATTGCACCAGGACGATCGTGTCATGGCGCTGCTTCGCACTCCCACTGCTCGACGAGAGGCCACCCGAAAACCAGGTGGCTGCAACTGGTTCGCTCATTGCCATCTGTACCTCCTTGGTGAGCCCGGTAGGGTGCAAGGCCGGTGCCACAGGCGGCTCGCCGGGCCAAGACAGAAGCTGTGCGATCTGTCGAGGCCGATCGGACACAAATTGCCGCCGCCCGACGCGGCGGTGACGCGCCGTAGCTCTCCCTTGCTATCCCGAGGCTGAAGCAACCGCGGCGAAATGCGTTCGCAACTCCTCGCCTCTCAACCCGTTTCCGAGCGCCAGCATCAACAGGAGCCGCGCCTTGTGAGCAGGTAAGTCGTGTGCAGGAATCAGCCCGAGCCGCAGCAGACTCGTCGCTGAGCCGTCGTAGCCGTACGGATCGCCGATGGCGCCAGCGCCAGTGCGCGAAGTCAGCACCACAGCGAGGTCCCGCTTCACCGCTGCGGCCAAAGTGTCACACCATGAGGACGGGATGCGGCCACTACCAAATCCTTCGATCACAAGTCCGTGCAGCTGCGGCCGTGCGAGGGCTTCGGCAAGACTCACCTGATCGCCGCTCAACACGCGCACCACCGCGACTGCTTCGTCGAGCCGTGGTGCAAGCACGCAGCACCGCGTCGCCGGGCGCATGTGCAGCATTGGCGTGCCGTTGTAAACTCGACCGAGTGGGCCGGCGCCGCGTGACGCGAACGCGGCCAGCACGAGGCCGTTGCGTTTCGAGACGAAGGCGCCGAGTGAATCTCCTCGTTCATCACCAACAGTGCGCCGAGATCGCGCATTGCCGGCGCGGCAGCGACCCGCACGCTACACCAACGGCTTGCCCGCCGCGAAGAAGGTCGGTTGGCCGTGCGGCCGGCGACGACGCGACCGGTTCTTCGCGTTCACCCCAACGGCGAGCACACCCACCTGCAGTGGAAGATTACCTCGAGGCGCACCATCTCGGCCTCTTCAAGGCGCCGCTCAGCTTCTTCAAGACGCCGTCGTGTTCACCACGCGCGGGTTTCGCCCACGTTGAGCGTCCACGCCTGATCGGGCGCGAGGCCGAGGCGTGTTGCTTCGGCATGGAAGCGGCGGGGTGGTTCGTCGAGCGGTTCGTCGGTGAGATCGAAGGTACCGTAGTGCATGCCGACGGCGCGCGCCGCGTGCAGGTCCAGCGCCGCGTGCACGGCTTCTTCGGGATTCATGTGCACGAAGCGCATGATCGCCTCAGGTTCGTAAGCGCCGATCGGCAACGCCGCCAAATCGATCGTTCCGAAACGCCGGCCGACCTCCACGAAGCCGTCGAAGTAGCCGGTGTCGCCGGCGTGGTAGAAGCGGCGCGTCGGCCCTTCCACCACCCAGCCCGCCCACAAGCGACGGTTCGCATCCGTCAGCGTGCGGCCGGAGAAATGTTGCGCGGGTACGCAATGCACGCGAACGGCGCCGATCTCAGCGTACTGCCACCAGTCGAGTTCGATCGCTTGCCCGCCGACATCGCGGACCACTTCACCCATTCCCAGCGGCACGATGAACAGCGCGCCGCGTTGCACCAGCGCCGCGATCGACGGCAGATCGGTGTGATCGTAGTGACTGTGCGACAAGGTGACGAAATCGATCGGCGGCAGTTCGGCGAGCGGAATCCCCGGCGGCGCGCGGCGCTTCGGGCCCAGAAACGACACCGGACTGGCGCGCTCCGAGAACATCGGGTCAGTCAGGAACGTTGCGCCATCCATGCGCACCAACATCGTCGAGTGGCCGATCCAGGTGAGGCTGGGGTTGTGCGCCACCGCATCGTGATCGTACGGAACCCACTGCGCCGCACCGTCGCGCGGCACCAACGAGGTCCACGCCTTGCGCAGCAGGAACGGCCACATCGTGAGGACGCCAGGCCGCTCTCGCGGGCCGGCGAGATTGACGAACCGATCGCCGTCACGCGGCGCGCCAGCGCTCAGCGCCCCGGTCGCCGACAGCAGCAATGCGAGTGCGAGTATTCGAGGGGTCCGTGGCATGAGTACGCCGACTGTACGCCACCACACGCTTGGGACAAGAGGCGGAGGACGAAACCGCCGATGTACGCCGATCAACGCCGATGCGGATTCCCCGGACGTTTGATGACCTCCGCATAGGCTTCATGCTGATGAAATCGCGAATTCGATGTTTCTCCTCCGCTTTGTTCGGCGTTCATCGGCGGTTCCATTTTTCTTCGGATCGGCCCCCCCTCGACTTCGCCGTTGCATGCTGCTAGAAGGGCGTCCTGTTTATTGTCGCTTCCCTGCCCTGCCTCCGAACCTTTCGGTAGACCGCACTAGCCGCAATAAATTTGATCGCGACGCGCCTGAGCGCGTCAGCGGTGATCCCGGCTATTTGCGCCTCCGGGCTGCCTATCGGCGCCATTGTAACGAGGAAAGGATACTCCACTCGTGAATTCAGAAGCATCAACGTTCGAAGATTTCTCGCTGTCCCCGCTCATGCGCAACGCGTTGCGCGCCGCGGGTTACACTACCCCGACGCCGATTCAGGCACGCGCCATCGCGCCGGCACTGGCCGGACTCGATGTCATCGGCTCGGCGCAAACCGGCACCGGGAAAACCGCGGCATTCATCATCCCCATCGTCGAGCGCCTGCGCGCCAACGGCGGCTGCGCCGTAGTGCTTGCACCGACGCGCGAGCTGGCCGAACAGACGCTTAGCTGGGCGCAGCGCCTGGGCAGCGGTTTGCGCACGGCGCTCGTCGTCGGCGGCGTCCCCTATGGCCCGCAGTTGCGAGACCTGCGCAATCGGCCATCGATCATCGTGGCCACTCCCGGCCGCTTGGTCGATCACATCGAGCGCGGCACGTTGATGCTCCGCAACTTGCGCATCTTCGTGCTCGACGAAGCCGATCGCATGCTCGATATGGGTTTCAAACCTCAGCTCGATCGCATCATGGAAGCCCTGCCCACGCCGCGACAGACGATGCTGTTCTCCGCCACCATGCCCGCCAACCTCACGGCCTTGGCTCGCATGCATCTGCGCGAGCCGGTGCGGGTGCAGGCCGGACCGCAGACGGTGACCCCGAGCCGCGCCGAGCAAGATGTCTATCTAGTTCGGGGCGAAGACAAGACCGCACTGCTGCTGTCACTGATCCAGCACGGTAACGGCTCCGCGCCAGGCAACGGCACGGCGGGCAACATGCTGGTGTTTGCGCGCACCAAGCATCGCACCGACCGCCTCGCACGGGCGCTCGACAATGCGGGGCACTCGGTGCAACGCATTCACGCCGATCGCACGCAGGCACAGCGACGCGAAGCGCTCGATGGATTCCGCAACGGCCGCTACCGGATCTTGGTGGCGACCGACATCGCCGCGCGCGGCATCGATGTCGCCGGCATCGCGCGCGTGATCAATTTCGACTTGCCGCAAACGGTCGACGACTACGTCCACCGCATCGGTCGCACCGCGCGCGCGCACAAGGATGGCCATGCCTCGAGTTTCGCCGCACCGGAAGAGCGCGGCCAACTCCACGCCATCGAGCGCCACATCGGACGGCCACTGCAACGCCAAGCGGTGCCCGCGTCGATGGCGGCGCCGCTGCCGCCGACGCACCCGCGCGCTCACACACCGAACGGACCGGCACAGCGGCCGGCATCACATCACTTGGATGGCGAGCGCGCACCCCGTGCGCCTTTCGCCGCCCGTCACCGCAAATTCGACAACGAGCGGCCGCGGCGACCGCGCTCGCAGAGCCGATTCGCCCGCTAGGTAGTTCTCGACATGGATCGGAGCGAGCGGCGCTCGCTCCGATCTTCACCGTCGGACGCTGCTGCGTAAGCGGACTCAGCGCGGGCGCCGTGAAGCTCTCACCGCTGGTCCACGCTGCAGATGCCGCGACCAGCGCCGGCGGCCGAGCGCGTGGAATCCCTCGCGAGCGTAGAGTCGCTCGGCGTCGCGATGCCCCGCGTCCACTTCCAAATCGAGCGCCGCGGCACCGGCCTTCGCGGCCACGCGATAGGCAGCCTGTAACAACTTTCGTCCGATCCCGCGGTCGCGGTGGGCCGGCTTGACGTACAACTCGTCGAGCCACGCCGAGCGGCCGCCGTGCTCGTAGGTCCACATGAACGAGAGCGCGGCGAAGCCCACCAGCTTGCCGCCGCTGGTCGCCACCAGCAGTCGCGCCCACGCCGGGCGCCGCAATGCACCGTCAATGACGTGAGCAATCACGTCACCGGAGAGACGGATGTGGTGCTCACGGAATTGCGCCCGCATGAGCTTGACGAGCGCTGCGCAATCGCTTCGACTCGCCGGACGGATATCGAGTGAACCGTTCATCGTGCGCGACGCCGCGCGCCAACGAAAACCAGCCACATCGCGATGACGACGGCCACGATCGCGGCGACGAACAGCAGGTACATCAGACTATTCGCGACGCCGTCGCCGAACGCCAGGCCGCGGCCACCGAAGATTGGGCCGATGATCGAGGCGATCACGTTTCCCCAGGCGGTCACGATCAGCGACCACGCGATTGTCTTCTGCGCCCGCTCGGAGAGCGTGAGCCGCGCGCCGATCGCGGCCACGGCAAACAGCGTGAGGCCGTTGAGAATTCCTTCGAGGTGCGCCATCCGCCAACCGCGCACGTCGCCCGGCATCGTCACGTCGATCGATCCCGGAATTGGCCACAGCACGATCTTGCCGAGCAGGAGAAAGGCGAACGGAAAACCCGCGAGCAGGCCGGCAAGGAACACCAGCGCGCCATGGGCGATCAACAGCGATTGCAAGCGGGAACTCATCTCGGCCTCCGATTCATGGTGCGGTGACGCGAATGCTCGGCGTGTCGGCGCGGCTCCACTCTTCGTGGAAGACGTAGGTGTAGCCGGTGTGCTGGAGTTTCCACGCACCGCCGATCTTCACGTATTCGTCTTCATAGAAGGCGCCTTCCCGCACACCGCGCTGCTGCGGCGCATTGAGCAAGTAGTTGTGCAGCGCCCAGCAGCCGCGCGCTGTTGTCGGGCTGGTGACTTCAATCTCAGGGTGGTGGCCGTGATGAATGCCGATGGTGCCCGATTCGACGCCCATGGCGCTGCGCAAGAACTCGATGATCTGAGCGCGGCCGGCGAAGCGATACTTCCCGCCGCCGTAGCTGACGGTGGCGTCAGCAGTGAAGCACTCCGCCATCTCATCCCAGCGCTTCTGATCGAGACAGCGCCAGTATTTGTATTTGAGCTGTTTGATCGCCTCGATATCTTCCAACTTGCCAATCCGCGCTGCGAGTTCATCGAGAGTGGTCATTCGGTCCTCCGTGTCGGTGACAGCTCGTGTAGCCCACTTTGGGGTGCGAGGGGAATCGCCGTAGCAGCGTTGACGCGCGCGAGACGACGCCATACAACCGCGGCCGTTCGACCACCCGAAGGAGACCCTACGATGATCATGATCGGCCTACGCTACGATTTGCGCGTTCCCCCATTCAGCTCAACCACGCATGCCGCACAGTATCGCGCCTGCCTCGAGCAGTGCGTATGGGCGGACCAACTCGGGCTGCACTTCGTCGCGCTGTCCGAGCACCACGGCGTCGAAGACGGCTTCATGTCCTCGCCGCTCACGGTGGCCGCCGCCATCGCCGGATGCACCAAGCGGATCTCGATCAACATCGCCGCGATGCTGCTGCCGCTGCACGATCCGATCCGCGTCGCCGAACAGGTGGCCACCATCGATCTCATCAGCCCGGGCCGGCTGACCTTCATCGCCGGCCTCGGCTATCGCTACGAAGAGTTCGCCATGGCCGGCGTCGACCGCGCGCAACGCGGCCGATTGCTCGATGAGTACATCGAGGTCATGCGCAAGGCATGGACGGGCGAAGCGTTCGAGTGGCGCGGACGGACGATCCGTGTGCTGCCGAAGCCCCAGGGTCAGCCGCTGATCATGATCGGTGGCTCGACCGAAAAGGCAGCGCGCCGGGCCGCGCGGTTACACTGCGGCTTCGCACCGGCGATCGGCGATCCCCAGCTCGCCGCGATCTACAACGACGAGTGCGCGCGCGTGGGCTTTGCCGGTGGCTTCGTCAGCTTGCCGGGCGGTCCCGGCTTCGTACACGTCAGCGCGGATCCCGAGCGTGACTGGGTCCGCATCGCGCCGCACGCGCTCTATGACGCGCAAACGTACGCCGCGTGGCAAACGCCCGGGCAGCGCTCGCAGGTCCACGACGCCGCACAGACACTCGACGACATCCGCAAGAGCGACGTCTATCGCGTCGTCACACCCGACGAATGTGTCGCCATCGCGCACGAGTTCGGCCGGGTTCTGCTCCACCCGCTCATGGGCGGCATCGCGCCCGACCTAGGTTGGGAGAGCCTGCGACTATTCGAGCAAAAGGTCCTGCCGCGACTCAAGTGAGCAGTGGAAGACCGAGTATCCGAGCGGCGCGCGCCACTACGACGCGAGCCGCTGCGATCGGCGGGCGTCGGTGTGAGCCACCGACGCAAGGGTTTCGTACAACTGCTGGGAGCGAATTGGTTTCGACAGATAGCCATCCATGCCGGCCGCGAGGCAGCGCTCTTCGTCGCCCTTCATGGCGTGAGCGGTCATGGCAATGATGGGCACGTGGGCCGCGGTACCGCGCTCACGTTCGCGAATCGCGGCGGTGGCTTCGAATCCGTCCATTTCGGGCATTTGCACGTCCATCAGCACGACATCAAACGGCGCACGGTCAAAGGCGGCCAACGCGTCGCGCCCGTTGGTCGCCACGATAACCAAGTGGCCGCGCTTTTCGAGTAACCGCACGGCCAGCGTCTGGTTCACGATGTTGTCCTCGGCGAGCAGGATTCGCAGCGGCGGTATCGCGGGCAGAGGCGGCGACACCGCGTCCACACGGCCCTCAGCGATCTGCCTGCCGGCGCCAAGGCGCGCGGTGAAGTGGAACGTGCTGCCCTGACCCATCGCGCTGTCCAGCCAAACGCGGCCCCCCATCACCTGCACGAGCCGAGCGACAATCGCGAGCCCGAGGCCGCTGCCGCCGTACTTGCGCGCGGTCGATCCATCCGCCTGCTCGAACGCGTTGAAGATGGCGTGATGCTTTTCCGCGGGAATGCCGTCTCCGGTGTCGCGCACACTGAAATGCAGGACGACCTCACCATCGTCGTCGATCGCCGATGCGCCCGCGCGCGTCGGCAAGGTTGCAGGCTGAAGGTCCGGTTCGGCCATTGCCACGTGCACGGCGACCTCACCTTGCGCGGTGAACTTGATCGCGTTGCCGAGCAGATTGACGAGCACCTGTCGCAAGCGTCCGCAATCGCCCACCAGAGAGTCGGGGATCTCGGGCGCCACCGTGGCAGTGAGCGCCAATCCCTTTTGGCGCACGCCGAAGGTCTTGATCACTTCGGCGAGCATCGCACGCAGCGAGAAGTCGATCGGATCGAGGACGAGTTTACCGGCTTCGATCTTGGAGAAGTCGAGAATGTCGTTGATCACGGTCAGGAGCGACTCGGCGGAGGACCGCGCCAGTTCCAGGTCCTCACGCACCTCGTGGTTGATCGGGAGATCGAGGGCGAGCCCGATCATCCCAAGGATGCCGTTCATCGGCGTCCGGATCTCGTGACTCATGTTGGCGAGGAACTCACCCTTCGCCCGGTTCGCTGCTTCCGCCACCTGCCGGGCGTGCTCGAGTTCAAGTTCCACGCGCTTGCGATCGGTGATGTCGCGTGAGTTGAAGATCCCGAGCGCATGCTCGGCATCGAGCATCTGGCCGACCGACTCCAGATAGCGCCACGAGCCATCTTTGTGTCGTATGCGAAACTCGGCCCCGCTGCTCGTGCCGGGGTGCGTCGTGCCTCGCGCAAACGCCACCAGCACCGTTGGACGGTCGTCTGGATGCACAAGCGTGAACACATTCCTCCCGATCAATTCTTCCGGACGATAGCCGAGGATGCGTTCATGGGACGGACTCGCATAGTGGTAGCGTCCATCGGTATCCAGGACCGAAATCAAATCGAGGCCGTTCTGGATCAGGGAGCGAAAGTGCTCCTCGCTCCGTTGCAAGGCGTCCTCGGCTTGCTTGCGCCGACTCACATCCTGCTTGATGGCGATGAAGTTCACGATCTCGCCGTCGGCGTGGCGCACCGGCGTAATCGTCATCTCTTCATTGTAGAAGCTGCCGTCCTTGCGCCGGTTGATGATCTCACCACGCCAGACCCGGCCGGACGTGATCGTCTGCCACAAGTCTCGATAGAATCCAGGTTCCTGCTTTCCTGATTTCAAAATGCGCGGGTTGTGCCCGATCACCTCGGCGGAAGTGTACCCGGTGAGATCGCTGAAGGCGGGGTTGGTCCACACAATGTCTCCGGCCAGATCGGTGATGACGATGCCGTTGGCCGCCGACTCCAACGCCGCCGAACGCCAACGCAGCGCAGCGTTCTGACGCTCGACAGTGATGTGAAAGCCTTCGAGCTGCGCCGCGACGTAGATCGACGCACCCAAGGCGACCGCCAGCACCGCGGCCGGATAGCCCACCATCGGAGCGAGTGACCCGCTCACGGCGTGGACGTTCCAGAGAATCGCCGCGGTCGCGCTGACGACCGCACCGAATTGCCAGTAGGCACCCCACGGAAACGTGATCGCGTGGACCACGAGAAACACGGCCGCCAGCATTGGCAGCACGACGACCTCGTGTCGCAGGATGCCCGATTCCGCCATCGTGACAAACAGAATGGCGCTGCCGATCGCGGCCAACAGTCGCACGTGCCGAGCCCAATTCGCGCGTTCGAGGGCCAGCAGCAGAACCACGACCGCGGCAATCTGCCCAAGTTTGATCAGCAGCAGTTCGCGCATCGCGGGAACCTGGCGCCACACGTCGCCGATCGCGAACAACATCAGGCCGTACAGGATGATCCATGATCCGGAACGGAAGCGATCGATCAGCAAGGACTCGTGACGACCTCGCCACTCATCGCGCCCGCCATCCTCACCCAGAGTGCTGATCGATTTCGACAGCGTCGCGGTCTCATGCGGTCTGGACGACAAAACAGCGGACATTCGAGTGCTCCCCATTATCCTATGAGGCAAACGGCATGCCACTCGGTGCACGAGGGTGAACCATGTCGACGCCGCGCGTTGAGTATCTCGCGGATGACGCCACCGTGGCGGAAGCGGCAAGCGCGTCCCGCTGCGTCGGACCGGCGTTGTGCGTTCATCGCGCGACGATCCGCGCTGAGGCCCAGCCGTGAGGCGCCAGGCGCGGCAAAAGGTTGTGCTCGATTGCACCGCCGTGCTACGGGCTTGCCGACGTTGCGTGCCCCCAACTTACTTTCATCTTGCGTCCAGTGTGACAGAAGGAGAATCACGCGGGTGATTGTGACCTATGAAACGCGCTGAGGTCGGCTTATCGCTCTTCCTGGCCATTGCGTGGTGTCAGCTCTGCGCCTGCGAACAAAAGTCCGAGCCGCCCGCCGCACCCCCGCCCGAAGTAGTGGTGACCGACGTCATCCAGAAGGACGTCCCGATATACCAAGAATGGGTCGGTTCCGCGGACGGCAACATCAACGCGCAGATCCGGGCCCGCGTCCGCGGCTATCTGCAATCTCGTGACTATGCCGAGGGCTCGCTCGTACGCACTGGTGACCTGCTCTTCGCAATCGATCCGCGGCCGTACCAGGCGGCGCTCGATCAGGCGAAGGGAGAACTCGGCCGCGCCGATGCCGCCCTCACGAAGACGCAGCAAGACGTGGCGCGCTATACGCCGCTCGCCGCCGAGGGGGCGATCAGTCGGCAAGAGCTCGACAACGCGGTGCAAGCCAACCGGGCTAACAAGGCCACGGTTGACGCGGCCCGTGCGAATGTCGAGAAGGCCCAACTCGACGTCGATTGGACGCAGCTGAAGTCGCCGATCGACGGGATCGCCGGAATTAGTGTTGCCTCAGTCGGCGATCTGATCAGTGAAAGCTCGGTGCTCACGACAGTCTCGCAGGTCGACCCGATCAAGGTTTCGTTCAATATCAGCGAGCAAGAGTACCTCCGCCTCGCCGACCGCATCCAACTCGACAAGCCGAACCACCAGGAAGCGACCCTCGAGTTGATACTGGCTGATGGCAACGTTCACGCGCACGGGGGCACGGCATCGGCCGCCAATCGCCAAGTCGACGTCAAGACCGGCACCATGACGATCGTGAGTGTCTTCCCTAATCCCGGCAACCGGTTGCGACCGGGCCAGTATGCGAAGGTGCGCGCGGTGATCGAGAGCCGGCCGGGCGCCCTACTCGTGCCGCAGCGTGCGGTGCAAGAGATCCAGGGCACCTATCAGGTCGCCGTAGTCGGTGCCGACAACAAGGTAGCCATGCGCACGGTTAAGCCGGGCCCGCGCGTCGGCAACCTGTGGGTCATCGACGACGGCCTCAAGTCCGGCGAGCGTATTGTCTCCGAAGGTCTCCAGAAAGTGCGCGACGGCGTCACCGTAAGTCCGAAGCCGGCGGCCAGCAAGTAGCGCGGTCGCGGCCATGGCAGAGTTCTTCATCCGGCGGCCGATCGTCGCCATCGTCATTTCGATCCTCATCGTCCTGCTAGGGCTGTTCGCACTGAGCGGTCTCAGCATCGAGCAGTATCCGTTTCTCGCCCCGCCGACGATTCGCGTCACCGCAAACTACCCCGGCGCGTCGGCCATCGCGGTGGAGCAGTCGGTGGCCACGCCCATCGAGCAGGAAGTCAACGGCGTCGAGAACATGATCTACATGAAGTCGTCGAACACCAGCGACGGCCGCATGCAGCTCGACGTCAACTTCACGGTTGGAGTCGACCAGGACATGGCGAACGTCCTGACGCAGAACCGTGTCTCCTCCGCACAGGCGCGCTTGCCGCAGGAAGTCACCGCCCAAGGCGTGACGGTCAAGAAGATGAGCCCGAGCATCCTGATGCTCATCTCGCTGTACTCGCCCAACGGCACCTACGACGCGCCGTTTCTCACCAACTACTGCGGCATCAACCTGCGCGATCAATTGCTGCGCATTCCGGGCATCGCCCAGGTCGATCTGTTCGGCGGCACTGACTACAGCATGCGCATCTGGCTCAGACCCGACAAGCTGGCCAAGCTGAGCCTGACGCCGGCCGACGTGATCGCTGCCATCCGCGAGCAAAACCTGCAGGCGCCGGCGGGTCGGGTCGGCATGGCGCCGTCGCCGAAGGACCAGGAGTTCACCTACACCGTGAGCGCCCCGGGCCGCCTGGTCACCACCGAGGAGTTCGAGAACATCATCATCCGCGAGATTGAAACCGGCGCGCAGATCCGCGTGCGCGATGTCGGGCGGGCGGAGCTGGGCTCGCAGGATTACAACTCCTTCGGTCGCCTGAACGGCAAAGAGGCCGGCGCTATGGCTGTCTACCTGCTGCCAGGTGCCAACCAGCTGAAGGCCTCCGAAGCGATTTACGACACCATGAAGCGGGCGAAGGAACTGTTCCCGCAGGACATGGACTACAAGATCGTCTACGACACGACGCCGGCCGTCGAGGCGTCGATCGAATCGATCGTCCACACCTTTGTCGAAGCGCTCGTCCTGGTCACCCTCGTTGTCTTCATCTTCCTGCAAAACGTGCGGGCAACGATCATCCCGCTCATCACCGTACCGGTGTCGCTGCTCGGCACCTTCATGTTTTTTCCGTTGCTCGGCTTTTCGCTCAACACGCTCTCGATGTTCGGGCTCGTCTTGGCCATCGGCATCGTCGTCGACGACGCCATCGTCGTGGTCGAGGCGGTCATGCATCACATCGAACACGGAATGAACCCGAAGGACGCAACGGTACAGGCGATGAAGGAAGTGTCCGGTCCCGTCGTCGGCATTGCGCTCATTCTATCGGCTGTGTTCGTGCCCGTGGCTTTCCTTGGCGGACTGACCGGACGGATGTATCAGCAGTTCGCGCTAACCATCGCCATCTCAGTGCTGCTGTCGGCGTTCAGTGCGCTGTCGCTGTCACCGGCGTTAGCAGCCATGTTCCTCAAGCCGCACCAGGCGCCGACGCGCGGCCCGCTCGGAAAATTTTTCGCGCTGTTCAATCGCGCCTTCGATCGCGCCACCGGCGCCTACGTCGGTTGGACGCGGCTGTTGGTGCGCCGGTCGGTGCTGAGTATCGCGGTCGTGGGGGTCGTAGTCGTCGGTGCCGGTCTGCTCGGCGGCGCGCTGCCCGCCGGATTCGTGCCCGAGGAGGATCAGGGAATCTTCGGCGTCGCCGTCCAGCTCCCGCCGGCGGCCTCCCTCGAACGCACCAGCACCGTGCTCGCCCGCATCGAGGAGATCCTCGGCAAGACCGAGGGCGTCGATTCGTATCAAACGATCGGCGGCTACGGCGCCGTCACCAGCACCTACCAGCCGAACTTCGGCACCCTCTTCGTGCGTTTGAAACCGTGGGACGAGCGGCACGGCAAAGCACTGCATGTGAAGGGCATCATGGCCGGCCTGCTGCCGCAGTTCGCGCGTATTCCGGAGGCGCTCGTTTTCCCGTTCAATCTGCCGACCATCTCGGGCTTCGGAGCGTCTTCGGGTTTCAACTTCCTGCTGCAAGACCGCAGCGGTGCGCTCAGCGTTCCGCAACTCGGTGAGCTGTCGCGGACGTTCATCGATGCGGCCCGCAAGCGGCCCGAGCTGGCCAACGTGTTTACCTCGTTCGACCCGCGCTATCCGCAGGTCAACGTGCAGCTCGATCGTGAGAAGGCGCGCATGCTCGGAGTCCCGGTGAACGAGGTCTTTCAAGCGATGTCGACCGTGCTGGGCGGCAGCTACATCAACGACTTCAACCGCTTCGGCCGCTTGTTCCGCGTCTACACCCAGGCCGAGGCGGACTATCGGCGCAAACCGCAAGACATCGCCGACATCTTCGTGCGCAGTAAGACGACGAATGAAATGATCCCGCTCTCGACTCTGGTCACGATCACCTCGGAGTCGGGCACCGAAGTCACCAACCGCTTCAACCTCTTCCGCTCGGTGGAGATCACCGGCGTGCCCGGACCGGGTTACACTTCCGGCCAAGCCTTGGCCACGCTCGAGGAGATTTTCCATCAGACCATGCCGAAGGAGTTGGGCTTCGCCTATTCCTCGATGTCCTACCAAGAGAAAGTCGCACCGCCGGCCGGGCCGACTTTGGCGATGGCGATCACGTTTGTGTTCTTGCTGCTCGCTGCCATGTACGAGAGCTGGCGCTTGCCGTGGGCGGTGTTGCTCGGGTCTCCGCTGGTCGCTCTCGGTGCGTTCTTCGGTATCTGGCTCATGGGCTTCGACAACAACGTCTACGTGCAGATTGGCAACATCATGCTCATCGGTCTAGCCGCCAAGAACGCGATCCTGATCGTCGAGTTCGCCAAGGCCAAGCACGACGAGGGCATGGGCGTGGAAGCCGCCGCGCTCGAGTCGGCACGCTTGCGCTTCCGGCCGATTCTCATGACCGCATTCGCATTCATTCTCGGCGTGGTTCCGCTGATGATCGCCAGCGGCGCGGGAGCCGCGTCGCAGAACGTGATGGGCACGGCGGTCTTCTGGGGGATGTTGGTGGCCACGGCGCTCGGAGTTTTCTTGATCCCGGGCAATTTCGCCTTCGTCCAAGGCCTCGGCGCAAAACGCAAAGCCACCGCCGCAAGCGCACCGGCCACGCCTGCGAGTTCTTCCCCTCTCCCGGATGGGAGAGGGCTAGGGTGAGGGTGATGAGATGAAGTCTCTTCTCCTCCGTTCCTTCGTCACGAACGCCCCGCCGCAGAAAACTTGGATCGATGTGGTGAGACGAGGTCGTCAAACCGCCCTCACCCTGACCCTCTCCCATCCGGGAGAGGGAACTTTCGTGCGCGCGGTGATCGGCGGACTGCAGTTCCTTGCGATTGTGCTCTCCTTCTGTTTCCTCTCCGCGTGCGCCGTTGGCCCGAACTACAAACCGCAACCAGTCGACTTGCCGCCGGCCTATCGCGCAGACGAGGCGCCGCAACCCGCTCAAGTCGAGGCGACTTCGCTCGCCGATCTGCCGTGGTGGGATCTGTTTCAAGATCCCGCGCTCAAGCGCTTGATCGAGGATGCCCTGCACAACAACTACGATCTCCGCATCACCGCGCTCCGCGTTGAACAGGCGCGCTACGCGGTCGGCGTCACGCGGGCCGACTTGCTGCCGCAAGCTGGATACGAAGGGGCGGCGCAACGCGGCAAGCAATTCAACCCGATCGGGTCGAATGGCACCGGCGACGCGTTTCTCGGCGCCTTCCAACTCGCCTGGGAGATCGATGTCTGGGGGCGCATTCGCCGCGCCACCGAGGCGTCGCTGGCGAATTTGTTCGCCGGCGAGGACGTGCAGCGCGGCGTCATCCTCACCTTGGTCACCGAGGTGGCGCAAGCCTACTTCGAGCTACGCGAGTTGGATCTCGAACTGGAGATCGCCGAGCGCACGCGCGATTCATTTCAACAGACGCTCGACCTCTTCACTCGCCAGCTGCGCGGCGGCGTCGGCAACAAGCTGGCGACCTCGCGTGCCGCCGCCGCACTCGCGAGTACCGCGGCGACGATTCCCGAACTCGAACGACAGATCGTCTCCAAGGAAAATCAGCTCAGCATTCTGCTCGGCCGCAACCCGGGACCGATTGCCCGAGGCATGGTCCTCATCGAGCAAGCCAACGCGCCGGACGTGCCGGCGGGAATGCCGGCGGCACTACTCGAACGGCGTCCGGACATTCTCCAGGCCGAGCAGAACATCGTCGCCGCGAATGCACTCGTAGGGGTCTCGATCGCGAACTTTCTGCCGCGCATCGGGCTCACGACGTTGTACGGTGGGCAGAGCACGGAGCTGGAAAATATCGTCAAAGGCCCGGGCAATGTCTGGTCGGTTGGCGGTTCGCTGATGGGACCGATCTTTCAGGGTGGGCGTCTCTACTATTCCTACAAGGGCACTGTGGCAGTGTGGGAGGAGGCTAAGTTGGCGTACGAGCAGACCGTGCTGAACGCGCTCGGCGAGGTATCGAACACGCTAGTGGCGCGGCAGAAGTTCGCGCAGTCGCGGCTGGAGTTGGAACGGGAAGTGGCCGCGCTGCAGGAATCCGTGCGGCTCTCGAATTTGCGATACACTGGCGGGCTGGCCACATACTATGAAGTGCTCGAAGCCCAGCAGCAGCTCTTTCCAGCGGAGAACTCGCTGGCGCGCACGCAGCTCGCGCAATTGGTGGCAGTCGTGCAATTGTATCGCGCCCTCGGCGGCGGCTGGCGCGCGGAAGAGCAGCGTCATCCCGCGCAGTACCCCATGCGCCGCGAGACGCTCGACAAGATCGTGCCGGGCGGCGGGCGCCCGGAGTAACTCTCAACCTGTGGAGATGCGTCCGATGCTCCGGCGCTTCTGGTCGACCGATCGCAGCCTCACGGTACTGCTGGTGTTGCTCGGCATCTTTGTCTTCACAATTGATCCGCTCGGCGATCTCGGAGTCACCGGGCAATCGCTGATGAGCGTGTTCTTCTCGCTCGTCCTGATCTCGGGTGTTCGGGCGGTTGCGAAGAGTCCGCTCCCAACCGTCCTGGTGGGCAGCTTAGTGCTCACCAACCTCGTCGCGCGGTGGCTGCGGTTGTGGCTCGGGGGCGGGTCGCTGGCCGCCGCGGATGCGTTCTTCTCGTCGCTGTTCTGCGGCATCATGGCGGCCGTCGTGCTGGCGCAAGTGTTCCGCGCTGGACCGATTACATCCAACCGGATTCAGGGAGCCGTGGCGGTGTATCTCTTGCTCGGCCTGGCTTGGGCCTTCGCCTACGAACTCATCGCGCTGCGCTGGCCAGACGCGTTCGTTCCGCCGCCGGTGGCGAGCACCACCTCAAACGGTGACCTCACATCGCATTTCGTGTACTTCAGCTTCGTCACCCTGACCACGGTCGGCTATGGCGACATTGTCGCGGCGCATCCGGTGGCGCGATCACTGGTCATGCTCGAAGCGCTCTTCGGCCAACTCTTCCCGGCCATTTTGCTTGCACGATTGGTGTCGATGGAGCTGTACGATCGACGAACGAAGGAGCAGGTGCAGCGATGAAGAGTTTCCCTCGCCAACCACAGAACCGGTTGATGGGTACGATCCCAGCAGAGCGCAATCAACGGCAGCGGCGCTTGCTCGGAATTCTCGTGCTCGTGTTCTGCTCGTTTGGCTGCGAGGAGAAATGGGACACGACGCAACACCCGGCGCGTGACGAGGAACTGGACGCTGCGTTTTTCTCGGGGCTCGACTCCGAGGCGATCGCCGACGTCCCCGAGCCCCAGAGCCTGCGTCCATGCTGCATCTTCGGCAACGACGTTGGCGTGCAAGTCGGCTCCATCCCTGTGCCCGGCTACGAGGTCGAGAACGTCCTCGACATCAACGATCTGGGGACGCACCAGTACAACAAGGGCACGGTGTCGCTGCAACCACGCGGCGGTGAGCGCCTCCTCTCCGACGAGGCATCGGGTATTCTGTACACCTGTCGTGGCGGCTTCGTCGACATCGCCCACGTACGCGACAACGCCGATCGCACGCTCTACCTCGCCGCACAGATCGCGCGCCTCGCGGCGACCGGGGGAACGATTCCGCTCACCGGTGAGGGCGCCGAGCGCCACATCGTCGTGAAACCGCTCGACGCCGGTCTTGTCCGCGCTTACGGTCTACGCGAAGTGGCCACCAGTCTCGCCGAGTGGCTCTCATTCCAGGCCTCCATTTGGCACGAGATCACCACCTGGTATGGCTGGTCGTCGACGAAGTTCTCCGAGCGGCCGTCAGCGTTCTCGCTGGAAGACCTCTACT
This sequence comes from Deltaproteobacteria bacterium, assembly GCA_016178705.1. Taxonomy (NCBI): domain Bacteria; kingdom Pseudomonadati; phylum Myxococcota; class Myxococcia; species Deltaproteobacteria bacterium. The sequence continues at coordinate 48,171 of JACOST010000033.1, read as the reverse complement.
CGAACCTGGCGGGCATCAAGATCACCGGTGCGATCGTCCGTCGTCACGCTGCGCCCAGTGAAGTGGAATACAATCGCGCGGCCACCGCGCTCCTCAAGGACGCACTAACGAAGCTCGGGCCGCTCCCTCGGGACGCGAGCCGCCGCGCCTTCGAATATGTTGATGGCATCTGGTGGGACTCCACCAAGCGTGTACCGGACGTCCAGCTCGTGCGTCACCGCTACTTCAACATCGGGCCAAAACTGTATCCGTGGAAACTGGTGGACGCGCTGCCCTCCGCGACGCTGGTCGCCGGCAGGAAGGAGTTTGACGAAGCCTGCCACAATGACTGGACGCCCCTCGGGCTGAGCGTTTCCGACCGCATCGGCGATGTCGCGTTCCGGCAGATGGCGACGCTCGATATTCATCCGGGTGAGTTGCTCGTCAAGAACGGATTCCCGTTCCCCAAGCCAGGCAGCACGATGGTGACGCAGGATGATTTTCCCGCGATCGTCGCGGTGATCGCCCGTGCGGCAGACGTCGAGCTGGGCGTCGGTGCGGGCCTTCCCGCTGCTCGCGCCAACGAAACCTCGCGCAAGCGCGAGTGAGCACAGAAGGAAACCCTAACGGTGAAGTCACGCGAACTTGTTGTGCCGCCGTCTCGGCTGCGGCGCTGGGCAACGCGCAGCAATGATGACGGCGCCGAAAACACGCAGGCGAGACGCCTGCGCCACAATACACGGCCGCAGCCCAGTTGAATCTGTATCCGCGAGCTTGTGCTGCAGCCGTCGCGGCTGCACAGTGCTGCGGAGAGTATGAGAGATCGCAGGCGAGACGCCTGCGCCACGATGCACGGCGAGGACTCGACCAGGAGGAGATATGCAACATTCATTGACATGGAAGAGCACGGCTCGCGGTGGACGGGTCGCAACGATCGTGCTGTGCGCCTTCGCCGCGCTGTGCGGCGCGAGTACGCCGGCGCTCGCGGCGCCGACGCTGGACGAGGTGGCGGCCGATTTCGGCTTCAGCACCGACCACGTGCAACGGGTGCGCAAGGGCGAGTTGGTCAACACGACCACGAAGGAAACATCCGAGCGGGAGCTCGCGGTGGTGATGGTGTTCCTCGTCAAGACGCCGGTGCAGAAACTCGTCGCCGCCTTCAAAGCGGGGCCGAGCTCCCGCAACGATCCGCAGGTCCAGTCGGCCACCGAGATCAGCGGCGAAGGCACGCTCGATGATTTCAAGGCGGTTGTGCTGCAACCGGGCGGAGACAAAGAGACGCAGCGCTATCTCAGCGCGGCGCCCGGCGACACGTTGAATCTTTCCATGCCCGAGATTTCCAGCTTCGCGACGCTCAAGACCGCGGGCGGCGCTGGACAGCCGCAGGTCGAAGACGCCGTGCGAAAGATGTTGCTGGGTCGCTACCACGCCTATCGTTCGCAAGGGTTGGCGGGCATCGCGCCGTACGACCGTGGCAAAGGCAAGCAGTCCCAGCCGGCGGACGATCTGCGCCGCGCCACCGAAGCCGCCACAGGAATCAAGAAATACGCGGCGGCGTTTTACGATGTCCTGATGAACTATCCGCAGAATATTCCGGCGGGGCTCACGCAGCACTTCTTCTGCATCCGCTACGGGATGAGCGGGCGGCCTAACTTCGCTCTGCGGCATCGCCTCGCGATGCCGCTCGACGATGCCTACGTAATCGCCGATCGCGACTTTTACGTGAGCGCCGGCTACAACGACACGCAAGCCGTCGCCGGCCTCCTTCCGGTCGAAGACGGGACCGTGGTGGTGTACGTGAACCGCACGACCACCGATCAGCTGGGCGGCTTCGGCGCGTCGGCGAAGCAGGCGATCGGGCGCGGCATGATGGCGAAGCAGATCAGTGAGATCTTCGAGAAGGCCCGCGCCGGCTTCAAGGACAAGTGAGAGCGAATGCAAACCGATCGCTCGCCAGACCTCGCTCGTGCCACGCTTCAGTTGCTCGCCCTCGGCGTCCTGATCGCGGCGAGCTTCTGGATTGTGCGGCCGTTCCTGGTCGCGATGACGTGGGCGGCCATGATCGTCATTGCCACCTGGCCGCTACTACTGCGCGCACAGGCGTGGCTCGGCGGCCGGCGTACTCTGGCTGTCGCCGTGATGACCATTGCGCTGCTGCTGATTCTAGTCGTGCCGCTCTACTTCGGCATCGAGACCATCGTGCAAGGCGCCCGGCAGATCGCCGACTGGTCGAAGACGCAAACTACGCTCACCATCCCACAACCTCCCGCCTGGGTCGCAACACTTCCACTGGTTGGTGCGAAGCTCGCGGACCGCTGGCAGCAGCTCGCCGCCACGGCTCCCGAGGAACTGTCCGCACGCCTCGCCCCCTATGCGCGGATCGTGGCAGTCTGGTTCGTGGCGGAGGTGGGCAGCATCGGACTGCTGCTTGTCCAGTTCCTGCTGACGGTGGTCATCGCTGCGATTCTATATTCGAACGGTGAGACGGCGGCGCGCGGCGCGGAACGTTTCGCGCGGCGCCTCGCGGGGCCGCAAGGTGAGAACGCGGTGCATCTCGCGGCCCAGGCGATTCGCGGCGTCGCGCTCGGTGTCGTCGTCACAGCGATTCTCCAGTCCGGTCTCGGCGGAATTGGGCTCGCGATTGTTGGTGTGCCGTTCGCAACGATTCTGATTGCCGTGATGTTCATGCTCTGCATCGCGCAGGTGGGACCCGGACTCGTGCTGATCCCGGCAGTGATCTGGGTGTACTCGACGAGCGGCGCGGTGTGGGGTAGCGGCTTGCTGGTGTGGGCGATCTTCTGCGGCACCTTCGACAGCTTCGTGCGTCCGATGCTGATCAAGCGGGGTGCCGATCTGCCACTGCTGTTGATTTTCGCGGGCGTGCTTGGTGGACTCTTCGCCTTCGGCATCATCGGGCTCTTCATCGGGCCGGTGGTTCTTGCCGTGGCGTACACGCTGCTCGTCGACTGGGTGTCCGAGAGCACGCCCTCTGATGAGCAAGGGCCGTCGCCGTCGCCAAGCCTCCCGTCCGTGTAGGGGCGACGCATACGTCGCCCGCGAATTGACGTGGCCCATTGCGGACAAGACGGCGGGCGATGCATGCATCGCCCCTACGCTTCAGAGAAGATCGCATGCTACAGACATTTGCGAGACACAACAGTGGCGGGCACAGCAAGTGGGCCATAGACGTGGACTACGTTTCGAACCGAGCGTGACGCGGTAGGCGCCGAATGAAACGCGACCGAATCGTCAAGATCGCGCGCAAGCTCGCACGACCGTATTGCATCACCGACGGCAAGAGATTTCGCCTCAAGGACATGGACCCCGGCGACACCGCGTGGCTCGGGGCGGAGGACAAGCCGCGCGCCAAGGAGGCGCTGCAGATCGGTGTGCAGGCGCTCGCCGAGCTGCAGGACATGCTCTACGCCCAGGATCGCTGGAGCGTGCTGCTGATCTTTCAAGCGATGGACGCGGCCGGCAAAGACGGCGCCATCAAACACGTGATGTCCGGCGTCAATCCGCAGGGCTGCCAGGTCTATTCCTTCAAGGCGCCGTCGGCCGAGGATCTCGACCACGATTTTCTCTGGCGTACGATGAAGTGTCTACCCGAGCGCGGCCGCATAGGCGTTTTCGATCGCTCCTACTACGAAGAGGTCCTCGTGGTCCGCGTGCATCAGGAATTGCTTCAGCATCAGAAGCTCCCACCGGCGCTCGCCACCAAGGACATCTGGGACACCCGGTGTCGCGACATCCGCGCCTTCGAGCGCTATCTCAACAACAACGGCGTCGTCGTCCGCAAGTTCTTTCTCAATGTCTCGCGCCACGAGCAGAAGCAGCGTTTTCTCGAACGGATCGAGACGGCCGAGAAGAACTGGAAGTTCTCCGCCGCCGACGTGCGCGAGCGCGGACACTGGAAAGAGTACATGACGGCCTACGAGGACATGATTCGCGCGACCGCCACCAAGAATTCGCCGTGGTATGTCGTGCCGGCGGACAACAAGTGGTTTACGCGCGCGGTCGTAGCCGCGGCCATCATCGATGCGCTGGCCTCGCTCGGCCTACGTTACCCGAAGGTCGGCAAGCAGCAGCGGCGGGAGTTGGCCGCCGTGAAGAAGACGCTGCTCGCCGAGAAATAAGCCCACGCAACCTCGGCTGCGCTAGACGCCCCGTCGCAACCGTTCGTCGTGGCGACTTCCATCGTGGCGATGTCGGCAGCATCGTCCGGAGGGCCCACCCGAAAGCAGAAGGGGCAGTCCGCGATCGGACTGCCCCCCGTTCATCCGAGTACAATCACTCGGATGCTCACCGCGCCGCGAGCGCGGCAAAGTGATCGCTGCCGTCGGCGGGATGGACCAGCAGGAGGAGAGGCTTACCCGCCGCCAGCTTGCCGACCTCCTTCTTGAGTGCGTCGGGTGATCCGACCGGTTGGCGGTTCACTTCGAGGACGACGTCGCCGGCGTGGATGTCGGCTTCCGCAGCAGGGCTTCCCGGCGCGACACCGGTGACCATGACGCCCTGGTTCGCCTCGAGGTGCAGGCGATCGCGTTCCGCCGCGGTGAGTTCGCGCAGCATCAATCCCCATTTGCCGTGAGCCGGCGGCGCATCGTTGTCGGCGACGTCATCGACGAGTTTGGCGACCGTCACATCGAACGTCTTCGTCTTGCCGTTGCGGCGGACTTCCACCGAAACCGTCTTGCCCACCGTTGTCGCGGCCACCAGCATCGGCAGCGACGCATGCGTGTCGAGCGCGGTGCCGTCGTAGGAAGTAATGACGTCGCCGGCTTTGATCCCAGCCGTCGCGGCCGGGCTGTCGGCGGCGACTTGCGCGACGAGCGCGCCATTACCCGATTCCACATCCAACGACTCGGCGAGTTCCGGTGTGATCTGTTGGATCGTCACCCCGAGCCACGCCCGCGTCACGCGTCCCGTGCTTTCGAGTTCCGGCACGAGTTGCTTTGCCAGGTTGATCGGGATCGCGAAGCCGATGCCGATGTTGCCCCCGCCTTGGCTGAAGATCGCGGTGTTGATGCCGACCACGTTGCCGCGCTCGTCGAACAGCGGCCCACCGGAGTTGCCTGGATTGATGGAGGCATCGGTCTGGATGAAATGATCGTACGGTCCGCCGATCGCGCGGCCTTTGGCGCTGACGATGCCGGCGGTGACGGTGTGACTCAGTCCGAACGGATTGCCGATGGCGACCACCCATTCGCCGACTCTGAGCGCATCGGAGTCACCGAGTCGGACCACGGAGAGATCACCTTTGGGTTCGATCTTCAGCACCGCGAGATCCGTCTTGGGATCGTGACCCAGAACCGTCGCACTGAAGTCGTGGCCGTCGTTCAGCGTGACGGTGATCTCCTTGGCCTTCTCGATCACGTGATTGTTGGTGAGGATGATCCCGTCCTTGCGAATGATGAAGCCCGACCCCTGGCCGCGTTGGCGGCCAGTCGGCGGCGGGCCCGGAAACTGAAATCCACCGGATGGCCCGTCATCGCCAAACGGGTTGCCTTCGCCGCGCCACCCTGGCGGGATGCCGAATCCCGGTTCCCGCTCGGCGGCGTTCATGAGTGCCATCACCTTGATGTGCACCACCGCGGGTGAGACCTGTTCAACCAACGAAGCAAACGCCGGCAGGCCTTCGCGTCGCGGCGAGGAACCAACTGCGTCGTCGTCCTTCGCCGATATCGGTTCGGTGCTGCCGACGGCTTCAGTGCGTGGTTGCGGCATCACCGATGCGGCCTCGGCTCGGGTCAGGCGGCCGGTGGCGAAACCGCCGACCGCCATCGCCAGGGCAGCGAGCCCCCCACCCAACCTGATCAATCTCGCGTCCATATCGTTCTCCTCTCTGCTGGAAGTATCCTGTCGCTTCGACGGCAACAGTAAGCTTCCGAAGTGAGAGGATGATAAGGCGCGGATTAGAATTTTCTCATCGATCGGCGAGCGGCAACGACACGCGAAAGCACGTGCCTGCGCTGGGCGTGCTGTCGACCGTAAGCTCGCCGCCGTGCGCCAGCACGATCGAGCGAGCGAGTGCGAGACCAAGTCCGCTGCCACCGCGCTCGCGCGCCGGATCGCCGCGATAGAACCGATCGAAGATGTGTGCCTGCGCTTCCGGCGCGATGCCGGGACCGTTGTCACGTACTTCGATCATGCCGCGGTTGCCGGCCGCCCGCGTCTCGATCTGTACCCGACCGCCGGCTCCCGCGTACTTCACCGCGTTGTCGCCGAGGTTGAAGATCACGCGAAACAACATCGGCGCACTGCCCAGCACCCGCACGGCTGACGACGCGCTCACGTTCAAAGCCATACCGGCGCGCTCGGCGAGAACTTCGAGGCCGAGCGCGACATCCGCCACCAGCGCCGCCAGATCGACTGGCTCGCGTGGCAAGGCGACCGCTCCCGCGTCGGCGCGCGCGAGGAACAGCAGATCCTCGACCAATGCGATCAGTCGATCCACTTCTTCGAGGCAGCTCTCCAGCACCGGCGCGTGCTCAGCGGCCGCCGGCGCGGAGCGTTGCGCCACTTCGATTTCGCCCTTCAAGATCGTCAGCGGCGTGCGCAGCTCGTGCGCGGCATCGGCGCTGAACTGGCGCGCGGTCGAGAACGAGCGCTCCAAACGCGCGAGCATGTCGTTGAGCACGTGCGCCAGACGGCCTAGCTCATCGTCGGCGCCGTCGTGCTGAATCCGCAACGACAGGTCCTCGGCGCCAATCCGGCGCGCCGCGACGACCATCGCGTCAACCGGCGCCAACGTACGCCCGGCGAGAAACCAGCCGCCCGCCGCGGCGCCGCCGAGCGCCAGCGGTGCCAGCGCGGCCAGGATCAGCAGGAAGCGCGAGCGGGCGGCGTTCACCGTGTCGAGTGACATCGCCACCTGCACGAGGTTGACGATCTGCCCACGCTCGATGATCGGGAACACCAGCAACCGCAGCGGCGCCGCGAGACCGGGCACGGCTAAGGTTTCGAACGTTTCGCGCCCCTGCTCGGCATTGCGCAGGGCTTCGACGCTGAGCGGCAGATGGGACCGGCTCGGCGGCGCGAGACGCGGATCGGGACGACCGAGTGGATCGAGAAGATCAAAGAAGCGCTCGGCGAGCGCCGGACCCAGGAGCGCATCCAGCGCACCGGCGACATCCGCCCCGCGTTGGTCGCGGCTCGATTCGGCGACCGTGCGCGCCACGGTGACGAGCGAGGCATCGACCGCGTCATGCAGGCCGCGATCGAGCAACACCAACGCCGTCGCACCGAAAAGCGCCAGCAGCACAGCGAGTGCCGCCGTGTACCACAACGTGAGGCGAAAGCGGAGACTGCGGACGCGCGACACGATCACCCCTCGCGCGTCTTCAGCACATAGCCGGCACCGCGCACTGTGTGCAGAAGTTTGGGCGTGAAATCCGCATCGATCTTGCGCCGCAGGTAGTTCACATAGACGTCGATGACGTTAGTGAAGGTGTCGAAGCTGACTCCCCACACGTGCTCGGCGATGAGGGAGCGGCTCAGCACGCGACCGCGATTGCGGAGAAAGAACTCCAGCAGCGCGTACTCCTTGGCGGTGAGCTCGATCAGCCGGTCGGCCCGCGTCACCCGGCGAGTCGCCGGATCGAGCGACAAATCGGCAACAGACAAGATCGGCGGCGCGGCCGGCGCTCCGCGGCGCAGGATGGCGCGCACCCGCGCCAGCAGTTCATCAATGGCGAACGGCTTCGCAAGGTAGTCGTCAGCGCCGAGATCGAGGCCGGAGACTTTGTCCGACAGTGCCGCGCGCGCGGTGAGGAGCATCACCGGTATCGTGCTGCCGCGCGCTCGCAGCTCGCGCAGAACCGCGAGTCCGTCGCGCTTGGGCAACATTATGTCGAGAATCACGAGATCGTAATCGCCGGCGAGGGCGCGCGCGAGGCCCGCCTCGCCGTCGCCTTCGGCGTCGACGCGGTAGTGTTCGGCGGTGAGTGCGCGCTGGATGAAACTGGCGACCTTCTTCTCGTCCTCGACGACTAGGATGCGCATACGCAAGGCGCCCCCGCTGCTTGGCAACGGAGCGGCGCATGTAAGATAGCCGAGTTCCCGCCCCTCGCGCCACGGCTGAGAGGCACCTCGTGAGTGCGCGCGGCTCAGCGCTCGGCGATCACCACACGAGCCGGAGACGGGAGCAGCTCGTGCAGCGTTACCCGGGCGAAGCCGGCGTGCTGCAGCATCGTCTGGTACTCGGCGAAGGTGTACGCATCGCCACTCGGCGTGCTTGCCAACATGATGAGCGAGAAGCGCACGGCATCGGGCGGACCCGAGCGGTCGTCGTTGGGAACGAATTCGACGATGACCACACGGCCACCCGGAGCCAGGGCGGCGCGTGCCTTGATGAGGAGCCGCTCGCACGTCGGCGGATCGAAGTGGTGGAGGAAGTTTGGCAACAGCACGAGATCGTAGCCGTCGCCGAAGGGAACATCGAAGGCGCTACCGGCGAGCGTGTGAAAGCGAGCGCTCACGTCGGCAGCGCGGGCGTGTTCGTTGGCCACCGCGAGCACTTTCTTCCAGTCGAGCGCGGTCACCGTGACGTTAGGATTGAGACGGGCGAGCGTGATGCCGAACATGCCATGACCCGCGGCGATGTCGAGCACCTTCCAGCCTGGCGCCTGCTCGACGTCGAGTAGGTTGGCGAGGAGTCCCGCGGTCATGCCCGCAAGCGGCGCCATAGCGCGCGCAAACTCGACCCACACGGGATGTTCCGGTGCGAGCGTGCCTTCGTCCGGAATCGCCGTGCCGCCGCGGCGCACAGCGTCGGTCAGATGGCTGAGGCTTTCGATGATCATGGGTGAGGCGATGAAGCCGATCGCCGAGCCGAGGTAGGCCGGCGAGTTGCGATCGAGGAAGGCGGCTGCCGTCGCGCGTAGACCGTAGCGCTCTCCATCGCGAGTGAGAAACCCGTCCATGGCCAAGTGATTCAGCAGTGCGCGCAACCCGCGCGGTGCCGCACGACAGAGCGCTGCCAGCGCGTCGATAGTCACCGCCCCGCCGGCGATCTGCGCAAAGATGTCGAGTTCGACGGCGGCCTTGAGGACGGCGGTGCGCTGATAGCCCGAGAACGTTTCCCACAGCAAAGAGAAAGATGGTTCGTCATGGTCCATGCGCCTCTTCTAGCGAATGCGGATGGCTGCGACAATCAACCGTGCGCAGTTGCGCGCAACCGCGCCGAGCCGCTTGCATCCAGACGGTCCCGAACAGTAGACAAGCCCATGGCCTACCAACCCACCATCGAGTCACTCGCCACTCATTCGGTGCCCGCGTGGTTCCACGACGCCAAGTTCGGCATCTTCGTTCATTGGAGCGTGTCGTCGATTCCGGCGTTCGCGCCGCCGAACAAGCAGGGCATCGGCGATGTGGATCTCGGCAACGCGGAATCGGTGGCGCGGATGTTCAAGCACACGCCCTACGCCGAGTGGTACTGGAACTCGATCAACATCGACGGCAGTCCGGCGCAGGCGCATCACCGCGCGACCTACGGCGCGGACTATCCGTATGAGCACTTCGTGCCGCAGTTCATGGAGCTGGCGCGCGGTTGCGACGTCGAAGCGTGGGCCGAACTATTCGCCCGCGCCGGCGCACGCTACGTGGTCTTCGTCACCAAACACCACGACGGTGTGACGTTGTGGCCGACCCGGCACCTCAACCCGCATCGCCAACACTGGCATGCCGAGCGTGACTTCGTCGGCGAACTCACGCGCGCCGTCCGCGCGCGCGGCATGCGCATGGGCCTCTACTATTCGGGCGGCATCGACTGGACCTTTCACGGCCTGCCGATCGACAGCATGGCAAGCTTCCTCGGGTCCATCCCACAAAGCGAACAGTACGCGCGCTACGCCGACGCGCACTGGCGCGAGTTGATCGAGCGCTACGAACCGGCGGTGCTGTGGAACGACATCGGCTACCCCGAGAAGGCCGAGCCCGCCCGCCTCTTCGCCGACTATTACAACCGCATCCCCGATGGCGTGATCAACAACCGCTTCATGCTGGGCGCCGGTGAAGGCGGGCAGCATCACGACTTCGTGACGCCGGAGTACGCGGTGCTCGATCGCATCCTGAAGAACAAGTGGGAGTCGACCCGCGGCATCGGCGGCTCGTTCGGATTCAATCGCGCCGAGTCCGACGATTACTTGCTGACGGCGGAAGAGATCGTGCACATGATCGCCGACGTGACCAGCAAGAACGGCAACCTGCTCCTCAACGTCGGCCCGACGGCAAACGGGTTGGTGCCGTGGGCGCAGGCATCACGACTCCTAGCGGTCGGCGATTGGTTGCGGCGCAATGGCGAGGCGATCTACGGCACGCGCCCCTGGCGCAAGGCCGATGGCCGCACCACTGACGGGACCGCGATTCGCTTCACACGCAGTGACAGCTATGTCTACGCCATCGTGTTCGGGAAACCTGCCGGCGGCGAGATCACAATCGAGGATCTCGGGCTCGCCGACACAACCGAAGTTCGCTTGCTCGGCTACGGCGCGCCGCTGCGCTGGCAGTCGCGCGGCGCCGATCTCGGTGTCGCACTCCCCGGCGACATGCCGACGGGGCCGGCCTTCGCGCTGCGGTTCTCTTTGGATGCAGCGCCATGAGCCGGGCAAAGCTCGGCACTGCAGCGCGGCGCCTACTGCGCCTGAATCGAGCGCAAGTAGTCGGTGAGCTGCATCAGCCGGCCGCGCACCATCGCTTGATCCATGGCGTTGCCACCGCTCGACGTGTCCGACTGAAACGTCTCGCCCCACACCGGCATCTCGGCGCCGCCATGAGAGGGAGACGACGACGCGCCGTCGATGAGGTCGACCACGTCCATGTACGGGAACTGACCGCCATGTTTCTTCGCCAACAAGGTGAGATCAGCGGGCTTGGTCTTGAGGGTCGAGGCGAGTGGGCCATCACCCTTGGCGTCGCGCCCGTGGCAGGAGCCGCAGTTCTTCGTGTATAGCCGCTTGCCGCCTTCCAGGGATTGAGAACTCGCCGCCCACGCCGGCGCGGTACAAAGCAGCACACCGATAAGCACTACACAGCCGTTGCGCAACGCGAATAGGGATTCTTTCATCATCGTCAACCTCCCTCTTTCTTGCAGCCGGTATTGGCAGCTCTGACTCGGGCGCTCTTTACCGTAGTCGCTGGCGCGAGTGCAACTGAAAAGATTGCTCGGCACACGATTGCCGCGCACTGCCGATTTTCCCGGTCGGACAAATCCGCTATTACCGCCGCGACGATCAGAAGGAGGAGAGATGGTGATACGTCAGAAGCGTTCGGCCGCACACGGCCGATGGTGCAACGCACTGGCGATTGGCTTGGCCGTCGTGCTCGGGCACGCGACCGCGACGATCGCCGACGAAGTCACGTCGAAAGGAACCGTGCTGCGCGGCAAGGTTACCGCCGTGACCGGTGCTGGGATTACGATCGAGCCCGAGTACGGCTCCGGTGCGCTCACGATCAAGTGGGAGAACATCCAGGACCTCAAGACCGATGCGCCCTTTCAGATGCTGCACGGCGAGGACCGAGAGAGCGATGGCCGGCTGCAGGGATTCAGCGCCGGCAAACTCACCGTCGGTGACACGTCGATAGACGTCGCGACGATTCACTCCGGCATCCCGATCGGCGGCGGCGGTCCATCGTTCACCGATCGCATGCGCAGCGCCTGGCGCTATTGGGACGGCAACTTCGACGTCGGTGTCAACGTCCAGCAGAGCACCACCGACACCACCGGGTTCTTGCTCGGCTTCAGCACGGTGCGGACCAAGGACCCAACCAAGTTCACCTTGGGCACCAGCTATCGCTACGGCACCGAGAAGGCGCAGGGGAAATCGAAGAGCACCACGCAGGATCAACTGCTCGGTTTGATCCGTGAGGACTACAGCTTCACACCGCGCGTGTACGGGTTTGCATCCGGCGATGCGACGTATGACGGCATTCAGCACTTGAGCATCCGCGGCGTCCCCAAGGCCGGTGTCGGCTATGTGTTCTGGCAGGAACAGCTCGACCCGGATCGGCGCAACTTCCTCCAAGGCGAAGTCGGCCCTTCGTGGGTGTACGAGAAATACTTCGGCGGCGCGGATCGTGACTACTACGCCATCGCCTTCGGCGCGCTTGCCGGCTACTACCTCCCCTACCGCGCCCACTTCGACTGGCGATTGGACTACCTGCCTGCCGTCGACAATTTCACCACGGCGTACTTGTTGCGCACCGAGGGCGGGCTGACCGCTCCGCTCATCGATCCGATCAGCGCGAAATTCGTGCTGCGCGACGAGTACAACAATCAGCCGTCCGCCGGGTCGAAGCGCAACAGTCTGTTTCTGACCTTGGGGCTGTCGGTGGGTTGGTGAGATAGCCGATGGATGACCCCGCTGTTTCAATTGTAGTGCTGGCCCTCGGTCTGTTTGCCGCAATCGTTCTGTCGCTGGAAATCGGCCGGCGCATCGGCCGGCGGCGGGCGAAACTGTCGGCGGAAGCCGCGACCGGCCTCGGCGCCATCGACGGCGCCGTCTTCGGCTTGATGGGTCTGGTGATTGCCTTTACCTTCTCCGGCGCAGCATCGCGATTTGACAGTCGGCGACACTTGATCGCCGACGAGGCGAACGCGATCGGCACAGCCTATCTCCGGCTCGACTTGCTCCCGGCCAACCTCCAGCCCGCGCTGCGGGAGACTTTCCGGCGCTATGTGCATTCACGACTCGCGGTGTATCAGAAGCTGCCGGACCTCCAAGCGGCGAAGGAGGAGCTGGCGACCGCCTCAAATTTGCAGGGTGAGATCTGGACCCAGTCGGTCGCTGCTTGCCAAGCCGCCGGGCCTCCCGCAGCCATGTTGGTGCTGCCCGCGCTGAACCAAATGATCGACATCACCACCACCCGAACCATGGCGGCGCAGATTCATCCACCGGTGATCATCTTCGTGATGCTGGTGGTACTCATTCTGGCCAGTGCGCTGCTGGCCGGCAACAGCATGGCCGGCAGCCCGACGCGGAGTTGGACGCATATGCTCGCGTTCGCGGCCGCGATGGCCGTCGCGGTGTACGTCATCCTCGATATCGAATACCCGCGCCTGGGCTTGATCCGCATCGACGCTTTCGATCAAGTGCTAGTCGATCTGCGGGAGAGCATGAAGTAGCACGACGCGCGAGGAGAACATCAAATGAACGGAATCGTGACCAGAATCGCCCTCAGCCTGATGCTGAGCATGATCTTCACACGGCAGCTGTCTGCGCAAGACGTGCTGCCGCGGCCCGAACCTCCATTCGGCGGCAAGATCGGCCGCACGGTCAAGGAGTCCGTCAAGGACTTCCCGAAGCCGGTCGAGGCGCCGAAGGGCGCGCCGAATATCCTGCTCATCCTCACCGATGACGTGGGCTTCGGTGCGTCGTCGACGTTCGGCGGGCCGATTCCGACGATGACGATGGACCGGCTGGCGAACGCCGGCCTGCGCTACACGCAGTTCCATACCACCGCGCTGTGCTCGCCAACGCGCGCCGCGCTACTCACCGGGCGCAATCACCACAGCGCCGCCACCGGCATCATCATGGAATTAGCCACAGGTTTTCCCGGCTACAACAGCCTGCAACCGAAGAGCGCCGGGACCTTCGCCGAGATCCTGAAGCAGAACGGCTACAACACGTCCTGGTACGGCAAGAACCACAACGTGCCCGACTGGCAAAACAGCCAGGCCGGACCGTTCGATCTGTGGCCGACGGGGCTCGGCTTTGAATACTTCTACGGCTTCATCGGCGGCGACACCAGCCAGTGGAATCCGGCACTCTTCGAAGGCACCAAACCGATCGAGCCGCCGCACGACGACAAGAATTATTTCTTCGACAAGGACATGGCCGACCACACCATCGCGTGGATTCGAATGCAACACGCGGTAGCCCCCGGCAAACCATTTCTCGCCTACTACGCGCCCGGCACCGCGCACGCGCCGCATCATGCGCCCAAGGAGTGGATCGCCAAGTTCAAGGGCAAGTTCGATCAGGGCTGGGATAAGCAACGCGAAGAAACCTTCGCACGGCAAAAGCAGATGGGCATCATCCCGCCGAACGCGAAGCTCACTGCACGTTCGGAGGGGATTCCCCCGTGGGACTCACTCGACGCCGACCACAAGAAGGTCGCGGCGCACATGATGGAGGTCTATGCCGCCGCGCTCGCGCACGCGGATTACCAGATGGGTCGCATCCTCGACGCCATCGAGGCGCAAGGCGAGTTGGACAATACGCTGGTCATTTACATCCAGGGTGACAACGGCGCCAGCGCCGAAGGTGGCATGAACGGGCTGCTCAACGAGATGACGGTGTTCAACGCCATTCCGGAGGACTTCAAAGAAGTCCTCCGCCGCATGAACGAGCTCGGCGGTCCGAACACCTTCAACCACTATCCGGTCGGGTGGGCGCACGCGATGGACACACCGTTCCAATGGGCCAAGCAGATCGCCTCGCACTGGGGCGGCACACGCAACGGGATGGTGATCTCGTGGCCGGCGCGCATCAAAGACAAGGGCGGCATTCGTCCGCAGTTCCACCACGTCATCGACATCATGCCGACCATCCTCGAAGCCGCCGGTGTGCCGGCGCCGACGAGTATCAATGGGGTGGCGCAGAAACCGATCGAAGGCGTGAGCATGGTCTATTCGTTCGACGACGCGAAGGCACCGTCGAAGCACACGACACAATATTTCGAGATGTTCGCCAACCGCGGCATCTACCACGACGGCTGGGTGGCCTGCACCACGCCACCGATTGCTCCGTGGGTCTCGATCGCCAAGCCGATCGATATCAACGATTACAAGTGGGAACTGTACAACTGCAACGACGACTTCTCCGAAGCCGACAACCTCGCCGACACGCAGCCGGCGAAACTCAAGGAGTTGCAGGATCTCTTTTGGACGGAGGCGGCCAAGTACAACGTGCTGCCGATTGACAACAGTCGAGTCGAACGTTTCGACGTGACCAACCGCCCGAGCCTCACGCGTGGGCGCGACGAGTTCACCTACTATCCCGGCCTGGTACGCATTCCCGAAGGCGCCGCGCCGGATACAAAGAACAAATCTTTCCGGATCAAAGCCGAGGTCGCAATTCCGAAAGGGGGCGCCGAAGGCATGTTGCTCACTCACGGCGGACGTTTCAGCGGTTGGGGGTTCTACCTGCTCAAGGGCAAGCCGGTGTTCCACTACAACCTCGCCAGCGTCGCTCACTACAACATCACCGGCAAGGACACGCTGCCTCCGGGCACGCACACCATCGTGTTCGACTTCAAGTATGACGGCGGCCTCGGCAAGGGCGGCGCCGGCACCATGTTGGTGGACGGCAAACCAGTCGGCGCAGGCCGCATCGAACGCACGCTACCGTTCCGCCTCTCGCTCGACGAGACACTCGATTGCGGCGAAGACACCGGCACGCCGGTCAGCGACGACTACCACGTACCGTTCAAGTTCACCGGCGATTTGAAGCAGGTGACGATCGACCTAACCCCGGAGCCGTTGAGCGCCGACGACGAGGAGACACTAAAGGCCGGCGAAGCCGCGGCCGGCCTGTCCGAGTGAGTGCCGGGTTTCCGCGCGTTCGAACCTTCGCTTGGCGGCGTTGGCCCCAACAAGATCGAGCAGCGCACGTCACGCCTCGTGCTTCCAATACAAATCTGTGGCATGCACGCGCAACGGGAGGAAAGTTAATGAAAGTCACAACAGCCTGGTTGTCGGTAACGGCGATGGTGTTGGTCGGCACGGCGTCCGCGCAGCAGGTCTTCGTCTACCCGCAAAAAGGGCAGAGCCAGCAGCAACAGGACATCGACACTGCCGAGTGCGGGCGCTGGGCGAAGGGCCAGACCGGCATCGATCCAAACGCCCCGAAACAGCAAGAGGGGCTGGGCAGCAACGCGCGCGGTACGGTGGGAGGTGCCGCCAAGGGTGCGGCCGTCGGTGCCGCGGTCGGTGCGATCGCCGGCAACGCCGGCAAGGGCGCCGGCGCCGGCGCGGTGGTCGGCGGCGTTGCCGGACGCCGGGGGTCGAAGAAGCAGAAGCAGGCGGCCGCGGCGGAGACCACCAACACCTATCAACGCGCCTTCGCCGCGTGCATGGATGGGCGGGGCTATTCGGTGAAGTAAGCCATCTCAAAGCGACAAGGAGTTCACCACGAAGAGCACGAAGACCACGAAGGATGGGCGTGTGGGACTCATGAGCCTTGAGTTTTCTCCGTGCCCTTCGTGCCTTCGTGAAGCTTTCTCCCCGTTCAAGGTTGATCGAGAAAAGGTATGACCCAAAGCATGAAGCGCCGCGCACTCGCGGTCAGTCTTTGCGTTTTCGCCCTCGCGAGCCAACTTGCCGCACAGGGAGGGCCGGCGTCCGCGAAACCCGAGATCCAGACGCAGGAGTCGCAAGCCGCGATGACGCCGGCGATGGCGCTCGACCGGCTGAAGGCGGGCAACATCCGTTTCGTCACCAACGCGACGAAGCGACGCGACTGGTCGGCCAAGGTCGTGGCGACCGCGTCCGGACAGTTTCCGTACGCAGCGATCCTCGCCTGCATGGACTCCCGCGCGCCGATTGAGATCGTCTTCGATCAGGGTCTCGGCGATGTCTTCGGCGTCCGTGTGGCCGGGAACGTCGTCAACGACGATGAACTCGGCAGCCTCGAATACGCAGTCAAGGTGGGCACCAAGCTCATCGTCGTGCTCGGGCACACCAACTGCGGCGCCGTCAAGGGCGCAATCGACGATGTGAAACTGGGCAACCTTACCGGTCTGCTCGCAAAAATCCGCCCCGCCGTCGCCGCTGCGAGCTGCAGCAGCTCGAGGGACGATGCCTGCGTCACCAGAGCCGCGGAGTTGAACGTGCGTCATTCGATGCAGGAACTCCGCGAGCGCAGCCCGTACCTCAAGCAACATCTCGATGACGGGACGGTCGCGCTGGTCGGCGGAATCTACGACGTGGCGACGGGCAAGGTCACGTTTTTGGAGAACTGACCGCGACCGCCCGCGAGACCGCGCGGCCGGGTCCGTCGGGCCGCTACCGTCGCGCGCAAGCCGCTTTGAACCCATTAGAGGATGAGATAGAGACGGCGGCTCCCGCGGGCGAGACGTACCCACTATGGAACTGGTTTCTGGCACTACGGGAGAGAGAGAGGCACAGGTGCACAAGCCTCGGACAACACGGAGTGCAAGGTGGCTCGGTCGGATCGGACTCACCGCGATCCTACTGGTCACCGGTTGCGCAACGCCGATCGGGGTGAAGCGGATACGTCCCGAGGAGGCGAATCGTGCGCTCACCGCGAATGTCCTCACCACCGGAGAGCCCGGCGCACCGGCGCAGCAGTTTCTCTACCGTCTCAATCTCTCCGAACGATTTGCGAAAGACCCCGTCGCAACGATCGGCGTGCTGCACTCGGGTTTGGGGCAAGCGGACGAAGCCGACCGCCTGTTTGCACTCGCAGAATTGTCTTTTGACTGCGCCGAGCGCAGCGGCGATCGTTCGTACTATCTCGCGTCAGCGGCGTACGCGTGGGCGTTCTTAGTTCCAGTGAATCCCGAGTCGCGGCCGAGCTGCTTCGACCCGCGGCTGCGCACCGCGATGGACTTGTACAACCGCGGCATCACCTCCGGCTTGGCAACCGGCAAGGGCGACGAGGTGGATCTGAACGCGCGCACCGTGTCGTTGCCGTTTGGAACCCTGTATCTCGATGATGATCGCTCTGGATTCACCTACGGCGGCTACCGGCTCGATCACTTCACCTCGCTCGCCGATTTCGAAGTGCGCGGCCTGCGCAACCGCTATCGCCGGCGCGGCATCGGCGCGCCGCTGGCGGCGCAGGTATCAAAGTCCGGGCAGGAGCGCGTGGACAGATGGATCGGTCCACGCGCCAAGGTGCCGGTGACCGCGCTGGTGCGATTCGACAACCCGCGACTGGCGATGAGTACCGGCGAGTTGCACGGCACGATTCAGTTGTTCGATGCCGAGACCAGCGCCACCGTGCAGATTGGCGACGTGACGATTCCGCTCGAGTCCGAAACCACGTCGACGCTCGCCTATGCGCTCGAAGGAGCGCCACTCTGGGACTTCGAGATCGCCGGATTTCGCAGTGGAGATTTCAGTCTCGAGGCGGCGGACAATCTGCTCATGCTGCACCCGTTTCATCCGGGGCGCATTCCCGTCGTCTTTGTTCACGGGACAGCATCGAGCCCGGCGCGGTGGGCCGAGATGGCCAACGAGTTGCTCGGCGATCCGGTACTCGGCAAGCGCTATCAGTTGTGGTTCTTCCTCTACAACACCGGCAATCCGGTCGCGTACTCCGCGATGCGCTTACGCGAGGCGCTCCAGCGCGCCGTGAACGATCTGGACCCCGAGGGGAAGGATCCGGCGCTACATCAGATGGTCATCATCGGACACAGCCAGGGCGGGCTGCTCACTAAGATGACCGCCGTGAGTAGCGGGACCCGTTTCTGGGACAACATCAGCACCGTGCCGTTCGAGCAAGCCGATCTCGATCCCGAAGCCCGCGATCTGATCCGCCGATCATTGTTTGTGGAACCGCTGCCCTTCGTCAAAGAGGTGATCTTCATCGCCACGCCACATCGCGGCAGCTTCCTGGCCGACAATTTCCTCGGCAACATCGCTCGCAAGTTGGTGAGTCTGCCCGGCAACATCACCAAAGTCGGCGTCAGCATGGTCAAGTTGCAGGCTGCCGGGGCATTGAAGACGGCATTCACGATGCCGACGAGCATCGACAACATGAAGGGTTCCAACCCGTTTCTGAAGACACTGGTTGCGCTGCCGATCGCCCCCGGCGTGGACGCGCATTCGATCATCGCGGTGCAGGGCGATGGGCCACCGGAGAAGGGCGACGACGGGGTGGTCAAGTACACTAGCGCCCACATCGACGGCGTCGCCTCGGAGCTGATCGTCCGTTCCAGTCACTCGACGCAAGCAGTCCCCGAAACCATCGAGGAAGTCCGGCGCCTGCTGTACCAACATTTGAATCAGCCGTAGCGCGGATGCGCGCCACGGCTGATTCCGAAGGTTAACGGCCGGCGCTCACTCGCCGCGGATGCGCAGCTCGACGCGGCGATTCTGCGCGCGCCCATCATCGGTGTCGTTGCTCGCCACTGGGTGCGTCTCGCCAAAGCCCTCGACGCGAATCCGGTCGGCCGCGATCCCACCCTTCACCAAGTAGTCTCGCACCGCTTGCGCGCGGCGTTCGGAGAGCTTCTGGTTGTACTCGTCGGTTCCCTTGCTGTCGGTGTATCCCTCAGAGATGACGGCGACGCCGCCTTCCTTCTTCAAGGTCGCGATCGCTTCGTCGAGCACCGGCTTGCCGTCGGCGCGAATCACCGACTTGTCGAAATCGAAGTTCACGCCGCGCAGGACGATCTTCTTCTTTGCCGGCGCCGGGCGCGGTGGCGGCGCTTGCGCCACCACCCGCGGCGCGGGCGGCGGTGCCGATGGTGCCTCAACGTTGTAGGTCACGCTGACGCCGCCGGTCACATATTTCACGTTGTGGCTGCCGACATGCTGATCGAGCCAATTGTAGCGGCCGACCAAGCCCAGCAGAATTTGATCGGTCATGCGAAAATTCACACCGCCACCGGTCGAGTAGCCCCACGACGTGCGGCTGATCGGCGTGTGCGCGGTTAGGCCGGTGAACACACCGCCCTGCCATGTCCCGTAGAGTTCGACGTCCTTGAGCGGCAATGCCAAGCGCGGACCGGCGTGCGCGCCCAGCGCCCAGGTTTGGTCGCTCGACGGCACCCCTGCGGGGCGCGAGTCGTTGGGCATACCCGCCACCTGCACCTGAGCCATCATCCCGGCGTAGTCGTTCACCATGTACCCCGCAAACGGGCTGAGCATACCGCCGACGCTCGCCTTGTTGTTGAAACTGCTGACCGGGGCGGCGAATCCCAAATCGACACCCGCCACCACGCCATCACCTGCGACCGCCCAATTGGAAGCAGCCGCCAGCACCAAGGCAGCCATCGAAAGCCGCGAAAAGCTGTTCTTCATGCTTGTCCTCCTGCGTCCGGTTTCGTCCGCGTTACCCCCACGGCAGCGCGAGCGCACTCTTACCAGCATGCGGAGCCGGGGTGCAATACCAGGCAGCGGAGCGCCGTCGCGCTTTAACTGCGCATCGGGTCGGGCTTGTCGGGATCCACGCCGAGCGACTCGATCGCCGCCTGGACGGCGTCGCGTTCCACCTGCCCGCGCTGCGCGAGTTCGTGCAGGGCCGCGACGCAAATCGACTCGGCATCAACCTCGAAGAACCGGCGCAGCGCTTCGCGGGTCTCGCTGCGGCCGAAGCCGTCAGTGCCGAGCGCCCGCATGCCCCCGGGCACGAACGGTGCGATTTGGTCGGCCACGATCTTCATGTAGTCCGACGCGGCGATCACCGGCCACGGTTCGTTGCCAAGCACCTGCGTGATGTACGGCACGCGCGCCGCGTCGAGCGGATGCAGCATGTTGTGACGCACGGCCGCAAGCGCGTCACGGCGCAGCTCGGTGTAGCTCGTCACGCTCCACACCTCGGCCGCCACCGCGCGCTCTGCGAGCAGCGCCTGCGCCCGCAACGCTTCGCGCAAGATTGCCCCGCTACCGAAAAGATGGACGCGCGGACCGATGCTCGGATCGGGCGCGGCACTCACTTTGTAAAGACCACGAATGATCCCGTCGGCGACACCTTCGGCCATCGGCGGCTGCTCGTAGGCCTCGTTCATGACCGTGACGTAGTAGAAGCAGTCCTCGCGGTCGACGTACATGCGGCGGATGCCGTCCTCGACGATCACCGCGATCTCGTAGGCGTAGGCTGGATCGTACGCACGCACGGTCGGCACGACGCTGAAGAGCAGATGCGAGTGCCCGTCTTGATGCTGCAAGCCCTCGCCCGCCAGCGTAGTGCGGCCAGCGGTCGCGCCGATGAGGAACCCCTTGCCGCGCACGTCGGCGTGCTGCCAGATCAGATCGCCGATGCGCTGGAAGCCGAACATCGAGTAGAAGAGAAAGAAGGGAATCGTATTGACGCCGTGCGCGCCATACGCCGTACCGGCGGCGGTGAACGATGCCATCGCACCGGCTTCGGTGATGCCTTCCATCAGTAGTTGGCCGTCGGTCGCTTCGCGGTAGTAGGCAACGATGTCTGAATCAACCGGTTCGTAGCGTTGACCTTGCTGGGCGTAGATGCCGAACTTGCGGAACAGCGAGTCCATGCCGAACGTGCGCGCTTCGTCGGGCACGATCGGCACGATGAGCCGCCCCAGGACCGGATCGTTCATCAGATGGCGCAACAGCGTCACCAACACTTGCGTGGTGGCGACCTCGCGTCCTTTGCTGCCGGCGCGAAACTCTTCAAACAATTGCGGCGACACCGGAGCCAACGGCTGCGAGCGGATCACCCGTCGCGGCACGGCGCCACCAAGCGCACTGCGGCGCTCGCGCAGATACGCGATCTCCTCGCTATCGTCGGGCGGCCGGTAGAATGGCATCCCCAGCAAATCGCGATCGCTGATCGGCACGCCGAGACGATCACGAAACTCGCGCAGCTCCTGATCGCTCAGCTTTTTCGCCTGATGCGAGATGTTGCGCCCCTCGCCGGCGGCGCCCAGCATGTAGCCCTTGATGGTCTTGGCGAGGATGACGGTCGGCGCACCGACGTATTCCACCGCTTGCTGATAGGCGGCGTAGATCTTCTCGGGATCGTGGCCGCCGCGGCGCAAGCGGCGCAGCTTCGCGTCGGTAAGGTTCTCCACCAGTGACAGCAGTTTCGGATCGGTGCCGAAGAAATGCTGGCGAATGTACGCACCCGACTCGACCACATACTTCTGATACTCACCGTCGACCACCTCGCCCATGCGCTGCACCAAGGCGCCGTCGTTGTCGCGCGCCAGCAGCGGGTCCCAGTCGTCTCCCCAGATCACTTTGATCACGTGCCAGCCCGCGCCGCGGAAGGCCGCCTCGAGTTCTTGTATGATCTTGCCGTTGCCGCGCACGGGACCGTCGAGGCGTTGGAGGTTGCAGTTAATCACCCAGTTCAGATTGTCGAGATGCTCGCGCGACGCGAGCGTGATCGCGCCCATGCTCTCGGGCTCGTCCATTTCGCCGTCGCCGAGGAACGCCCACACCTGACTCCGACTGGTGTCGGCGAGGCCGCGCGCAGCGAGATAGCGATTGAAGCGCGCCTGGTAGATCGAGAGGATCGGACTGAGTCCCATCGACACGGTAGGCCACTCCCAAAAATCCGGCATCAGCCACGGATGCGGATACGACGAGAGCCCACCCCCGGGGGCCAGCTCGCGGCGAAAGTTGCCGAGCTGTTCCTCCGACAACCGTCCTTCGAGAAATGCGCGCGCATAAATTCCCGGCGCCGAGTGGCCTTGGAAGTAGATGAAGTCGCCACTCTCGCTGTCGGTGTGCGCGCGGAAGAAGTGATGGAAGCCGACTTCGAGCAACGTCGCCAGTGACGCGTAGGTTGAGATATGGCCGCCGATGCCGCCGGAGTGTTTGTTCGCTTGCACCACCATCGCGGCGGCGTTCCAGCGCAGTAGATTCTTGATGCGGCGCTCGATGTCGCGGTCGCCCGGATATAGCGGCTGATCCTCGACCGGGATGGTGTTGATGTACGGCGTATTGGCGGCGAACGGCGCGATGACGCCGCGGCGGTAGCCGTGCGTGATCAGGCGGGCGAGCAACGCCCGCGCGCGCTTCGCGCCGTCAGCCTGGATCAATTCGTCGAGCGATTCGATCCACTTCGATGCGATCTGCGCCGCCACCTCGTCGCGTTCCGGCATGATGTCCATGCGGTGAGGATATCATGCGTGGCAGTGACGCCAAGGTGCGTCGCGGATGAAGAGATCCAACGCAAAGGCGCAAGGCGAGCGGTCGTGCGAACCACGAGCGCGGAGTAGGGCGGAAGGAGAACTCAACGCAGAGGCGCGGTGGCGCAGAGTCTCAGGGCGAGAGCAATCTTCGCCCTTCACAACTCACGAGCACGAGTCTGACCTTTAGCGTAACAAAACCCTCGCCACACTCGGATCTCGCGAATGCGCGCCCGCTCAGAAATACCCTTCCGGCTCTTCCGTCTTGGTGGGTCCCGCCGTGCGGCCGGCGATGTACTTACCGGTGATCATGTCCTTGTAGCCCATGCCGGGCCCGATCATCGGATACACGTGCGCGTTCTGATCGACCAGCACTTCGAGGAACGCGGGGCCGGCAAAGCTGATGAAGTCTTCCAAGTTCTGGCGCACATCGGCGATCTCGCTGACGCGGCGTGCGAACTGGAAGCCGTCGGCCTCGACCGCCTTGACGAAGTCTTTCTTGTGCAGCGTCTTGTCGGTGCCGGAGTAGCGGTTGGCGTAAAACAGATCTTGCCACTGGCGCACCATGCCGTCGCCTAAATTGTTGAGCAGCAGCACCTTGACCGGAATGTCGTAGGTGGTGAGCGTCTCCAATTCGCCGAGATTCATGCGGATGCTGCCGTCGCCATCGACATCGATGACGAGCTTGCCGGGATTGGCGAGTTGCGCGCCGATGGCCGCGGGCAAGCCGAACCCCATGGTCCCCATGCTACCTGAAGTGAGGAAGGTGCGTGGGTGAATGAAGTCGAGGTATTGCGCCGCCCACATCTGATGCTGGCCGACGCCGGTGCTGACGATGGCGTTGCCGCGGGTGATCTCATTGAGCTGCGACAGCACGTACTCCGACTGAATGCGATCAGTGTCGCGGTTGTAGTTGAGCGGGTGCGCTTGGCGTAGCTGGTTGACGTGTGTGCGCCAGCGGCCGAAATCCTTCTTGAAGTCGGCGCCGAACTGCATCAATTGCGTCAGCCCGCGCTTGGCATCGGCGACGTGCGCCCAGTCGACGTTTTTGACCTTGCGGATCTCGGAGTCGTCGATGTCGAGGTGGGCGATCGTCGCGTTGGGCGCGAACTCCTTCACCTTGCCGGCGACGCGATCGTCGAACCGCGAGCCGATGGCGAACAGGAAGTCGCAGTCCTCGACCGCGTAGTTGGCGTAGGCGGTGCCGTGCATGCCGAGCATGTGGAGCGAGAGATCGCTGGTGGTGTCGGCCGCGCCGATGCCCATCAACGTGGTGACCACGGGAATGCCGAAGCGTGCAGCGAAGGCGCGCAATTCGGCCGCCGCGTTGCTGTTGTTCACACCGCCGCCGACGTACAGCAGCGGCCGCTCGGCGGCCGCCAGCATCACGAAGAATGCTTCGGCATCGGCGGCCGACAAACTGGCGCGGCTGAGCGCGTCCATCCGTTCGTCGTAGCCGCGCAACGGCAGCAGCCCGGAACCGCGAAATGGTCCTTCGGCCAGTTGGACATCGCGCGGAATATCGACCACGACCGGACCAGGCCGGCCGCTGCGAGCGATGGCGAAGGCGCTGCGCATCGCCGCTTCGAGCTTGGTTTCGTCGGTGACCAGAAAGACGTGCTTGGCGCACGCGGCCATGATGTTGAACACGGGAGCTTCTTGGAACGCATCGGTGCCCATCGCCGCGCGCGGCACCTGGCCGCAAATCAACACCACCGGCACCGAGTCGGCTTGGCAATCGCGCACCGGGGTGACGGCGTTGGTTGCACCGGGACCGGAGGTGACGAGAAACACGCCGACCTTGCCGCTCGACCGTGCGTATCCCGCCGCCATGAAGCCGGCGCCCTGTTCGGTGGCGGGCACGATCAAGCGAATCTCGTCGTCCTTCGCGTGCGATTGGTTGTAGCGAAAGATCGCGTCGTAGGTCGGTAAAATCGCCCCGCCGCTGTAGCCGAAGATGGTATCGACGCCCTCGTCCGCGAGCGCCTGAACGATCATGTCCGAGCCCTTCATCGTCGTCCCGGCGAGTGGGTGGGACACGGCGGGCGGCTCGTGCGCGGGCACAACCTGCGCGGATTCGTTGGCGGAACGTTTCGAGGCCCGAACGGGCTTGAGGGGTGTCATCACCATTGCTCCTTACGGCGCGTTAGCCAGGCGCGCAATGTAGCGCGGATCATCAGCCGTTGCCAATCAGAACGGGCTGACCCGCGATACGATCGCTATGCGATCTACTCGGGCAAACGGGTATTGGGAGACGAAAAATATCCGTTTCCCCGAGTAGCAGGACCGAGTAGAAGCCGAAGGCTGCGTATCGAGGGCTGCGTATCGAGGGGCTCCCGAGCGCCTTGCGACCACTCAGGGAGCACTATCACTCGGGTAAATCACCCGATCCGTCGCGGGCATGTTCGGTGCCGGCGTCAGCCAACTCGGCAAGCACGTCACCGTGACACGGTTCGGGCGCACAATCACAGCCGAGCGCCAACCCGCGCAATCGGAAGACTTCGCGCAGCAGCAGCGGTTGGCGGATCAACCACTGGTGATACTTGGCGAGCACATCGGCACGGCTGCCATCGCGCCCGAAATGATATGGCCCGCTCCATTTCGAAGGCCGGCCGATGAAGACGTCGGAGGCTTCACGCCGGCAATTCACCACCCGCGTTGGCGCGCACGGTTCACGCGCCACGCGCCGGCTGGCATCGAGCCAAGCGGCGTCGAACGCGGTCTCATACTCCAACGTGCGACGCACCTTGGCGATCGGCAGGGTCCGCTCGTGCGCTGCGGATTCGGCCGCGAGCATGTCGAAGCGCATACCCGGATGGTAGGCCAGCGGCGGCTCCAGCGTGCTGACGTACGGCGTGTAGGTCGGGTCGATGATGCGCTCGTCGACTTCGCACCAGCCGTGTTCGATGACGAGCGGATCGGCCCGGTGCACCACCACCCAGCCCTCGACGTAGCAGGCGCCCTCGCCGAGGTGGCGAACCGCGCGCGCGGCGTTACGCCAGCAGCGCCGATACTGTGCCCGCACCCGGCGGGCCATCATCAGCGAGGTCTCGTGGTCAAGCGCCTCGGCGCCGCCGTCCATACCCGCTACCCTTGTTGGTGACGCAGTCGTGCTTCATGACCCCGTCCATCCTTAGTGGGTCTGCCGACACGAGGCAAGGAAAAGCCCCGAATGGGGCGAAAGGCACGAACGAAGGGCGACCAGCTACAAACCGATGGCGCGGTCTTGCGCTTCCGGATCGAATTCCTCGAACTGAATGATCTCGAGCGCTTCGAACGCCGCGCGAACGCGCGGGGTCAGCAGTCCCAGCCGTTTGATGTTGGGCACCACGCGGGCGAACAGCGCTTGGCGGAACATCTTCATCACCGGCGAGTTGAGCACGATCTGGCGCACCTCGCTGAGGGGGAAGCCCATGTACTGCGCCACCTCATCCGCGAGCAACCGATCGCGCATGAGCTGACAGGCTTCGATGACGAAGTCCTCGCGGTCGCGCAACTCAACTTCCGGCATGTCGACGTAGTAGTCCTTGAGCGAGATCACTCCGAAAGCGACGTGGCGCGACTCGTCCTTCATGACGTAGTGGACGAGTTCTTTGGCGAGCGGCTCCTGCGCCAGTTGATACATGTTGGCAAACGCCGCCATGGCGAGACCCTCGACCAGAATCTGCATGCCGAGGTACTTGAAGTCCCACCGGCGATCGCAAATGATCAGATCGAGCAGCTTCTTGAGATTGGGATTGATCGGCCACTCCCACTCGAGCTTCTCGCGCAGATAGCGGCTGAACACTTCGACGTGACGCGCCTCGTCCATCGTCTGGGTCGCGGCGTAGTACTTGGCGTCCATCCATGGCACCGCGCCGGTCAGCTGCGAGGCGACGATCAGCGCGCCCTGCTCGCCGTGCATGAACTGCGACAGTTGCCAGCCGATCTGGGCATGACGGAAGTGACCTACTTGCTTGGCGCTGAGCTTCTTGTACGGCGCGTAGTCTTCGAGCGGATTGAACGACTGCGGAATGATCTCGCCTTCGGGATCGACCGGGGTGTCCCACGCCAGCTGTTGCGTGCCGTTCCACTGTTCGCGCTTCGCCTTCTCGTAGAGGTCACGCAGGCCGGCTTTCACACTGCCGTAGTTCCACGCGTAGTTAGTGTCGAACGAGGTCAGGATGGTTTCCAACTCGGCATCGAAGTTGTCGATGCCTTGGATGGTAGCGGCGGCGGCAGTAGCCATGGGCGAACTCCTTTTTCAACCCGGCGGGAGGCCCGACCGGAGGGTGATGACGGCAACGGTACGGCACCGCCAGCTTCTAGTCAACGGGAATATGACCTCGAATTCACTTTTTGCCCACGCACCGAAGCGTGGTAGGGTCGCGCGCGTGAAAGCCGTCGCCCGCCTCAAAGTCGCCGCGCTGCGCACGCCGCAACAGGCGCGCAGCCGCCGTACGCGTGAACGCATCTTGACGGCGGCCATCGCGTGCTTCGAAGCGCGCGGCTACGAGGAAACTACCACCGCCCAGATCGCCCGCCGCGCTCGCATTGCGGTCGGCACCGTCTACACGTACTTCAAGGACAAGCGCGCTATCTTGCTCGAACTCCTCGACGGCACCGCCAACGAGATCGCCGACTACGTCGTGCGCAGCCTCGACCCGGCGCTATGGCGGAACGCCGATCCGCGCACCAGCGTGCGCAATCTCATCGACGCGTTGTTCCATGCGCAGACCTTCAACCCCGGCATGCAACGGATCGTGTGGGAGCGCTACTTCAAGGATCCGCAGTTCCGCCGCGCGGTCGAAGCCATTGAAGCGCGCGTACGGACCGCCATGCTCGAATTGTTCGTGGCGCTCAAGTCGACGCAAAAGCTGCGCGTGCGCGACTTCGAGGCCGCCGCATTCGTGATTCACTCCGCGATCCAATGGATCGCGTCGCGGCTCGTTCTCGGCGCCCCGGGGGCGAATACGGACGCGGCGGTGGCCGCCGTCTCCGACATGGTATCGCGCTTCCTGTTTCGCGATTAGCCCGACGAAGACGCGCGCGTGCCGGAGACACCCTACCCGCCTGAGTTCTTCCGGCGCATGGACGAATCGCCGGACGGCGAGTTTTATCGCGAACCGCGCTTCGTCACCCACATCGATGACGCCACCATCGCCGCGCTCACGCAGGTGTACCGCGAGTTGATTCCCGCCGGCGCCAGCGTGCTCGACCTGATGTCGTCGTGGATCTCGCATCTACCTCCCGAGATCACGTACGCGCGCGTGGCCGGCCTCGGGATGAATCACGCCGAACTAGCGCGCAACCGACAGCTCAGCGACTTCGTCGTTCACGACCTCAACATCGCACCCGAACTCCCCTGCCCCGACACGACATTTGATGCCGTGATCAACGCGGTGTCGGTGCAGTACCTCACCCGTCCCATCGAAGTGTTCGCCTCGGTGTACCGCGCGCTGAAGCCGGGCGGATTCTGCGCGGTGGCGATGTCGCACCGCCTGTTTCCCACCAAAGCGATCGCGGCCTGGCATACGCTCGACGCGACCGATCGCGCGCGACTCGTCGCGTCCTACTTCCAACTCGCCGGCGGCTATGACGCACCGCAGTTCCTCGATCGCTCGCCAGTGGACGCCGATCCGTTGTGGATCGTCATCGCTCGACGAGCCCGGTAGACCTTTAGCTCGTCAGCCGCTTCCGGATGCTGCGGCGCGCATCGGTAAGCAGTAGCGCAGAGAGCGCCAGGATGTACGCAACGTCCCACAGTACGACGAGTGAGAACTCGCCCCGAAACGCAGTGCGCGCCAGCCGGACGGGGTGCAGCAACGGCAAGACTTCCGCCACCCACAACCAGATTCCGGAGAGGCGCTCCTTGAGCGGGAAGAACACATCGGAGAACAGAAACAACGGCGTCAGAAACAGCGTGAAGTAGAAGCTGAAGAAATCGATCACTTGGATGCGCAGCGAGAAGGTGACGCCGACCGCGGCGAACAGCAAGCCAGCGAGCGGGATGATCGGCAGAATGAACAGTGCCGACGGCAGCGGGGCCAGGCCCCACAAGGCGACGACGATGAAGAAGCAGCCGCCGTACACGCACGCCCGACTGATGGCCCACAGCACTTCGCCGGCGAGCACGTCGTCGGGTTCGAGCGGCGTCGTCAGCATCGCGTCGTACGCCTTCTCGAACATCAGTCGCACATAGATGTTGTACGTCACTTCGAAGCTCGCGCCGTTCATCGCCGCCACACACACCAACCCCGGAGCGAGGAACGCGGCGTACGACATGCCACCGATCTGGTTGATGTACGCCCCCACGCCAATGCCGATCGCCATCAGATAGAAGACCGGTTCGAAGAAATTGGGCAGGATGTTCCACTTCCAAGTGCGGCGATACATTGTCGCGTTGCGCTGCCATACCGCCAACGCATGGGGGACCGACAGGCTCATGCGCCGCCCTCCAGGCTGGTGCCGGTGAGCTTGAGAAACACATCCTCCAAATTTGCCGGCCGGACGACCAGCGCGCGCTGATCGCCGCCGTCGCGGCGCCGGATGTGCTCGGCCAGACCGGTCGCGTCGTCGAGATACAGCATCAGTCGATTGCCCGCGCGCACACGGCGCGACGGCGTGCGTATGCCGTCAAACAGCGCGGCCTCTTCGCTCGGCGCGCAATCGACCTCGACCGCTTCGCGCGCCAGGTGCGTGGTGATGAGCGCCGCCGGCGCGCCTTCGCCGATGGCCTTGCCATTGGCCATGATCGCGACGCGATCGCACAAGCGCTGCGCCTCGTCCATGTAGTGCGTGGTCAGCAACACCGTGGTGCCGTGCGCGCGCAACTCGCGCACGCGCGACCACAAGGCCAAGCGCACGGCGGGATCAAGGCCGGTGGTCGGCTCATCGAGGATTAACAGCTCGGGCCGATTCATCAACGACAAGGCAATTGCCAACCGCCGCTGAAACCCGCCGGAGAGAAAGCGTACCGGCACCGTGGCGTGCGAGCGCAGTTCGAGGAAATCAATCAGCTCGTCACTACGCCGCGACAGCTCAGGTTCGCGCAGCAGATGAAAACGGCCGAACACGCGCAAGTTCTCCAGCGGCGTCAGCGACTCGATGAAGACGTTCTGTTGCAACGTCACGCCCAGCCGTGCCCGCACCGCGCGCGGTTCGCGCGCGATGTCGAGGTCGAAGATGCGAATCGTTCCGCCGGTCGGCTGCGTCACGCCGTAGAGCATCCGCAGCGTCGTGGTCTTCCCTGCCCCATTCGGCCCCAGTAACCCGAAACACGCGCCCGCCGGCACCGTGAGGTCGAGTCGGTCGACAGCGATCCGCTCGCCGAAGTGTTTGGAAACTGCGCGCGCTTCGATGATCATCGGATTCGAGCTTGGTCCGGTGCGTTACACATGAATCGCCCGCCCGTACGCCGCCAGCACGGACTCGTGCATCGTCTCCGACAGGGTTGGATGCGGGAAGATGGTCTGCATCAGCTCGGCTTCGGTAGTCTCCAAGTTCATCGCGATGGCGAAGCCGTGGATCAGTTCGGTAACCTCGGCGCCGATCAAGTGCGCGCCGAGCAATTCGCCGGTGGCGGCGTCGAAGATCGTTTTGACCAGCCCTTCCGGTTCGCCCAGCGCAATCGCCTTGCCGTTCCCCAGATATGGAAAGCGGCCCACGCGCACGTCGCGGCCCAACTCGCGCGCGCGCTGCTCGGTGAGTCCAACGCTGGCAATCTGCGGGCGACAGTAGGTGCAGCCGGGGATGCGGGACACGTCCAGTGAGTGGACGTCGGCCACACCGGCGATCTTCTCGACGCAGAGCACGCCCTCATGACTCGCCTTGTGCGCCAACCAC
The DNA here is from genome assembly GCA_016178705.1 of Deltaproteobacteria bacterium. Lineage (NCBI taxonomy): Bacteria > Pseudomonadati > Myxococcota > Myxococcia > Deltaproteobacteria bacterium. The sequence continues at coordinate 17,574 of JACOST010000033.1, read as the reverse complement.
GGCGGGCCGACCACATCGCCGATGGCGTAGACGCCCGCCTCGCCGGTTGCACACCACTCGTCAACGACGACGTGCCCCTTCTCAACGACGACGCCGGTGTGCTCGATACCGATGCCTTCCACGTTACCGGTGATGCCAACCGCGAGAATCACACGGTCCACCGTGATCGTCGTGCTCTTGCCGTCCGCCAATTCGATTGTCACCGCAACCTGATCGCGACCCGGCGCCAGCGTGCGCACCGTAGCGCCGGTGTGAATCGTCATGCCCTGTTTTTCGAACGTCTTGCGCGCAACGCCGGAGATCTCGTCGTCTTCGACCGGCAGAATGCGCGGCAGCACTTCGACCACGGTCAAATCGGCGCCCATGTCTCGATAGAAACTGGCGAACTCGATGCCGATGGCGCCCGAGCCGACGACCAGCAGCGAGCGCGGCATCGCCGCGGGCACCATCGCTTCCTTGTATGTCCAAATCAGTGCACCGTCCGGCTCCAGACCCGGCAGCGTACGGGCGCGCGCACCGGTGGCGAGAATGATGTGCGGGGCACGCAGCGTGGCCACCGCCCGGCCCTCTTTCTCCACCGCCACCACGCCGCGGCCATCGAGCCGACCCTGACCGTCGAACACGATCACCTTGTTCTTCTTCAGCAGATGGCTGACGCCACGCGACAACTGCGCCGCGACGGCGCGCGAACGCGCGACAATCTTCTGCGTATCGAAGTGCACGTTGCTGGCGCTCAAGCCGAAGTCGTCGAGGTGTTGGAGCAGATGATGGATCTCCGCCGTGCGCAGCAGCGCCTTGGTCGGGATGCAGCCCCAGTTGAGGCAAATGCCGCCGAGGTGCTCGCGCTCGATCACCGCCGTCTTCAACCCGAGCTGACTCGCACGAATCGCCGCCACATAGCCGCCCGGCCCGCCGCCGATCACGATGACATCGAAGGCACCACCATCAGATTGATCCGCCATGGCGCCGCACTATAGCAGGTCGATCGGTTTGGGTAGTGTCGCCGCCGTTCCCTCAGGACAGCGGTACCACCGCGCGCAGGGATTGATCAACGGGCGGCGGAACGGTAGTGGTTGGCGGATGGAAAAATCGAACGGCTTCGATCGCTTTCAAGGCACGTCCGGATACATCGCCTCGGGTCCACTCGTCGACGCGGTCAACTGCGCGATCGCGCTGGAACGCCCGCTGCTGCTCAAAGGGGAACCGGGCACCGGCAAGACGGTGCTCTCCAAGCATGTCGCCGACGGACTCGGGATGCCGATGCTGTCGTGGCACATCAAGTCGACTTCCAAGGCCGCCGATGGGCTCTACGTGTACGACACGGTGCAGCGCCTCAACGACAGCCGCTTCGGCACCGGCGATGTCGCCGACATTCGCCGCTACATCAAGCTCGGCCCGCTGGGCAGCGTCTTCAACGCGGCCGAACGCCACGTGCTCCTCATCGATGAGATCGACAAAGCGGACTTGGAGTTCCCCAACGACTTGCTGCGCGAGCTCGATGAGATGCGCTTCAGCATCCTGGAGACCAACGAGGAGATTCTCGCCAAACACCGTCCGGTGGTCATCATCACCTCCAACAACGAGAAGGAACTGCCCGACGCGTTTCTCCGCCGCTGCATCTTCTACTACATCGAGTTCCCCGACGTGCCCTTGATGCGCAAGATCATCGACGTCCACCATCCGCATCTCGATGCCAAGCTGCTCGATCAGGTGCTGATCAAGTTCTACTGGCTGCGCGAGCAGAACGAGCTGCGCAAGAAGCCGTCGACCTCGGAACTCATCGACTGGATCAGCGCGCTGATCCGTTCGGGCATCAGCCGCGACAAGATCGAGACCCACATCCCGTTCCTCGGTGCCCTGCTCAAGAAGGAGCAGGATGTCGACGCGCTGCAACAGCACGATGCCAAGGGCGGCCGCTACCCGAAGAAGTGGGAAGATCTCGGACCGCGCTATAATCAGTGACGAGTACTGACGGGAGTCAAGCTCGGCGCTTCCGGTGAGCGTGCTTAGGGATGCGGGGCATCGAATCCATATTTCCGGTAACTTCCTCGCCGCCTTCTGGACTTCGGCGCCAATGATTGGCTGGGGCATTCGTGACTACCGGAAGGATTTCCGGAAAGTTTCCGCATATCTTCCAGACTTCGGCGTGAATTGCTAAGAGGATCTCACCACGCGCCACCATTGGACGGCGCCCAACTACTTTGAGGAGGGATGAACGATGAGCATGGATACGAATGAACCGAGTCGGCGCACGCGGGTGCGGTTTGCAGTGGCGGGCCTAGCGCTGGTCGCAGTCCTATCGGGTTGCTCGGCCACCACACAGGTGAAGCCTGAGGCCACAGGCACGTGCCCGTTCTTGGGCCCCAGCATCTGCGCCATGCTCACCCCGGGAGCGAAGGGTGAGGCCAACATGCGCTACATCAACACGTCGGTGGTGTGGAAGCAGTACAGCAAGGTCCTCATCGATCCCGTGACCTTCTGGGGCGGCGACACCACCAAGGTGTCGACCGCCGATCAGCAAGCGCTCACGAACTACCTCTACCAGTCGCTGCAGAAGCAGTTGGCAACGAAGTTTCAAATCGTCGATCAACCTGGTCCGGGGGTAATGCGGATCCAGGTGGCGCTCATCGATGCGGAGACTGCGACGCCGGTCTTACGCACCGTCTCGATGCTCATACCGCAGGCGCGTGTGCTGGCCACGCTCAAGTACATCGCCACCGACACCTACCCGTTCGTTGGTGGAGCGCGGGCTGAAGCGAAGGTGACCGACGCCGTGAACGGCACCTTGCTCTCGGCGGGGGACGACCAGCGCGTCGGCGGCGGGTCGATGGCAACCGCGGCGACGTGGCAGTGGGGCGATGCCGAACGAGTCGCGGACAAGTGGACAGAGATGATCACCACGCGCCTCTCCAGCCTCACCTCCGGAACGGCACCGGCCAGCAATTGAAGAGTACTCCCTCCCGAAACGGCGAGCGGCGCTCGATCTCAGGTGGTCACGAGATCGAGCGTTCCGCCGTCGGGATACTGGAGCGAGATTGATTGGAGAAGCCCATGCCCCGTAGTGCGATTCGCAAAGTGGCGCCGATTATTCTGCTGGCGTTCGTCGTGAGTTCCTGCGCGACGATGAAGCAGACCTATGGGGACAACCCGAAGGCCATGTTGGGCGGGTTGCTCGGCGCCGGCCTCGGCGCCGGGATCGCGGCGGCCGCCGGCGCTAGTCCGGCCATGATCGTCGGCGCCGCGTTGATGGGCGGTGCGCTCGGCGGAGTCGTCGGGCACAAGCTCGACGACCGCGACAAGCAGATGGCCGCGCAAGCGGCCACGCAGGCGTTTGAGCAGAATGCTGCCGGTCAAGCATCGGTGTGGAAGAATGCGCAGACGGGGAACTCCGGTTCGATCACGCCGACCCGCACCTATCAGCAGAACGGACAGTATTGTCGCCAATACCAGCAGACGATCAATATCGGCGGCGAGCCGCAGTCGTCGTATGGCACCGCCTGCCGTCAGGCCGACGGCACCTGGGCAATTCAGCCGGCGTAGTCGGCAGTGACCGCGAAGGAGACCGTCATGCGCTCGACCTGCATCCTTGTTCTCGCCGCCGGATTCCTCAGCGCCGCCGGCGCAGCCCGCGCCGAGGAGACTCCGCAGAAGTACGACCCGCGTGCCGCGTTCGCTGAAACCGACACGAACCATGACGCCGTCGTCGATCGCCAGGAGTTCGATGTCCGCATCATCGAAGTCTTCTACCGCGCCGATGTGAACAAGGACGGGTTCCTCAGCGCCGAGGAGATCGCTCGGCTCACCTTTCCCGACGACATGAAGAATGCGGACAGCAACGGCGATGGGCGGATCAGCCTGCACGAGTTCGAGCGCGTCCGTGAGTTGGATTTCGAGACCGCGGATCGCAACAAGGACGGAGTGTTGTCCGTCGAAGAGGTGATCGCGGTGTACGAAGTGAAGGCCAACAAATGACGACGATCTCGAGAGCCATTGCAGTTGCGGCCTGCGCGATGCTGATCCTCGCCGGCTGTCCCTCCGCGTATCAACGCTCCTACGAACAGAAGACAGAGCAGCTCGAAGCGCAACAGCGCTTCAACCAACAGCAAGAGACTTTGGCGCATGCGCAGGCGCAGAAATACGCGGCAGTGGTGTACTTCGCAGTTAGCAGCGATGCCATCGACGACGATGGGCAGCGCCAACTGCGCTGGTTCGTGCAGCAGATGCAACCCTATCCGCAGGCCAGCTTCAACGTGCAGGGTTTCACCGATTCGACCGGCAGCGAAGCAAACAATCAGAACCTCGCCGGCCAGCGGGCCGCAAATGTGGCCGCCTCCCTGAACTCTCAAGGCATCGCGATGTCGCGCATCGTCACCACCGGTTTCGGCGAAGCCTACGCCGCCGAGACGAATGCGACGACGCAAGGACGCCGTAACAACCGACGCGTGGAAGTCACAGTCCGGTGACAGCCGGCCGCGCAGCGGCGACGTGGCTGCGCCTAGTCGCAGCGCTCACTCTCATCGCGGGCACTACGGCCACCGCGGCACCACCGTCGACCGCCACAGACGCGGCCGCGGGTTACGTCGGCAGCACGGCCTGCACGCCATGCCACGCCGCGCAGGCTCAGGCGTGGCGTGGCTCCAATCACAAACGCGCGATGCAAGTCGCCGACGCCAAGACGGTCCGCGGCAATTTCCACGATGCGTCGCTGTCGCACTCTGGAATCACGTCGAAGTTCTTCCAACGCGATGGAAAGTTCTTCGTCCGCACCGAGGGCCCCGACGGCAAACCGGCGACCTTCGAGATCAAGTACACCTTTGGCGTCGAGCCGCTGCAGCAATACCTCGTCGAGTTCCCCGGCGGCCGGTTGCAGAGTTTGACCCTCGCCGCGGACACCCGTCCGAGCGCGTCGGGCGGTCCGCGTTGGTTCGCGTTGTATCCCAACGAACGCATCGTACCCGGCGACCCGCTGCATTGGACCGGTGCGGACCAAACATGGAACTACCAATGCGCCGCCTGTCACTCGACCAACCTGCGCAAACACTACGATGCCGCCGCCAACCGTTACGCGACTACGTGGTCCGAAATCGACGTCGCCTGCGAAGCCTGCCACGGCCCCGGCGCTCGGCATCTGGCGTGGGCGACAGCGGGGAAAGATCCCTCGGTATCCGACTATGGCCTAAGCGTCCGACTCGCTCGCTCAAGCGACACACGGTGGACCATCGATGCGCAGACCGGCAACGCGCGACCGGCATCTCCAGCTCATGCGCAGGCGACGATCACGGTCTGCGCCCCATGCCACTCGCGGCGCAGCGTCATCAGCAACGAATACCGGCCTGGCCAACCGCTGCTCGACGCATACCTTCCCGCGCTGCTCACGCCGGGTCTCTACTACGCCGACGGTCAGATCGATGGTGAGGTCTACGAGTACGGCTCGTTCGTGCAGAGCCGCATGTATCGCAGTGGTGTCGGCTGCACGGACTGCCATGAGCCGCACAGCCTGAAGCTGCGCGCCGAAGGCAACGCAGTGTGCGCGCAATGCCATCTGGCGGCGAAATACGATGGCCCGGCGCATCACTTCCATCCCGCCAACTCGAGCGCAGCGAAGTGCACGAGCTGCCACATGCCGACCCGCACCTACATGATTGTCGATCCGCGCCACGACCACAGTCTGCGCGTGCCGCGCCCCGATCTGTCGGTCGAGATTGGGACGCCCAATGCCTGCACGCAGTGCCACACCGAGCGCAGCGCCGAATGGGCGCGTGATCGCGTGCGCGAGTGGTACGGGCACGACCCCGTTGGCTATCAGACCTACGCGCGCGCGTTGCACGCCGGGCGGACCGGGAACCCCGACGCCGCCGCGCTGCTCAGCCGACTGGTGACCGACACCGTGCAGCCGGGAATCGCCCGCGCCACCGCGCTGGGGCTGCTGCGCGTGAGCCCGGCCACTGCGGGCGCCGTCGAGACCGCGCTGCGCGATGACGATGCGCTCGTTCGTCGCGCCGCGCTGGCGTCGCTGGAGGCGATCCCGCCGCCCCAGCGCGTGAAGCTGGCCACGCCGCTGTTGGACGATCCGCTGCGCGCCGTGCGCATCGAGGCAGCGCGCCAGCTTGCGACGGTGCCAGCGGGCGATCTGGATGAGTCGCTGCGCGCACGCATTGATCGCGGCGCGGCCGAGTATGTCGCCGCGCAACGCGTCGATGCCGACCGTCCGGAAGCGCGCACCAATCTCGGTACGCTTTTCGCGGAACAAGGCCAGGGGCCGCAGGCCGAGGCGGAGTTTCGCGCCGCGATCGCGTTGCAGCGGAGTTACACGCCGGCCTATGTGAACTTGGCTGATCTCTATCGCATCGAGCAGCGAGACCCGGACGGCGAGCGGCTGCTGCGCGCCGGGATCGCGGCCGCGCCCGACGACGCGGCGCTGCAGCTCGCGCTCGGTCTGCTGTTGGCCCGTCAGAAGCGGCTGCCTGAAGCAATCGACGCACTCCAGCGCGCAGCAACGCTGCGTCCGGACGATCCGCATTTCGGCTACGTGCTCGGCGTGGCGCTGCACTCGAGCGGACAGACCGAACGCGCACTGGTGGCGCTATCCACCGCAGCAGCGCGGCATCCAACGGATCGCGAGTTGCTGTTGGCGTTGGCGACGATCAACCGCGACGCGGGCAAGCGCGACGCCGCGTTGGAGTATGCGCGCCGACTAGCGGCGGTCGCCCCCGACGACCCGAGCGCGAAGCACCTCGTGAATCAGCTCAGCGCGAATGCAGACGCACCCGTGAATTCGCAACCCCGTTGAACGCGAACGCCAACCGGTTTCATCAGTTCGTACTTGCCGCACCTAACGACTGAGCGTCGACCACGATCACGGAGTGCAACGTGGACACGTACACTCGCCGCCCGTCCGCGGCGACGACGACTTCGCGGGCGTTGTCGGCCACCTTCGCTGTCGCTTGCACGCTGTTGGTCGAGGCATCGATCACCGTGATCGTTCCCGCCATTTGGCTCGCCACGTAGATCCGTGCCCCGTCGCGCGATAGCGCCAGCCCGGTCGGTTCGATCGGCACGGGCACGGTGGCGGTGACCTGATTGGTGGCGAGATCGATTACCGACACGCTGGGGCCGCCGAGGTTGGTGGTGTATGCGCGTTTGCCGTCCGGCGAAAGGACGATGCGATAGGGCTTCGGTCCCACGGCGAACGAGGTGGTAACCAGCCGAGAAGTGGTGTCCAACACCTCGACGGTACCGGTGGCGCAAAAGTTCTTGCACCCGGCGACGTAGGCGGTGCGTCCGTCGGGTGCGACCGCGACATCGACCGGTTGCATATCCATCATCAGACTCGCGGTGTCGGGTGTGACAGTGTCGACGACCGCCATCGCTTGGTTCGCCCCGTTCACGACGTAGGCGGCCGTGCCGTCCGGCGACACGCTGACGCGACCGAATCCGCCGCGAGTAAGGCTGGCGAACAGTTGGATAGGTGAGTCGACCGCATTGATCGCCAAGTCTACCGTCGTCAGCTTCACGGCAAAGAGGTTGGTGACGAAGGCTCGGGCACTATCCGGTGTCAGCGCCAGCCCGGCCGGATACGGATCGATCGAGATCGTTGCGATCACGGCGTTGCCCGCGGTGTTGATCACCGAAAACTGCGAATTGGAAGCGGCGTAGAGCCGAGAGCCGTCGGCAGAGAGCGCGAGCAAGGTAGGGCCTTCTCCCACCGGGATCGATGCAATCACCGCGCTGGACACCACACCGCCACCACCCGATAGCTGCGACATGGCGGAGCAGCCGGTCAGCAGCAGCATCGCTGCGCCGACGAGTGGCGTCGCGCTCATCAACGAATCTGCAAATTTCACAGTCCCTCCATTTGTCATCGCTTGCGAAGGGTTTGCACAAAATCCCGGCGGTCTGTCCGTCATACCGGCGAAAGCCGGTATCCAGGCGGGGACGTGTGGTTCGATCCTGGATTCCGGCTTTCGCCGGAATGACGAGCGCGGAGATTGCTCCATTTTGAGCGAAGCCCCTTACGGAGCGAGATTCTTTAGCTCGCTGGTGCGACCGGTTTGCGACAGGGCGTTGCAGTCGCTTTGGTCGCGGCAATAGGTGACGTACACGGCTTGTCGTCCACAGCCGCGCACGCCGATGGTGTACTCCGTCCCTTCGAAGCGAAACCCTTGGACGAGTTTCTGCGACAGCACCGTGGCCTCCACGGTCGGGCAGTTGAGTTCGAAGCGGGCGCGACTCTCTGTGGTCTGCATGGCTGAGGGCGCATTCTGCACCAACGTGTTGGCGCAGGCGCTCGCCAGCAGGGCCACCAGCATCGCCGCCGTGCCCCTCGACAAATCGCCGGTACGATCACCTGTGTTGTTCATCCGCGTGTCCTCCCTGATTTCGTTCGTTTGCGCTTCATTGCTTGTGTAGTCCCGCCGCGTGCCCGCTCACCAAGCGGGCGATCAGCACCGCCAGATACAGTTGGCCCGACAAGCCCTCCGCCACCGAGAGCGATCGCGCCGCAGCGCTCAACGGCGACATATCTCCATACCCCAAGGTCGAGAGCGTCACGAAGCTATAGTATTGCATAAGGGGCGACTTCGGCGCTGTCGACGTTTCCCAATGGGCCGCCGCCGCAAGGGCGGGAGAAATTGTGAACGCATCCGGCGACACCGATACCAGCAGCGTGTAGGCAAAGCCCCACGTCACTCCCAGCAAGAGGTAGGCGCACACGCCGCCGACTATCGTGTCAGCGCTAATGGTTTGCTCAGAGAGGACGGTGATCAAGACGATCACGGTCAGGAACGCGAGGAATGCCATTGTGAAGGCGAAGGTGACGGAATGAGGGATCGGAGAATGGGGGAGATGCAAGGTCCATTGGCAGATGAAGGTCGGCAGAGCGAGCGCCGCCGTGGCTACGCGCACGCGGCGCCCGACGCTGCGTATCGCGAACAGCATCAGCACGGAAAGAGTTAGGTCGATGAGTAGCGCGCGGAGTTCGACATCACTGACGGTGATCAGGAGGAAGAAGAGGACCACCAAGACGATCGTCAGCCCGGTGAAGCGCCCGCGGAGCACTCGGGCGGTGGCGGCTGCCGGCTGTCCTCCCTTCGCCGATTGTCCGTCCGCGGGCCTGGGCATCGCCACCTCACCTCACTTGCGTTGGCGGACTGCCTCGGCTTCAGTTGGTGGAGGCCAGCACCTTTCCCATTTTCGAATCAATGTGGATGATCCAGAAGGCCTCGACGTCTTCTTGGGTGACCATCGCCACCACACCGACCTGCGGAGCGAAGAGATAGTACGCGGTGTCCTGCGTGTGGGCAGGCCCGACCTTGCCCTCATACTTGAGGCGCATCAGGACCGCCTGGTAGGTTCCCGCTGGTACGGTCACCTGGTAGGTGCCGACGTACGTATACGAGCCGTTCAGGTTTCCTGAGTAGTCCTGCCTCGTCGGATCGTCGAGGTAGTTCACCGCAACCGTCTGCGAGAACGTTCGGGTCTCGCCCGGCTTGATGCCGTTGATGACGAACGGGTTCGGCGGCGTCGTGATCACCAAGACATCGTGGTCGGAGTCGGCCACCGAGGGCATCATGAAATCGCCCGCGGCGTTCTGGCTGATGAAGCCGTTGAGTGTGGGCGAGATGCCAAAGCGCCACGCCGGCGTTCCGTTGGGCCGGTTGCGCTTCGCGACCTTGAGCGTCTGCGTGTTGCCGGCGTTCGGTCCGGCCGTGACCAGGTAAGTCAGCGACCGTTCCTGCAGCGGGAAGTAGACGGCGGGGTTGGTGATGGGATTGCTCGGCAGCGCCTGACCCACCACGCCAGCCCCGAGTCGAGCGGTAATCTCCTGCTGATCCTCAGCCGGTAGTGGCAGCACCGGCCCATCCGCGGCCCACAGACGGCCGACAGAGACAGCGGCAACAGTGAAACAGCAGAGCATCGCGACTACGAACGAACGCATAGGCTTCATACAATGGCTCCTCGTTGGTTGTCTTGAGTTCTAGGTAGCAAGCGCCTGGGCTGCGGGTCAACCATGACGGCCACAGCCTCGCTTCCCGGTGCGCATAACATACGGCGCTCCTTCGCGCTCGGCGAACGCTACTCCGTGGTTGTGAGGCCGAGTGTAGACTCTGGTGCCGGGCTCGGCTGCTGCGCGGCGGGCTGAGCGTCGAAGCTGCCGCCGAGCACGAGGTGCAGTTGGATGCGATTGGCGAGTTGCGCACTGCGCAGCTTGATGACCTCGCCTTGGCTGGCGATCTGTTCGGCTTGCAGGTGCAACACTGACAGCAGGTCGATGGCTCCGGCTTGATAGCGCAGCTTGGCGATTCGCACGGCCTCGCTGCGATCGCCGAGCGCCCGCTGTTCGTACTGCAGGCGCTGCGCCAACAATTCTTGGTTGGTCAACGCGGCCTCCACTTCGCGGAATGCCGTCAACACCGCCGCGCCGTAGCGCGCCACCGCTTGTTCCTGCTGCGCGGTGGCGATCTTGATCTGCGCGCGCAACGATCCCGCCTGATAGATTGGGAGATCCATGCCGATCGCCCCGTGAGCCAGCCATGGGTTGAGCCGCAGTAACGAGAGCACTCCGCTGCTCAGTTGCCCGCCGTCCACCACGAGCCCGATCGACGGCAACAGCGCCAGCCGCGCGGCTTCCTGGGTACGGAATGCCGCCAACACTTGGCGCTCCGCCGCCACGAGGTCGGGCCGTCGTTCGAGCAGTGAGGAAGGCATCCCGGCGGCAACCGGCGGCGGCAGCAGCGCGAAGGTCTCGGCGATTTCGAGTTCGGCCGCCGGGTAGCGTCCGATGAGCACTTCCAGATTGCGCCGCGCGTCGGCGTAGAGACCTTCGACGGTGCGGACCTGGCTCTCGGCGACATTGAGGTTCGCGCTCGCCTCCGCGACGTCGAGATCGCCGACCTTGCCGGCGGTGCGGCGCAGTTTCACCAGCTCGAGCAGCTCGCTGAACAACGCGACGCTCTCGCGGGCGAGCGCCACGAGCTGACGCGTGGCGACGGCGAGGTACCAACTCTGCGCCGCGGTCGCCGCCAGCGATTGCCGCGCGAAGGCGTAGTCGAGGGCGCTCCCTTCATAGCTTGCCCGAGCGCCGGCACGCTGCGCGCGCAGTCGGCCCCACACGTCGATCTCCCAGGCCGCGGCCAGATACTCGTCGTTGCTCTTGAACGTCCCGGCCTGACCCTCGGCTTTGGTGATGGCGCCGCCGACGCGCGCGCCGATCTGCGGCAGCAGCCGGGCGCCGGCGATCACGATGTTCTGCCGCGCGATCTCGACCTGCGCCGCGGCTTGGCGCAAGTCGAGGTTGTTGGCGATCGCTTCAGCGACCACGGCGTCCAGACGCGGATCGTCGAACGACTTCAGCCAGTCGCCGCTCACCTCGTCGCCGCCGGCAGTGGCACTCCAAGCCGGCGGAACGCTCGTGTCTTTCGGCAAGGCATGCTCCAACACGTCGGTGTGCTGCGGCGGTGGAGCAAGAGGGCAGCCGGATAGCACGGCTGCCACGACGACGGACGCCACATGTCCTCGCCAAGCGCGCGCACGCCATCGCGTCATCACGCGTCGCATCAGAACGGCGCGTCGCATCAGAATGGAATGGGATAGAGCCAGTTGAGCCACGAGTAACTGCGGATGCCGATGCGGCGCAGCGCCGCGAAGCCGCCGCCGCCGGTATAGATCGCGGCGGCGCCTTGCGCGCCGATCGGGAACTTCGACGGGTCTTCACCGGCGAGCGCGATGCGCACCGCGAAGCGCCCCTGCGGGATGTCCGGCGGCAGTGGGTTGAAGGTGGGCAGCGTGCCGCTCGGCAAGAGCTGTCCGATGCCGCTGGCCTTCCAGACGCTGTCGACCTTCCCCTTGAAAATCTGCCCCGGGTACAGATTCAGCGCGACCTCCACCGCTTGCCCGGCCTGCACGTACTTGAGAACTTCTTGATCGTAGGCCGCCAACAGGTAGCGATCGGCGTCGCAGATGAACGACGCGATCGCGCCGATGCGGTAGTCGCCGGCCACCATGCCGGGGCGGACTTGCAGGTTGATGATGTAGCCGTCCTCGGGCGCCACCAACGTCGTATTGTCGAGATAGTATTGCGCTTGAGCGAGTTCGGCTTGCGCGCTGGCCACCGCGGTGTTGACGCCACCGACTTGCGATTCGTACTTCAGCCGCGCCCGCGCCGCCTCGGCAACCGCTTCGCTCACGCCGGCGTCAGCGATGCGCAACTGCGCGATCCATTTCTGCGCGTCCTCCTCCGAGCCGGCGCCCTTCTTGGCGAGGGCTTGCGTGCGCTGTTGCTGCTCCTTCGCGTACTCCAGCTCGCCCTTGGTCTTGGCCACCTTTTGCGTGGCGACTTCGAGATCGGCCTTGAGCACGAGGACGTTCTGCGTGGCTTGCGCGAGTTGCGCGGCGAGTTGGCTGACCTTGTACTCGTAGGGGCGGCGGTCGAACTGGAACAGCGGCTGCCCTTTCTTGACCGGCACATTGGGCTCGACCAACACCGCGGTGACCAGCGTTGGTTCCGACAGCCGCGGGACCAGTTGGATGGTGTGTTGAATCACCTTCGCGTCGGTCGAGTAGGGGGCAACGAAACGGAGGCCGACGAGAAACACCAGCAAGAGATGCAGCGCGAAATATACCGAGACGACGCCCCACGCGATGCTGAATTGGAGCCACTTGAGTTTGAAGAAGATCAGCCAGAAGAGAAAGGCGATGAAGACGGAAATCAGCAGCGCGGGAACCATGCAACGCCCGGCTAACCGCGACCCGAGGACAGGGATCTCACCACAGAGGCCACCGAGAACACAGAGGACAAGGATCTCAGAGGTTGTTGCATAACAGCCCGTTGAAGAAGGGCGCCGCCCTTCGAGACGGCGCGTCGCGCCTCCTCAGGGCGAGCGGGAAAGTGTTGTGGCAGAAGGGGAGAACCGCTCATGCTGAGGAGCGCCGACAGGCGCGTCTCGAAGCATGCAGGGTTTTTCAACGGGCTGATAGAGGTGAAGAACTTCATTCCCGTGAGGTTGCCGACGGACGAGGCTCCACGCGATTCTCTGGGGCAGATCTCGGTGTCCTCGGTGCCTCTGTGGTTCATGATTCTCCGCCTGGCGGTTGGCGATGGCTGCCGCTGGACGTCACATCGCTCGATGCCTTCCCTTGCGCCGGTGCGGTCGCACCCTGGAGGCGGGCGATCTCTTCGTCGACGGCGATGCGCTCCGCGCGCGGAAAGCGGCGGATGTCGACGATGTCGGTCGGCTTGAACGCCCAGATGAAGGCCTGGATCCACGGCACGGCGAAAAGCAGCCCGGCCCAGCCCATGATCTTGACCGCCTCGGCGTCGGGGTGTTTGCGAGCGATCGCGATCCGCCCGGGCAGACCGGCGATGAGCACCGCCACCGTACCGAACGCGCCGATAAGCACGGCCAGCGCGGCGAACGTCGCGTAGTCCCAGAAGTCGAGGTCAAACCCGAGCATGGCAAGACAGCCGATTCACCACCGAGGCACCGAGACACAGAGAAGAATTTTCCGGAGATTTCTCGCCTCTCCGTTCGCCCCCTGCGTCTCGGCGCTCTCTGCGGTGAGAATTCTTTCGAGTCACGAGCGTCAGTTGTGCTCCATTTGCATTTCGTGCACCGACTCCTTCGACGGCACGATCACGCAGGTTGCGAGCTTCTTGCGGCACGCCGCCACCTGCTTCTTGCAGTCCGCGTCGATGCACTGCTCGTCGGCCTTCTTGAGCAGCGCCTTAGTCGCCTTCGTCTCCAGGTTGATGTTCAAGGCCTGGGTGACGTTGACCGGTGGTACCCACACGTACTTCTTGCTCTTCGCCTCTCCGGCGTAAGCTGAGGCCACCAGCACGACTGTGGCAAGAGCGCCGACCGCCGAGAGGGTTACAAGTTTGCGAGACATCGATCACCTCCTGTTGTTGAGTTGCAATGGTCGCCGTTAACCCTGATCCGAAAAAAGATCTCACCACCGACGGCACCGAGAGCACTGAGAGGCAAGGATGTCAGAGCTGTCATGTCGTCGGCGAATAGCATCATTCGGATCAGGTTCCTGTGAAAGCCGTCCAGGTCTGATTCTCCGTATCACACCTCTGTGTTCTCGGTGCCTCTGTGGTTCATTATTTTCGATTTGAAGGTAACCACAGGCGGCGGTGGTTACGGATTCGCGCCATTCCTCATCTTGCTCCGCCACTGATCCGTGCAGTTGCGCACGGTCTCGACATCGGTGCTGGCCCTCCGAGCGATCTCATCGGCGCTCAGGCCGCCACCGCCCTGATCCAGAATCGCGACGATCTTGGCGCAGCCTGCGGCGATGGGTTGCGCGGCGCCCCCACCACCCTTCGGAGCGTTCGCATCCTTCATCGTGGCCCGCCACTGGTCAGTACAGTTGCGCACCGTCTCCACGTCCGTGCTGGTCTTCTTCGCGACCTCCTCAGCGCTGAGGCTGCCGCCACCTTGCTCCAGCACGGCGACGATCTGGGCGCAGCCGGGTGGAATTTGTTGCTGCTGTCCCGGCGCTGCGCTCGCCGCTACAACGGTGAGGCCGATCAGTACCGCCGTCATCACGCAGATTCCTTTCATCGTCATGCCCTCCCGCTATCGCTTTGCTGCGCCACTTCTAACCGTGTGTCATCTCGGAAGTTCGCATCACATCTTCAAACAACAGCGACCCATCTCTAAAGCCTGGAGAATCACGAAACCCCGAAAGCTCGAAACCGCGAGACCGAAATCTCCTTCGTGCTTCCGCTATTTCGAGATTTCGTGATCTCGGTATTGTTCATCGACCTTGAGCATCGCGACACCTAGAGAACCTTCTTGAGCTTACGATCCGTTCCGTACGGACCCTCACTGCTCGAACGCGAAGATGCGCTTCCATTCTTCATGCTCTCAAGGCTTCAACTCGAACTGCTTGAGTTTCTCCGCCGCCGTGCCGAAGTGGCCAAGATGGTAAACCGCCGCGCCGGCTGGCGAGAAGGTGAACGCCGCAAACGGTTCCTTGAGCATTTTGTCGAGGTAAGTCCGTGGGGCAAGGCCGGTGGTGACGTGTGGACGGTAATGCTTGCCGGAAGACTTCGGCACGAACTCCGAAACATATTTGATCAGCAACGGGTTGATCTCGGGAGTGTCGCCGGTGACGAACGCGGCCGAGGTTCCGGCTTTTGCCGCGAACGGGGTCACGGCGTCGATCACCTTTTGCTCCAGCGCGAGCAATTCCGGGGTTGGCTTGATGACAATGCCCGAGAGACCCAGGTCCTTGTCCGGGATGTAATAGTATTTGAAGGCTTCCAGCTTCAGGCCGGTCACATTGGCGCTGGCGAAGACTTTGCCGACAGCGGCATAGATTTTATCGAGATCCTCGGTGCGGACGAATCTCTGCACCAAGGTGATGTGGGGACGGTGGGAGGCATCGAGCGCGAAGCCCTTCGGAAATACCTTGAGCAGACGGTCGTTGGTGTCGGTCGCGTGCTGGATCATCACGGCATCCGGCTCCAGCAGGATGTCGATGGCCGTGATCGCGTTTGGCTCGACGGCGAGGGCATTTCCTCCGGCCAGGGCGACGGCACAGACCATCGCTCCTTTGAGCAGGAAGTGAGTAAGGTTTTGGGTGGTTGGTTTCATGGTTGGTTCCCTTCTGCGGTTTGTTGGTGGGTTGACGGATGACTATTTTTCGAAGGCGAAGATCTTCTTCCAGTCGTTCTTCATGCTGACCACGATCCAACCTTTGCTCTTCGCTTCGGCCATGAGGGCGTCGGGGAACGTGCCTACTTTGGACTTCGGGCCGTAGGCGTACTCGCGCTCGGCGTCGTCGTGGTGCACCAGCAGCATGAGGCGCGCGCCGTCGCCCGCCCCGGTGTACTCGAGCATTTGCTTGTCACCGATCGAGTTACCGAACGCCACGACCGGGCGTCGGCCGATCATCATGTGGATACCCTCGGGCTTGCCGGCCTTGTCGTCGTTCAGCAGCAGCTTCGGCACTTTGGTCAGGATCGGCTTGCCGCTCTTGTCGTACCCGAACTGCGTCGCACCCACGGTGCCGACCACCTGCTCAGGTGGGACGCCGTACACCTGCTCGGCGTAGACGCGTACGAAGTCCTGGCCGCCGCCGGTGACGAAGTAGGTCTTGTAGCCGTGGTTGCGGAACAGCCTCATCACTTCCAGCATCGGCTGATACGTCAGCTCGGTGTACAGGTGCTTGTAGCGGTGGTCCTTGGCGGAGGCGAGCCACCGTTTCACTTCCTCATTGAACTCCTCCACGGTCATGCCGGTAAGCGTAGCGCCGAGGATTTTCTCCAGATCCTTCATTGTGAACTTCGCCATCGCCTCGCGGTCGCCGGACAGCACGGCCTTGAATGGTTCGACGGTTTTCAACTCGGGCTTCTTCTGCGCCAGCGCGTGGACCCGCTCGAGGCAATAGACCACCTGCGTATACATCGGCTGCTCGACCCAAGTGGTGCCGTCCTGATCGAATGCGGCGATGCGCGCCTCCGGCGCCACGAACTTCGGATTGGACTGGTCCGTGGTCGCTTGCACGAAATCGATGATTGCCTTCTTGACCGGACCGTCGTTCCACGATGGAAGCGGGTCCGTCTGGGCGTGCGCACGCACGCCGCCGAGTAGTAGCGCACACAGCAATAGTGCCAGTGCATGCCTTGGTCGATCGCGAGTAACGGCCGATTTCATCTGAGCCTCCTTCGTCGTCGAACGCTGGGCAATCCTCCTCGCCGTCTGAGCGATTTCTTGGATTGCTCACTGCACAATCTTGATCGTGGGCGGCGTCCAGGTGCCGTCCAGCATCGCCTTGTCGGCCCAATAGCCGCGCAGGTAGAGCGAGAACGTGCCGTTAGGTGCCGGCAACCAATTGGCTTCCTTGTCCTTGCCGGGAGACGTTGCACCGGCATAGAGCGTGAGCGAGCCGTCCGCGTTGTATTGCAGCGTCTTGTTCTTCGTGCCGAGCGAGTAGCGCTGCAGCGGGTTGGCGTTGAAGAGGTGGTGATCGTTGTAGAGCGTCACCGACCAGAAGCCTTTGACCGGCGGCAACTGACCCTTGGCAAAAGTAACCGCATACAGGTTCTGGCCGTTCATCTGTGTGCCGCTGCTGTCATTGTCGTTGTAGAAGTACACGGCTTCGGGCGGCACATTGACATAGATGTTCGTATAGGCGGTGGCGGTCCGCGTGAAGTAGTCCGCGCCAAACTCCGCGCCGTTCTTCAAGGTGGTCCAACCGTTGCCGGCGGCTACGCCGTTGTAACGCCACTGCCAAAGCGGTTCGACGAGTTCCTTTTCGGCGGCGACAAAGGACTCAACCAGTGCCTGCTTGATTGCCGGGTCTTTTGCAGCGGCCTCGAACACCGCGCTGATTTGACCGTAAAGAGCTTCTTCGCCCGGCAACACCGGCACCTGCTTCAGCACCGCGGGCAGCTCGTCGAAGTAGGTCTCCGGGTTCACCCACTTGATCCTCATCAAGGCCTCCGCCTCCGTGGCCCTTCGGGGTACGGTGGCTGTGGCAAACAACTCACCCCACGAAGGAGGAGACCTCGATGAGATTCTACACCACGCAACATCAGTACTACTGTGGAATCGATCTGCATGC